>JBJHCR010000484.1:0-3682 GCA_050486105.1 Vulcanimicrobiota bacterium
ACCGAGGGAAGAGAGGCTGAAAAGGGCCACCAGGGTCACCAGAAGGCCACCCGTCAACAGGCGCGAGAGACCTATCCTTCCCACGCGTACCCGACCCCACGAACGGTTCTTATGAGTCGACGGTCCTCATCTTTGAGCTTTTGGCGCAGAGCACTGATATGGACCTCCACGGTGTTCGTATATCCCTCAAAATCCGATTCCCAAAGATGCTGAACCAATTGCTCCTTAGAATACACCCGCTTGGGTCGCCGAAGAAGAAACTCTAAAAGGTCGAACTCTCGAGGGGTCAACTCGACCTCCTCCTCACCGCGATAAACTCGACGTTGATGGACCAACATGCGCACGGGACCCGAGGAGATCTCTTCGATGTGTTCGGAGGAACCCTGAGGTTTGGGGCGTCGAAGCAAGGCCTTAATACGGGCGATCAGCTCGATGAATTCGAACGGTTTGGGAAGGTAATCGTCGGCCCCCGACTCTAAGCCTTCCACCCGATCTTCCACCTCACCCAAAGCCGACAGCATGAGCACGGGCACCGAGCGAAGCTGCTTGAAGCGCTGGCAGAGTTCCAGTCCGTCGCCGTCGGGCAAAAGCCGGTCCAATATCACCAGATCCACCGGCCGACTCTCAAAGAGATGTCTTGCTTGCTGAGCCGAAGATGCGGCCAAGAAGGGGAAACCTTCATATTTCAAACCGAGCCCAATATAGTCCAGGATGGATCGCTCATCGTCCACCACCAGGATGAGCGACTGAGAGGAACCTTCGTTTGATGCTTTGTCGGCCGGAGTCATTCTTCTGTTTTTCAAATTTTTTTCAGTGAGCACCTCTAAACTCAAAATATGCTCATCAAGAATGCTCAAACCGGCCACCTCGGAAAACGATTCCGAGCAGAGAGCCCCTGCCGAGATGCCAGGGGGGAAAAGGACTGCGCTCAAACCAGCTCTCGGGCGCTCGACCGCTTTCAATGTCGCCATGAAAAGCTCGATCTCCACCTGGACCAGCCGGAATACCAGAACATCGACGGCCTTAACGGAGCCAATATGCTGGGCTATTTCACCCAGACCATGCAAAACCAGGGCTACCCCTGGAAGCTGAGCAGCGCTGAGGCATGCGACGATAAAGGCTTCAAGAAGGGCAAAGGGGTTTCCGACATGGACGCCCTAAGACGATTACAGCAAGGTCAGCCTGTCCTATTTCAACCCATGCGCGACCTGCAGTTGGATCTTTCCGGGGGCTCGATCACCGCCCTGGCGGCCGCCGGAAGTATTGGCAACGCCCAGATGACCGAACTCGGACAGGTGGCCGCCTACTCTCGCACATCGAACGTCCACGCCGGCAAGCAGGGGATCTCGCTAAAGTTCGGCGAGCCCATCCTGGTCAGCAACCTGGCCGAGCTCAAACTCTTACATCAGATGTACAGCCCTACCGACAAGATCGAAGGAAAGAGCGAAACAGCCAAAGCCGCACATCAATTTTCCTACTTCACCAAGCAAACTGTGGGCTCAGCCTACCCTTGGAGGTTCTACACCCAGGATGGCAGCAGCACGGCCCTTCGGGTCAGCAAGAACACCTTGAGAGGAGCTGTCGGTGGCGCCCTTGTCGGTGGCGCTCTGGCCGGAGCGATGGGCGGCCTCCTGGCCTTTGGTTTCCGAAACATCAACTATCTGTTCGGAGCTCTTGCTGTGGGCGGGGCCATCGGCGGAGCCAGCGGTGGGTACGAGTCGGCCCGAACGTCTCTGAAGGGCACCCCAATCAACTCGGTCAAGGCCCTAGAGAATGTGCTGGAAAACAAGCCGGTGGTCTTCCAGGAGTCTCGAGCCCGCTCGGTGAGCGTGCCAATCCTCGGAAACTTATCCTGGTTCTCCGATGTGGGCAAGGGGTCGAGCATCTCCAACTCCGATGAATTGAACACCTTCTATTACATGCAAAGCCAGACGGAGTTGCCCAAACCCAAGCCCCCGGAAAAGAAGCCTGAACCCAAACCGGAGCCGGCTCCTACCAACATCACTATTATCAACGATCACAGCATCCATCAGCACTTTCAGAAGAATGAGGTGTCGCACGGAGGAGTCGGAGTCTTTCCTCGATCCTTTCCTCAATCGATGAGAGGCTGAGCAAGCCGGCATCGCGAACCCTGAGGAATGGACCGCGCCTTCCCTGCACCTCCCTGCATCTGCCAGGCGAACTCGATTCGAGATGACCGGGTCGCTCTGTTCCCGGATGGGCGGCAGATCTGCGCATCGCCCCAAAAGGGCAGGGCTCGTTTGGGGCCTTAGGTGGAAGGCCTTCGTTGGACTCCGGCCACTCAAAGCATGGCCCCATCTTCGCTCAAACAGCCGAACATAGGCCGAGAAGACGGCTCTCATGCTGAAGACCAAGGGGGAGAACCCGAGGATCGATACACCTCCGAGCCTGCCGAAAGAGAAGAGCTCGACCCCGAGACCGAAGCCCGAGAAGGCCTGGCTCACTCCCTCGAACTGCTGGAGAAGCACGGAGTCTGGACTTGCCCGGCGTCGGCCGAGCTGCTCTATGAATGCCACTCCTTTTTGGAGCCCTTAGTTCAAAGACGGGACATCACCTACTCTTTTGGGGTCCTGGACACCCGCAAGCCGTTCGCCTCGTCTTGCCCCAACGGCGATATCTGGTTCAGTCGAGGTCTTCTAGAAGGGCTCGACGACCAAGAAATTCTCTATTTTGCCGCCCACGAAATGGCGCACACCGAACTGCGTCATTTTGCCACCCGTCCCGCCCGCTTGGGCAGACTCAAAGAACGGATATCTCCGGCCTTAGCGCTGTCGGTGAAGCTTCGCTTAGAACTCGCAGCCGTATTGGCCGTCAGACATATGGAAGAATTCGAGGCCGACACTTGGGCCGCCGAAGTGCTCGGAGTGCAAGCAGCCTGCAAGGCGCTGACCGATTTGGAGAAAATCTGCCGAAGAGAAGCCCCCGAATCCCTCAATCGACCGACTCATCCCCATTTTCCGGTCCGAGTCCGGCAGTTGCAAGAGAATGTCCCTCTCGAGCCGGTGGAGTATCTTTTCAGTCTCTTGAAAGACTAGGGCTCATTTGAGGCGTTCCTTGAAGACCTTACGCATTTTTTCGAGCTTGGGGGCAATGACAAACTGGCAATAGCCGGCGCTGGGATTATTCTTATAGTAGTCCTGATGGTACTCTTCGGCCGGGTAGAAGATCGGCGCTCGAGTCACTTCGGTGACGATGGGATCGTCGAAGACTCCTTCAGCCTCTAGAGCGGTGATGATCTCGGTGGCCCGCTGGTGTTGCTCGTCGTCGAGGGTAAAGATCGCGCTCCGATATTGGGTCCCGACGTCGTTGCCCTGACGATTGAGAGTGGTGGGATCGTGGGTTCGAAAATGAATTTCAAGGAGGTCGTCGTAGGAGATCTCGGCGGGATCATAGGTGATCTCCACGGCTTCGGCGTGGCCGGTAGTCCCCGTGCAGATCTGCTTGTAGGTCGGGTTCTCCACCGTCCCGCCAATATAGCCAGAAGTCACGGAGTGCACCCCCTGAAGCTCAGAAAAAACCGCCTCGGTGCACCAAAAGCAACCGCCGGCTAGAATAGCTTTCTTGAGTTTGTGGGATTGAGACATGTCCTCTGTCCTATCTTCAGTGCTCTGGGTTGAGTTGGCAAGCTCGGACCGCTGAGGGTGAGCATTGCCGCTGTCTC
>JBJHCR010000485.1:0-3655 GCA_050486105.1 Vulcanimicrobiota bacterium
GTGTTGAGACGGGATCGCTACTGCTGCCAGACGCCCGGCTGCCATCACCGGGCCTACTTGGAGTTGCATCACATCCGCTGGTACAGCCACGGCGGAGAGACCTTGCCCCACAACCTGATCACCCTCTGCTCGAGTTGCCACGCCAACGTCCATGCAGGCCGCCTATTCATCACCGGCAATCTCGAAGACGGCCTAGTCTTCGCTGATGCCGAAGGACGCCGCCTCGACCGCCTTCACAAACTTTCCCGGGCCTCCTGGCTTGATTGTTGGATAGGATGGAGGGGCGAGGAATGGGAGAGCTATTCCAGCAAGGTGGCTTGAGGGGATCCGCGTCCCCATCTCCATCCATCCCCTTGCTCCCAGTGGGCTTAGATCCCCCCAGCTTACTTTCGTCGTCGTGCGGTGGTCATTGGGGATAAGTCCAGCTTTGGCAGCTCAACACCGGAATCTGCTCCTCTAACATTCTGACCTATCCCCGGTGTCCAACGCTCCTCTCGAGCCAAACTTTCTCGCCTTGTACTATGCTCAAGAACAGCGCTCAGGTTCTCAATCTAACTAACCCGTCCCAGCCGGGATCAATCCTCCCGGTGTCCACCGCTCCCTCCGAGCCAGGCCCAGCCAGGGTAGGGAATTCTAATTGTCGCCACATGGGAATTATAGTTGACGTCAGACAGAAATGGTTCAAGGCTAGAAGAAAAAGACAAAGGTCGAAATTTGGAACTCCGACACGTTTTTATGTGTTCATCGTTGTAAGCTGGCCAGTTTTGTGCGAACCATAGACCGAAGAATGCTCGCCTTTCAACGCGTGCAGACAACGCTTAACAAGACGGAGAAAGTAAGGTGAGCCCGTGAGTGGAAATATTTCTAAATTATGTTAGCCCAGTGATGTTTCAACACTCCCCCCCTGTGTGCCAAGGTTGGCTCATTTCTGTCTTAGCTGCACTGAAAGTGGCGAAAAGCCCAGCGTTCCAGAAAATGTTTGACTCTGAGGCGGTGCGTTTTTTGTTTGAGTTTGTAAACAGAAATCAAATGACCGAGCCCAAAGAACCTTGCGCTGAGCAGGAAGACAGCCCTCCGAGCCGATCACCAAGTGTGAGTTTGAACGAATAGAGCCTGGCGTCGCTCAGCCTAAATTAGGATCTTATGTCGACCACCCCGTCCGGGTTCCTTGGAGCAGGCACTCCTTTAGGGTTATACTTGCAAATCCTCTGCCCGCTTGTGAAAAGGCTTGAAGGGGTTTAAGCTGAACGACAACGAGAGGATTGACAGAATAAACGAAGCTCTTGAGCTTGTTGCTTTACCAACGGTTGGGGAATTTTCAGGATGCCTATCGAGCAACGAGCTTGGGGTCGGAGCTGCCAGGCGGGGAGGTCCTCGACGGCGTGTTTGTGCTAAGAGCGTGAAGTAAACAAAACAAAAGGGGGGACTACCAATCAAAACGCTACATCCCGCCACCCGCTCTTGGGTTTGCATCCTAGGGGTCATCTTCATCGGATTGGCCTATCCTACTTTTCAAGCCCGGGAACCACTGCTGTCGCCATCCACTGCCTACGGGCTAGCCGGAATGCTGCTCGCACTTGTCGGGCTTATTTGGAGCCGCGGGAAAGAGAAGCCAAGCCTTGAATTCTCGGCATTGAGGGCAGCCCACGTGCTTGTGGCTGCTTTGCTGATCGCTTTCTACTCTCCGTTTGACTCCATGGACGGCTCTCTAAGCGGAATGGGCATCATTTGGGCGGGCTACGCCACATTTTTCGCCATTCCATGGCTTTTGCCGCTGGTCTTCGGAGATGAAGAAAGTTCTGGAGTTGCAAAGGTTAAGCTCACCGCCGCACTTGTTTTCGCGGGGCTGACGGTAGGCGCTTTCTTGTTTGGAAGCCTGCTCTACAGTCCCCCAAGCTCCCCCCTTGAGGTTCTCAGGCAATCGGCCAACGCCGGAGACACAGTGATTCTGAGTCAGGACACAGTCATCTTCTTCACTGAAGACGCTTGGAAGGTTGCCCATAGCGCTGACGCCGTGAAGGCCAAGCTCTCAATTGGAGAAGCCGGCTACCTTCAAAAAGGAACTAAGGTGAAGGCGGCTGGCAGGGGATGGACTTACCGAGAGGCTGTTCCGCTAGATGGCCCTTTTGCCGGGCGAACCGGCAGAGTTGCTACAGAGCTATTGAAATGACTCCTAGCCCGCCCTCCAGCCCCCTTAGCCTTTCCGATGCGCAGCGAGAAGCGACCTCAGATCTTGAACCTCGGACCTCAGGCTCTTCAGCTCAATCAACACTTCCTTCAGTTCCGAGTCGACTTCCGCATTATGTTGAGAAGTCAAATAGGAGGCTAGTGCACCAGAGAATGACGCCATCATGGCAACTCCAATGATCATAAGAAGGACTCCAATGGCTCGGCCTCCATCAGAAACTGGGGTCAGGTCACCGTATCCAACGGTAGAGCAGGTTGCGAAGGCATACCACAAGGCAGAACCAAGATTTGGAACTAGGTCGGGCTCCAAAATCTGGATTGAGTTAGCCCCGATAAGTATGGCGATTAGGGTTGCGTTTGCTGAAAACAAGAGAGGATTGAGTGTGAATTTGCGTTTTGCCCACTGTAAGAGCCAGCCAAGAGCGAAAACACGACCCAATCTCAGAAATCTCAAGATTCTGGTGGCCCTCCCAACGCGAAGCAATCGAAGAGACTGAAGCGAGCTTGGAAGAATTGGAAATGACCCGATGATTATCAAGATATCCAGGACCGAAGACTTCACCCAGGATTTTCTTTCGGGTGCTCCCTGGCAAGCGAGAAGGACCCAAAAGAAATGCAAAGTGAAAACGAGCCAGATAGCGCCGTTAGCAATAAAGGCCGACCTAGGCTCCATGTCTGATTCAAGAAAGATCATCGGTATGGTTGCAAGCGCGGCCAGCCCCACCCACGGCTCCATCATCTTGTCGATCTTCTCTGCTTTAGGATTTAGAGACACATGGCCCCCCCTTACTCGATTTGGCTTTGAGCTGGCATGGTTTGCCTGAAAATGAGATTCCCCTATTCGCACGGCCTGGGCCAGATTCTTGAAACTCGGAGAAATCAGGTAGTTAAGGAAAGCAAACCATGAACATCAACAAAAGTGCCACTCTGGACGAACTCGAGGCCCAGCTCCGGGAGCTCGAGAAGGCGGTGATGGCCTCAGACTTCCACTTGAAAGACGAAACCTTCGAGTGGATTGCGGAAATTAGAAACGAGGCCATCCGCCGAGCCCGCCCCAAACTCGGCACCAATGACCCCGACCGCGACCAACACTTCGCCCTGGTCGGCCTGGCCAGAATGCTCACCTATCGGCTCTATGAGTTGCAGGGGGGGACAGATTGACAAGAACTAACCAAAAAAACGATCTCATTCAGCAGATCGACTTAGCTTTAGGCTTGAAACCAGAAACACCGGGCCCGAGTGGGTACACGACAGCTGAAGTCTACACGTTCACAGGATACGGATCTGAGACAATTCGAAGAATCGCGCCTCCTGGCAGTCAATACGTGACAAACTTGCCGAAGGCGGTTCGCTGGGCTGGCTGAGAGGTCCCTTTCTGCCAGGATGGAGTGAGACAAATCGATACTCCGGAATTAGTGAGGATTCTGGAGAGAACACCCCGGTGCAGATGAGCCGGAGTGGAGCTGTC
>JBJHCR010000486.1:0-3645 GCA_050486105.1 Vulcanimicrobiota bacterium
ACGTGACATGTTCGACATTGATGCGTTACCCCTGGAAGAAAAGTCAAACAGGCTTTGTGCTCACCCACTTGGGGATAATTACCATTTTGATAGGTTCGCTCCAAACTATGTTCATCGGTGTCGATGGCAGCATGGCCTTGGAAGAGGGGGAAACCAGCGCGAAGGTCACTATTGACGAGCCGGTCTTGTATTTTGGACGAGACATCGAAAAGGTTCGAGAGATTCCCGCAGAGTTTCGTTGGAACCGACCAGAACCTGGCCGCTCGGCCCACCGGTTTCGAGTTGACTCCGAAGGCCAAATCACAGCGGTCATCGACAGTTATTACCATCATGCCTTGAGTGAGGCAGAATACGTCGAAGATCCCGAAGGGATCCCGGCCCTTTCGCTCCGTCTCAAGAATGAGCAGGTCGACCAGACGTTGTGGCTGACTCCAGCCGAAGGGTCGACTTCCCTCGGTCCCGCCAGCGTTGAATTTTTCCGATTACCTAACGAACAGGCCGTGCAGAACTTCTTGAAGCCTACAGACGCTCAAGAACGAGGAACTCTGCAAATCCTCCTTGAGGAGCGCCCCTTAGTTGTGGACCTAGATCGCCTCAACGAGGACCCCTACCCTCTCGAGTTCGAAGACGCCACCCTACAGCTTGTCCGTTACCTCCCCCACGCAGTGGTCGAAGACGGCGCTCTCATCACTAGAACCCAAGATCCCGTGAACCCTGCCGTCGAGGTCGTCTTGTCTACCCCGACGGGAAGTCAGACCTGGCTGCTCTTTGCAGCCCTACCCGAATTGAACACGCGGATCGGAAGCTCCGGCAAGGAGTTTCAAAGTCGCCTACTCTACAGTCGAGCAGATCGCGAAAAGGGGACCCGACTGCTCGAGATTGGGCTGGCCCCCGACCAAAGCCTTCTGTACCGCATCGATGGGCAAAACTCTGGCACACTTGATATCGGTTCTCCGATTCCAACCGGATGGATGGATTTGACGGCGGAGGTCGCCTCCTTTTTGCCCAAAGCAAAGAGGGAAAAGAAGCTTCGTGAGATGACCCCGAAAAAGGGCCAAGAGGACAAGGCTCCAGGCCCAGCCATCAGAGTGACTCTCGAGGGAGCTCAGTCGCCGGGGCCCTATTGGCTTGAACGCGGAGACATCCTGAGGATCCCTGATGGAAGCGAGCAAGACATCATTCTGGGGTACGGCTACAAGACCGTTCCTCTAGAATTCGCTATCGAACTCAAGGAATTCCGGATCGGCTATGATCCGGGGACGAAGACGCCTGCCACCTACGAAAGTGATATCGTAGTCGACGGAAACCCTTACACCGTGGCCATGAACGAACCTTACGAACAAGACGGCTACAAGGTCTTCCAGGCCTCTTACTCCGAGACTGCCGACGGCAGGATGATATCGGTTTTCGCAGTGGCTAAAGACCCTGGTATCGTCCTAAAGTACCTGGGTTCCATCATCATGATTCTGGGAATCATTATCATGTTTTACTTCAAACCGAAAAAGGCCCGCCGCGACAAAGACGTCGAGGAGAGCGAGGAGAATACCGTTGCTTAAGAACCTGGCAGCCCTTGGGCTAGCACTCTTGCTTTGTCTTCCAGCCCTGGCACAGGGTGAGGTTGACCTTACCGCCGAACAGATACTGTCGAGCATGCCGGTGCAGTCTGGTGGTCGAATGAAACCCCTGGACACCTTGGCCAGGGAATCGGTTCGCTTGGTCACCGGGAGAGCCCAGTTCAATGGTCAGCATCCGGTGGTCACCGTTCTCGAGTGGTGGGCTCATCCTGAAGAAGCTCGTCAACGGCCGGTGATCGAGCTTCGCGACCTTGAACTCATCGAGAAATTTGGTCTGGATGCAGAACAGCGCTGGTACAGCTTCAACGAGCTTTACGAGAATGAAAAATTGGCTGAAGCCAGAGAAGAGATCCACCAACACCTCAAACGCGACGAAGAACTCCATGACGATGAGCAATTGATCCAAGACTTGCTGGTCAAGATGAATGTATTTTTTCGCTTCTCGGACGGAACTCTTTTTTCCGCAGTTCCTCATCCAGATGGAATGCAGGAAGCCTGGGGAAGTTTTGCCGACTTGGATCATGCCAACACCGTAGACTTGGTGAAGGACGCGAAGGCTGCGGTGGCTCGATTGAGGGTAGCCCTAGTGGCCGAAGACGAGCGCGAGATTCGCGAAGCCGCTCTGGCGACCCGTCAAGAACTGGCCAAGCTTGGCCCTACTCCCGCCGAGACCGTGATGGCGCGAGAGTTGCGCTACAACGAAACTCAACCGTTTCGCAAGGCTTGGATCCTCTACTTAGCAGGCCTGCTGACTCTCGCATTTGTGCGGCCAGAAGCCGGCAGAACCACCGGCTACTGGGCTGGATTTTCGATCATCACTGCAGGCTTTGTTCTCCACACCTACGGCTTCGTTCTGCGCTGCCTCATCGCTGAGCGCCCTCCGGTCACCAACATGTACGAATCGGTCATTTGGGTTGCTTTCGGGGCCGTGCTTTTCGCCCTGATCTTTGAACTGATATGGCCCAAAAAGTTTTACTTGATGGCTGCTGCCGGGGGGGCTGTGGTCTGCCTCATATTAGCGGACATCCTACCCACGGTGCTCGACCCTTCGATCCAGCCTCTGACTCCGGTCTTGAGAAGTAACTTCTGGCTCACCGTGCACGTTCTCACCATTACTCTAGGCTATGCAGGTTTTCTGTTGGCTCTGGGATTGGGGCATCTCGTGCTTTGGAAGTGCGCTGTCCGGCCGGAACAGAAAGAGCAGATCGCCTCTCTCCACGATGGAGTTTACCGTTCGATTCAAATCGGAGTCTTGCTGCTGGCTGCCGGGACCATCCTCGGCGGGGTCTGGGCGAATTATTCTTGGGGCCGCTTTTGGGGTTGGGATCCCAAGGAGGTCTGGGCTCTGATCGCCCTCTTGGGCTATCTGGCGATCCTGCATGGGCGTTACGCGGGTTGGTTGAAGCAGTTTGGCATGGCCGCTTGGTCAATCATAGCGTTTCAGGGCGTGGTCATGGCCTGGTATGGTGTAAATTATGTACTTGGAGCCGGGCTTCACTCCTATGGGTTCGGCACGGGGGGGGTCGAATACGTAGGCTTGTACGTCTTGCTTGAGTGTGCGTTCGTGCTCTGGGCTACTTGGAAAGTTCGCTCCCAACACGTCCCTGCCGGCCTAAAGAGTTGATGGAAAGCTGTTCTCTTCTCCGACGCGGGGAACCGATTCTTGGAACCGCACCTCGGGAAGACGGATACCTGATCGTCGAGCACCCGAAGCCATGGCCGGAGAAAGTTAAACGCATTCCCGGACTCGTCTGTGAACTGCGCCGGGCCTTAAAGGACTTCAAAGGTGAGGACCTCAAGCTCTTGGTTACCCCGAGCCTCCCTGACAGTCTGAGGATGGGTGAAGGGCCCCAGATGCTCCTCCTGCGCTGGGCGCAAGACAGGGCCTTGTGGAGCGTGCTTCCCGCAACTTCTGAAAAACTCATCGGTGCCCTCAGAGAACCTGCTGAAGGCACTGACGCTCCGCTGTACCTGGTCTGCACCCACGGGTCTAGGGACCGCTGCTGCGGAACCTTTGGCTACCCGATCTTTCACGCCCTCGACAAGATAAGCCACAGAGCGGTACTTCAGG
>JBJHCR010000487.1:0-3644 GCA_050486105.1 Vulcanimicrobiota bacterium
CGAATGAGGAGCGCTGTGCATGACTGTGAGCAGGGGCGATTTCAGTTTGAGAGGGTTTCCGGTCAGCCTTCTAATGGAAGAAACTCGAAACCGCGAACTAAGGATTCGGTTTTATAAGATGGAACGAGTAGCCCAATTGAGGAGGCAGCTATGCATAGCTTTAAGGTTTCAGGCTTTCAGGCACCAGAGATAGGGAAAAGTCTCCGTTTGACGTTGATGGCCCTGGTTTTGGCTGTGCTTGGTTCGACTCCGGCTTGGGCTCAGGGCCAAATCCCCTACCAAAGGCTCTTGGTTTTGGTGGCCGGTCCCTCTGGCGACCGTATCCATCCAGACCAACAAGCGGTGGTCGCCCACCTCAACGGCTTGCGCAGCGAATATGGACTGGGAGCCCTGCAAATGGGAACAATGCACTTCGATCGCCCAGCCGAAGCCGAAATCTTGGAGGGGGCTCTGGGGTTCTCTCGGTATCGGGGAGTCACCGTCGGCCTGGTGGAGTTGGATTCCCGAGGGGTTCCCGTGCGCACCCTCTACAAATTGGAAAACGTCACCCAAGGCTCCCTGGAAGCCACTCAAGGTGACCTGCTGAATCGATGGTCTCAGATTTCTGGAGAAGCCCTGCCGGCGATCCAGGCTGCGGCCAAGAGCCAACCCCTAGGTCCCCCCCGAGAAACTTACTCGTTCGAAGGGATTCGCGCGGTCATCACCGAGCTTGACGAAAAGGCCGAGTTCTTGTGGCGCGAGGTGCGCAACGCCCCTTTGAGAGATGACGGCCAGGATGAGGAGGTTCGCCGACAAACTCGGGACTTGGCCGAGGCCATGGAGGCCCTGAAGGCCGCTTCCGACCGCGGAGTGATCTTTCCCATCTATGAGCTTGAAGAGGTGGTGCGCATTGGCTACGATTGGGAGGACAGCGAGCCCCAGTTTTTTCTGCCCGTACCCCTCAGGGGAGAAGTGCGCCGAGTGTTGACCCTACTAGGGCAAACCGAAGACATTCTTAAACAAGGCCTGATAGAACAACGCTAGACTGCTGAGGTCTGCTAGCCCTTAGCTTCTTCCCAGCTGGGACCCACCCCGATACTAACCTTCAGCGGAACCGAAAGCTCCCAAACACTCTCCATGGCAGTTTGAACCAGGGTCCGCACTTCGTCAATCTCATTTGGGGGCACCTCGTAGACCAGTTCATCGTGCACTTGCAACAACAGCCGACTTTTCAAGTCCGGTCGTTGGTCCCAAACGTCTTGAAGGTCCAGCATCACCTTCTTGCACAGGTCGGCAGCCGAGCCTTGAACCGGGGTGTTTACAGCCATCCTCTCTCCCGCCTGATAAACCATCATGTTTTTCGAGAATAACTCAGGGATAAACCGGGTGCGCCCTGCTAGGGTGGTAACTCGGCCGGTGACCTTAGCCTCGGCAATGGTTTGCTCGATCCAATTCTTGACCCCAGAGTAAACTGCAAAGTAGCGATCGATGATCTCTTCGGCCTTCTTCTTGGGTAGACCTAGATTCTGGGCCAAGGCGCTGGCTCCTTGGCCATAGATGGTGGCAAAATTCACAGTTTTGGCGACATCGCGCTCCTCGGAGGTGACTTGGTCTTCACCTTTGTCGAAAAGTTCGCTGGCCGTTCTTTTGTGAATATCTTGTTCGTTCTGAAAGGCCTCCACCAAGACCGGATCTTGGCATAGGTGAGCCAGAATGCGCAGTTCGATTTGGGACCAGTCGGCGACCAACATGGTCCAACCTGGTTCGGGCTGGAACAGCCGTCGAATCTGCTTTCCTTCCGGGGTCCGAACCGGGGTTCGCTGCAGGTCAGGGTCCGAGGTGATCAGCCGTCCGGTGGTGCTCACCGTTTGACCGAAACTGCAATGGACTCGCTGTTCTGCTCCGGACTTTTCCAATTCACGGAGCAGCACGTCCACATAGGTACTCACCAATTTCTCGAACTTGCGGTAGGACAGCAAAACTTGAGCGATCTCGTGCTCTTCGGCCAATTTGTCCAAAACTTCGGCGTTAGTGCTGTATCCTGTTTTGGTCTTCTTGATCACCGGTAGTCCCAGATCTTCAAAGAGCACTTTGGCCAACTGCTTGGGGCTGCCGATGTTGAACTCGGAGCCGGCGAGGTCATAAATCTGCACCTGCAAACCTTTCAGGCGCTTATTGAAGTCTTCTGAGAGAGTCTCAAGTCCCGCTTTGTCCACTCGGATTCCCTGGCGCTCCATCAAGGCCAGCACCCGACTTAGACGGATCTCGTCGTGGGCCTGGTCGAGCAGACCTTGGGATTCGAGTTCTCCTTGGAACTGATTTCCTAGTGCCAAGATAGCTTCGGCCCGAGGAGTCAACCAATCGGCCCGCTCTCGAGGACTGAGTTCACTCCAAGTCTTGCGACTCTTACCTCTGCCCAGGGCTTCGTCTTCGCTGCTCAGGACTCGATGAAGGTGGATTTTGCTCAGTCTGTCCAGGTCGTGGGGCAGGCCCTTGGCTGGATCCAAAAGATAAGAAGCGGTTCGAACATCGAAAAGCTTGGCTGGTGCTTCGAGATCGAGCTCCAGCAACCAGGCATAAAACTGCTTGGCATCACTCACCGACAACTGACCCTGGAAATCTCGAAAGAAGGCTTGCCACTGAAGTTGAGACTCCTCAGTTGATCCAAAGTAGAGGGCAGCCTGATCGCTCTGGCGCAAGAGCACCGCTCCTGCCAGTTCCGGTCGAGAACCGGCTTGAGACCAGACACCTTCCCAGGCCACCTGATTGGCCTTGGTCCAGGAACTATCCAGATTCTCAGCGTTTTCGGAAAGGGTAGCCTGTTTGGCTTCGGACTCTCGGATACTCTGGTCCGAGTCGGTAGCCTTCAATAGGCTATAAAATTCCATGTCCCGGTACAGAGCGTTGAGTTCGCTCTGCTCAGGTTCTCGATAAACGAGGTCGTCCCAACTCGTGTGAAGTTCCACTTTGGAGTCCAGTTGAGCCAATGTGCGCGAGGTCAAGGCTTCCTCTTTATGCTCTTCCAGCAATCTTGCGGTCTTACCCCCGATCTCTTGGAGGTGCTCAAAGATCTGGTCCAAGCTTTGGTAATCATCGAGGAGTTTGGCCGCCGTTTTCTGACCGATTCCGGGCACTCCTGGGATGTTGTCGATCTTGTCCCCACACAAGGCTTGAAAATCTACAAATTGCTCGGGGCTCACGCCAAACTTTTTTCGTACCAACTCTGGAGTGTAGGTGAGATCGCGCATGCCGTCCAACATGGAGACTTTAGAACTCAACAGCTGAGAAAAATCTTTGTCGGCCGAAACGATGAGCACCTCATGACCGGCCTCCTCGGCCTTCTTGGTCAAGGTGGCAATGACATCATCGGCTTCGAATTCTTCGATCTTCAGCAGAGGAAAGCGAAAGGCCTTAACCGCTTCTTCCACCAAGGTCACCTGACTGCTGAGGTCGTCTGGCATTTTGGCCCGGTTGGCTTTGTAGGTCGCGCTGGTTTTGGCCCGAAAGCTGGGGCCTGGAGGGTCAAAGATCACTGCTGCGAAATCGGGAGAACGGCGAGACATCAGCTTGGTCAGCATGGTAATAAAGCCGTAGACCGCATTGGTGGGCTGGCCACTGGAGGTGGAAAGATGAGCAGGAACAGCATAGTAGGCACGAAACAGCAT
>JBJHCR010000488.1:0-3638 GCA_050486105.1 Vulcanimicrobiota bacterium
CACCCCACATCGCAAAACTCGCCTTTTTTCCGCCATGTGAACCGCAACTTTTTGCAAGTAGGTCCACTATGAGCTTCGAATTTTCAATTCCCCTGACGAAAAAATTGCTTCGTTTGGACTTGGGTCGATTCGGCGCACAGCCTCTCTAGGGGGCGAATTGTAGGCTTGGGCTGGACTCGAGGTAAAAGAAAAGAGACGATGGCTCAGAGCCATCGTCTCTTTTCGGTTTGCCCAGCGTTTTGCTTCTAGAAGAAGCCTAGCATCCCGGCGATGGTTGGGGCAACGTTGACGGTCAAGCCTGCGAACACCACGGAAGCGATGGCCATTAGCTTGATCAGCACGTTCAGCGCCGGACCAGAGGTGTCTTTGTAGGGGTCGCCGACGGTGTCACCGATGACTCCAGCCTTGTGAGCTTCCGAGCCCTTGCCACCATGATGGCCGAGTTCGACGTACTTCTTGGCATTGTCCCAGGCTCCACCTGCGTTGGCCATCATAATGGCAAGCAGGAAACCGGAGACCAGTCCACCGGTCAGTAGGCCCATGACGGCGGCCGGACCGAAGACCATGCCCACCAGCATGGGCACTGCTACCACCAGGAGCGACGGCAGGATCATCTGCGACTGGGCGTCCGCGGTGGAAATCGCCACACACGCGGCGTAATCCGGCTTTTCCGTACCTTCGAGGATTCCGGGCTTCTCTTTGAACTGCCGGCGGACTTCTTCGATCATAGACATGGCAGCCTTACCCACGGCCTGCATGGTCAAGGCTGAAAACACGAAGGCTAGAGTGCCCCCGATGAACAGCCCGATCAACACCATGGGGTTCAGCAGGGTGACATCGTACCAGCCCATGAGGTCTTGATAAGTGGCACCTCGAGCCTGTTCCTGAGTGATCTCTTTGCCAGCCCAAATGGCGAAGTTGCCGTTCGCAGTAGCATTGACCAGACGCACCTTGAGCTCTTCGCCGTAAGCAGCCAAGAGGGCCATAGCGGTGAGGGCAGCACTTCCGATAGCGAACCCTTTACCGATAGCGGCGGTGGTATTGCCCACGGCATCCAGGAGGTCGGTTTTCTCGCGGACTTCCGGAGGCAATTCCGACATCTCAGCGTTACCGCCGGCATTGTCAGCGATAGGACCGTAGGCGTCGGTGGCTAGCGTGATTCCCAAGGTGCTCAGCATTCCCACCGCAGCCAGGGCCACTCCGTACAAACCAAGAGTGATGTTGGCAAAGCCACCGCAGAGGAGAAACGAGCCCAGAATACCGATAATGATGGACATAATCGGAGGCCAGGTCGAAAGCATCCCGATGGCGGTGCCTTCGATGATCACGGTGGCCGGGCCGGTCACTCCGGCAGACGCGATATGTTTGGTGGGGCCGTAATCGTAAGAGGTGAAGTACTCGGTGGCTTTACCGATGGACAGTCCGACGATCAAGCCGAGGACCACACAGCCCCAGAGCCCGACCCAACCGAAGCTCGTTCCCAGTTCGATGTCTTTCATGAGCAGGTAGAACACCGCACCGGCTCCGGCGGCCATCAAGACCGAGGCTAGGTGGATTCCTTTGTCTAAAGCGTGAATCAGTTCTTTCTGAGTGGCGCCTTCCTTGGTCTTCACCGAGAAGATCCCGATGATCGAGGCGATGATCCCCAGGCCGGCGATTGCCATGGGAGCCGAAGCCGCAGCAAACTGCTGATCGTAGGTGAGTCCCAGGCCGAAGAATGCGGAAACACCCAAGGCCATACAGGCCAAGATCGAGGAGGAGTAACTCTCGTAGAGGTCGGCACCCATACCGGCGACGTCTCCCACATTGTCTCCTACGTTGTCGGCAATAGTGGCGGGGTTACGCGGGTCATCTTCAGGAATACCGGCTTCCACTTTACCGACGAGGTCGGCGCCCACGTCGGCGGCTTTGGTGAAAATACCACCACCCACGCGAGCGAACAAGGCCTGGAAGGAGGCACCCATTCCGAAGCTCACCATGATCACGGTGGCTTCGGTCAGAGGGAAATCTGTCAGTTTCACCATCATAGTGAAGGCTACAAAGATGAAGAAAAGTGCCAGTCCCACCACGGTCAGACCCATGACGGCCCCGCTTCGGAAGGCCACTTTCAGGGCAGCGTTCAGACCGCTCTCTCGAGCCGCGTTGCTGGTTCTGGCGCTGGCATTGGTGGCAGTCACCATTCCGAGGTAACCGGCTAGCGCCGAAAACATACCGCCAACCAAGAAGGCCGGAGCGACTTGAGCTGCTTGGAACCCTAGCATGGCTAGGACCACGAGTAACAAAAAGGTCAGCCCTAATATAGAGAGCACAACTTTGTTCTGTTGACGGAGATAGGCGTGAGCGCCCTCGCGGACGTGTCCGGCGATCTCCTTCATTATGTCGGTCCCTTCGGACTCTTTCATCATGCCTCGATAAAAGACATAAGCGAACGTGAGTCCCGACAGGGCACCGAATAACCCTATCAGAGTAAATATATTCATACCACCCAAACCTTTCGGATATCTTTGGAAAAATGAAGGCGCCGTTTCGTTAACCCACTAGGGATCCCTGCCTTGGTCTTTGGCACCTTTGAGGTTTGGTCGACGAACGCTTTAGGAGGCTCTCTGGAGTAGCTAGCGAAAATTGGTCCATGCAAAATAGACTGCGCTGGCAGTGGCTTTTCAGTCTCGTTTTCATTGCCCAGGTCTATGGCCCCGTTTGGGCTGACCATCTCGCGGTCCCGGGACCAGGCAGGGTGTCTCTGGTCGATCTTGAGACCCTCAGAGTTAGCCAGGTGCTCGATGTCGGTGGGAAAGGTCAGGTTTCCCTGGCGGTTCACCCTTCCGCTCCGGTGCTGGCCACGGCAGGAACTGAAGGAGCAGTTATCTTTTGGAATGTTCCTTCCTTCGAAGAGGCTAGTCGGTTCCAAGAACCCCTGCTGGATGGTGTGACGTCCTTAGCCTTTTCTGCTGATGGAGCTAGGCTTTTTTGCTTGTCTCCGCCTCTTCGCTCCCTTGTGGTTTACGACTTGAGAAGTTCGCGTGTAGAGACCCTCTGGCCCATTCCCGGTAGCGACCCCACGGGACTTTGGACCGATTCAAATACGGTTGTCGTTTGGCAGAAGGATGGTTGTAGCGTTCTCGACCCGAGTTCAGGAGGACTCCTCTTGCAGGTGCGCTTGGGTGGGCTCCTGGCTGCGGGGGAGTGCGACGGGAAGTCCCTCCATTTGAGTTCCGATCGGCACCCGGGTATCGCTCGATATTCCTTGCGCTCTGGGCAGGCCGAAGGTCCTCGCTATGGGGATGCCGTGTACCAGGCGCTCCTGCATTCTTCGGACGGCAGGGTTCTTGCGGTGAGTCAGGGGGCTTCTCCGAGATTGGAGGCTTGGTCGAAGGATTCTGCTCGACCGGTGTGGTCTGAGCAACTGTCCGGAGAGTCGGAATATTTGGAAGAGAGCCGGGATGGTCGTTGGCTTTATCTCTCGAGCCGAAAAGCCAATAGGATTATCGTTTTGGACGCTTCCAGCGGGCGGGAACTGGGACGTTTGGCCCTCGACGATTTGGAAGGACCCCCTGTTAGGATTCGGACCAGCGACTGATTCGAGGCCAAGCACCCCGAGCCGTCCTGGAGCTGTGCCCGCCCATAGACTGTGCCCATAG
>JBJHCR010000489.1:0-3632 GCA_050486105.1 Vulcanimicrobiota bacterium
GAAATATTTCCAACATGGCCCTACGGGAACGCCTTCGGCTTTCGAACGAATTCGCATGGATAATAATGAACGAGTCTCGCGACGCGGAGATTGACTCAGCAGCCTCCTAGGTCTTGACCTTTCGTCCATTCGTCGTGATAAGGCGGTGTGAAGCTCTCGGGATTTTTCGAATTATTGGTACTGTCTGCGACCTTGGTTTTGGTGAGATTGCTGGGCCTCGAGGTCATGACTCCGGTGTTCGAAGGTCTGTTTCTGACCGGTCTCGTTCTTCTTTACGCCCTCGGGCAAACTCGCAACGAGCTGCGCTGGGGAGTGGGTCCGGCCGCGCTTCGGACCACTTGTTGGATGGCCTATGCGGTGGTGCTCAGCAAGCTCGGTGAGAGCGAAACCGCGCAGACGGAGCTGCTGGTACCCTGTTTCTTACTCGGACTGGCTTTGCTGGCCAACACTCGATGGGCCCTGACCCGTTGCTTTGACAGCAGTCGCCGCCATGTAACCGACGGTCGCGACGATGAGCAACGGAATCGCGCCTTGTCTACAATGTTGCGTGCGGTGGGCTTGGTAGCCGGGGCCGGTTTGTTGGTCAGCCTCTGGTACGGCTACTTTCTGGTGCAGCTTTACTATGGCCTGCCCGCTCAGGGACAGGAGCTGATGGGCGTCATCTTGTTGTGCGGACTCGGCCTGTCGGAAGCGGTAACCGCTCTGGTCTTCGGCGAGCGCGTGTGCGGTTGCTGCGCCACACCGTCGGCAAGCTCGCAGATCATGTTCAGCCGGGCCGTTGGTTTGGGCATGGTTGGGGCCGGGTGGTCCGGTCTGGTTGAGCCTCAGCTACTGGTTATAAATGTGGGGGCCATTCTCTATGCCCTGGCAGTCCTTTCCTCGGGTTCACCGGCTTCGCTTCCGGTGCAGTTTCGGCCCCCAGTGGAGAGCGATGGGGGCCTTCGCAATATGTGGACTTCGGTGGCGCTTAGCCAGATTCACGACAACATCGAGCAACTCAAGCGAGATGTTAGGGAGACAAAGGCTTGTCTTCCAAAGGAGACGGGGTCGGGCATCATTGACAAAGTGCACGATTTCATGAAGGTAGATGCCATCAGCTTGGAAGTTGGTCGTGGTCTCTTGAGTCTTGTAGACCCCCGGGAAGGCGAGAGGCTTGGGAAGAGAGTGAACTCTATTCGTAAGCACGTAGCTTTTGAACTCGGTTTGGTAGTCCCAGGCATCCGGTTTCGAGACAATCTTCAGCTAAAACCCACCAGCTACGTCATCAAGATGGAGGAAGTGGAGTTTGCCCAGGGCGAGGTCTACCCAGAGCTGTTCCTGGCCATAGGTCCGGAGGAGAAGTTGCGGCGTTTGGTGGGCCAGTCGGTGGTAGACCCAACCTATGGCATGCCAGGTGTTTGGATCGATTCCCTTCAAAGGGAAACGGCGGAACAGCACGGCTGCATGATTTTCGATGCGGTCTCCGTGGTGGCCACCCAACTCACCGAGATGATCAGAACGCACGCTCAGGAATTGCTGGGCGTGACCGAGGTGAGCAAGTTACTGGAGCATCAGGACCCGCTGTTGGTAAGTCAGGTGGTCCCAGCTCGGGTGAGTCTGGTCGAACTGCGTGATATATTACGGGCGCTGTTGGAAGAGCGGGTCTCCATTCGGAATCTCGGCTCTATACTGGAACTCTTGGCAGGTTTGAGGGCCGAGCTTCCCACGGAGAGGAAGATCGAATGCGTCAGGGTGGCTCTGTCTCGCCAGATCTGCAAAGAGTATCAGAACAACGAGGGAACCATCAACCTTCTTACCTTGAGCCCAAACATCGAAACGATCGTTGAAAGCGCCCTTGAAAAGACGGAGCAAGGTACCTTTCTCACCATAGACCCCCAGGAAGGGCAGGAGATTCTGCAGGCTGTTTCAGAGCACGTAGAATCTTTGGAAGAGAAAGGTCTACTGCCTATACTTCTGACTTCGCCTCCCATTCGTCCAGCCATGCGAAAGCTCACACAGCGTTCCTTCCCCAATCTTGTTGTTTTGAGTTGGGACGAGATCGCCCCGAAAGTGAATGTGAACTCTATGGCGATGGTGGAATTGAAGACGTTGGCCGAGTGATTCTAACCTTTGCATCGCAGTACGATTAAGAGGTGGGGAGGTACTTTTGCAACAGCACATGGTGTCGGGGTGAAGCCGCTCCCGTGCCGTTGGGGGTTTAGGATCTGGCCAGGAATAACTTTCTAGTTTCGAGTGCGGAGGCGCCCGGATGGCAAGGCGCTTTTGACGCGGTTTGTTTGACACAAATAAGGAGAAAGCAACGAAGCCAGCCGGGATGGATCCGCGCTCCAAATCGGGAAGTTATTCCTGGCCAGATCCTTAGCCAACTACCAGTCGTTTTCAAAGCTTGGAAAAGGGGCGCCGGGGCGATAGATCCCTTTGTCGTCAGCTTTCCAGTAGCCCTCATGCTTGCTGTCCTCGCCGAAGGCACCGTATTGGGGACCTTCCCCACGGAAAACGAACTTTTGCTCGCCGGCAGTGATCTGCATTTCCACACCTTGGGTGAAGGCGGCCAGTTGTGGCTGACCCTCAACAGGAAATCCCCAATGTCCAGGGTTGAGACCTTTTTGGGCAAAGCTCGTTACGTTGATTTCGCTGGCTGGAACTTCCAACATGGAGGCCAGTTGGGAAGCGACGGCTGTGGCCTTCGCTTTTTGCTCGACCGAAAGCTCGGCTCCCGTCAGATCTTGTTGGGGCAAGAGCGGTTCTCCCTGAGGCTGGGAAGGCGTGGCCTCTCCCGGTACCGGTTGATTAAGCATCCGTTCTAAGAAGGGGACTTGAATCAGAGAGGAGGCAACTTGAAGGGCGACCTGACGCGATTGCTCTTTCGTGATAGGGCTATCGAAGTCGATTTGATCGAAAGTGGGGGGCTCTCCGGAGTGGCGCATCCCGTTGGGCGGGTGTACGACGAAGACAGAGTTTTCGTGACCCTCGGGAGCTACGAGGATGTTCCATTCGAACTGGTCAGAAGGGCCTCGAACCTCCAGCTCGTCCTGAGGGTTGAAAGATAAACCGAAGCCACCGCTACGCACTTGAGATTTGTCCCAGTCGACCTGGACATCGAATTCATCTTTGGAGCGTCTCTGAAGATTGTAGACAGCGAGTCCGTCTCTAGTGTTAGCGTGAATGGATAAGTTCATGTCCGTCTCTCCTTTGGTCTTGAAAACATACTACGGCATGAAACGGAAAGAACTCTGAAATTGTGGGTCGTCCACAGTGAAGTTTCAACTGGTCGCTACCGACCTCGAGCGGATCGAGCAGGACCCCGACTTCCGCCTGGCCTCGGAATTTTTGAGCGCATTGGCGGCAAGGCGGTGCTGGTGGGAATGGAGGGAGTTCCCTCCTCCTTGCTGGCGGCGACGGAGGTGACGGAGGTCATGGTGGCAGCGGCTCACCTGGAGGAAGCGGAGGCGCTGGTGGTAACGGCGGAAGCGGAATCCCGCCAGGCGTCAGTGGCCATAGCGGAGACGCAGGCTAGGCTGCTTGAAGCCGAGCGCTCCGAGCTTCAATCGCAGCATTCCACCAGATTTTCTAAGAAGATTCGTTCATGATGATCATGGTAAACCTTTCGCTCATCCTAGATGGAATGAGAA
>JBJHCR010000490.1:0-3627 GCA_050486105.1 Vulcanimicrobiota bacterium
TCCAACCCGCCGAACCGAGCTAACTCCTAGGCAACAGGGACTTCAGGCTGCGGAAGTTGCCGAAAAAAATTGGCCCGCCGCACGCTTGCCGAAACCTCACATACATCTTTGAGCAGCTCCAAGGGTCGCACTTCGGTGTAGACGGCCCCTCCCGGCTTTCAACCTCCACCCCACCCCTGCCCCGCAGCGTTCGTACTTTCCCGGAAAAAGCGAACACTGTGGCAGGGGCGCAGAGAAAAATAGGGCCCGCCAGACCAGCCTTGAAGGCGGGTCTGGCGGGCGGCCTCTCCTCACCGGAACGGGTGAGTCGATTCCCAGTGATTGGTTAGGCCTTATGTGCGGGAATTTCACTGAGCCGCAGCTATGGAATTCCATTAAGTAGCGGCCTTTGAAGCTCTTTGGACCTCCAGATCCGAGCTGGTGCAACGTCCGTGAAGTTCGTCCCTACCAATTGTGGTCAGGCGCCGGGAACCCGCGCTTGCGTGGGTGTCGCAAGGAGAAGTGAACGCTTAATACCAGGCGTATTTGAGTGAGATTCGACGCCGCGAAAGAGGATGCATGGCCGCCAAGACTAGGGATGAACTTTGCGGACGTTGTACTAGTCTCCAGTCACTAGCGCCAACGCTCGGCAAGACCGTCGTTTCTGTCCACGCCAGATTGTCCGTGCTTGTACCTGTCGTACAGGAGTCTCCGAGCATCCTCGGCAATGAAACCCTCGGTCGCTGCAGCCTTCTCGAGCCAAACGATTCCCTCACAAGGATCCGCTGGACCACCTTCTCCTAACAGGAGCATCAAGCCAAGCTCGTACATCGCGGTGGGGTAACCCTGTTCTGCTGCTTGTAGACTAAAGTGACGAAGTGGTCCTTCTCCTCCCAGCCTGAGCCGTCGGGATTGAAATGCTTCAGACGCAGTTCTAAAGAGCCACCGACCACAACATCTTCTTTTCTCCTCGCTTGGGCCAGATATCTCTTTTATGCATCATAGTGACTATGATATATTGTGAAGATATTAAAAATAGGGAGGCACCATGCACGAACAGGACGACATGCTCACCATCAACCAGGCCGCCGACTTCCTCACCACGACGCGGCCCACCCTGTATCGCTGGTTGCGGGAGGGAAAGGTCAAAGGTATCAAGATGGGCCGCCAGTGGCGCTTCAAGCAGGAGGAACTGCGCCGTTTCCTCGAGGGCCGAAGTCCGCGAGCCGATCTCCCAGTCGATCTGACTCCTTTCCTAGCCGTGTTGCGGGGGCAGATTTCGGACCCTTCGGGCGGCAGTGAGGATCCTCTGGAAGACGCCTGGAAGCTGATGGTAGAGCTCGCCCTTGAGCGTGGCTCGGAGAGTCTCCACCTGGAAACGTTCCACTCTGGACGTGGGCCCGAATGGGTCAGTTGTCTACGAAGCCGAACAGACGGCGTTCTGCGACACGAGGCCACGCTCGACACGCGCCTGGTGGGCTCGATTATCGAGAAGTGGAAGCAGATGGCCTGTTGTGATACGCGCGAAGTCAAGCTCCCTCAGGATGGTCGGATCATCCTGACCACCGGCTCCAGTGAAGGAGTGGAGAAGCGAGTGGATCTGAGGGTGTCGTTCCTCCCCTCCTACCTCGGAGAGAGCCTGACGGTTCGAGTTCAACCGGAGGAACAGGCGGACTTGAAGCTGGCGGAACTCGACCTACTGGAAAGCGACCGTGGCCGCCTGCGGCGCGCACTTGCTCAAAGGAGCCGCGTTCTGGTCGTCTCCGGGCCGGCGGGCTCTGCACTGGACACGGTGCTGTGCGCCTGCCTCAGAGAGATCAGTGGAGCGGACAAGAAGATGATCACCGTGGAAGGTCCTGCCTGGGAGGTGGTCCCCTGGTCGACCCCGGTCAGCTTGTATTCCATGGGACAGAACCGCTCTTACGCCGTGGCCATACGTAGTGTGTTACGAAGCGAGCCCGACGTAATCGGAGTACGTCGCATCGACGGCCGGGAGAGCTGGGAGGCCGCTCAGGAAGCGGCCCTAACCGGAACTCTGGTGGTGGCCGGAGTGCAGGCCGACGACGCCGTTTCGGCCTTGCGATACCTGCACAACCTTTCCGAACCGCCGGCCTCGCTGGCGCAAACGCTGGACCTGGTTTTCTCTCAGATGTTGCTGCGAAAGCTGTGCGGAAGCTGTGCGGGCTCGGGTGAGGATTGCGATCGGTGCGGAGGAGTTGGATATAGGGGACGGCTTATGGTGGGCGAGAGCCTCAGATGCTCTCGAGGAATCTCCGAGCTACTTCACACGGACGCTTCGGATCTGGAGATCCGCGCGGCGGCGATGGAAGAGGGTATGGTTTCTCTGGATGCCCAGACTGCGGAACTTGTCCGAAGAGGAGTGACCTCGCCTGAGGAGAGGGAAAGGGTGTTGTTGTGATTCCCAGGCCCGATAAGCCACCGAGTGACCGCGGGGGTTCTTTACCTATTTTTAGCAACGGAATCCGTGGTCAGGCCGCAGGTCATTTCCTAAAGGTGCTCACCGCCGCAACTCCGCTTGTCCGCGAGACCCTCAACCTCGGATTTGCATTCATCCCTCCCAGACTCTGAGGACTCCAAAGCACTCTTGAGATCGTCTACTTCGCTGCCCAGTTCTTTGCTCTCGGCTAACAGGTCGTTGAAGTCCACCCGAAACCCGTTCACCACTTCCCATAGGTCCTTGCAAGTGGCGCTGACCTCTTCAAAGGCGGTCCATTCTGGTGGAGAATCCTCGGGATTATTGAGATGTGTGTAGGTTGGAAACATAAGAAGTCCTTTGGAAAAAATTTTTAGTCAACACAAATGCTCTTTAAGCTCATTTAGAATGTCTCTTAAAATGATACTTCTGGAGAAACTGCTCAAAAAGTCTATAACGCTTGCCTAATGGCTCAAGATCCGAGAAAATTGGAATATGTCTCTCGGAAAAACGATATCGAAGTACCGCAAAGCCAAGTCACTCAAGCAGTCGGAGTTGGCTGAAATGCTAGGTGTGCTCCAAAGCTATGTCGCTAGATGGGAAACGGATCGGATTCGGCCGAGGAGAAACTCACTTGAGCAACTCGCAAAAGCTCTTGAAATCCCGGTGAAAAAACTTCTTCTCGGTGGCAAAGTAGGCTTAGCCTCCAGTCTTGAGATCGAAGACGTGAAACTGGTGGAGATGTTGACTGAACTCCCTAAGCTCGCCTCTCACGAATTGGCTGCCCTGAAAACGGTTCTAGCCTCTATGCTGACGAGGCATCGAATTGAGGAGACTCTGAGCGGAGTGAAAGCATGACTTTTAAACAAAGAGCCCAAGAGCTTCTCCAGTCTTTACCTGAAGAATTGACCCCTGAAGATCTTGAGGTCGAGTTGGCCAAGCTCATTGAAAAGCTCAAGATCGAAGAAGGCCTTGAAGCCTCGGAGAAGGGTTTCACCGCTAGTCACGATGAGATTAAGCAGCGAATGGCCAGATGGATTTCCGAATAGGGTGGACACTTCCAGCTGCGGACGAGTTTGAAAACCTGGTCAGAACGATTGAACGCGAGAGTGATCTTGTCGAGAACCGAAAGATCGCTCTCCAAATCTTCGAGGCCATTGAGATGTTGGCAGCTCATCCACATTTTGGTCAGAGACTTCAGGACTATCCTCAGT
>JBJHCR010000491.1:0-3592 GCA_050486105.1 Vulcanimicrobiota bacterium
ACATCGGGCGGTGGAACGACCGGTGTTTCAGGCACCTCCGGTTGAGTAGGCACCTCGGGTTCAGGAGCTGGGGGATCCTGAACGATGGGTGGAGTTTCAACCACTGGCGGTGTCTCAGCCACGGGAGGTGTCTCGACTACGGGTGGAGTCTCCACCACTGGTGGTGTCTCGGCCACTGGTGGTGTTTCGGCCACTGGTGGGGTTTCGGCCACTGGTGGGGTTTCGACCACCGGCTCCTGAGGGAGTTCCAGCCCCGGGTCTTCGCCGCTGCTGGGCTCACCCGGCAAGAGCACTTCGCCGATCTCCTGGTCTAGGGGCGGCTCCACTCCGCCGGGAATCTCCACCAGGGGGGGTTGCTCGGCGATGGGCTCGCCTGGCAACTCCAACTCCGGGTGGTCAACGGGCAACTCCGCCACCGGCTCCTGAGGCAGCTCCAGCCCCGGGCTTTCGCCGATGCTGGGCTCACCCGGCAAGAGCACTTCGCCGATCTCCTGGTCTAGGGGCGGCTCCACTCCACCGGGAATCTCCGCTTCTTTTGCTGCGGCGCCCAAGTCTAAGGAACTCAAGGTTTCGGGGTTCTCCAGCAAATGCTCTATTGCCTGACGAAGTTCCTTGGGTAGGCTGGGATTCTCTAGAGCTTTTTCGAGGTTCTCCCTCTTGATCGGGCCACCGTCTTCTCCGAGCACTCCGGCTGCATCCAGGAGAGCAATATGTTGCTTTAGGATATCGGTGACCCGAACCGGAGTCATGCTCTGGCTTTGATCGGTTTGAGCCGGGTCGACCCGGTGCTCTTGTGACCCTGAGACGGAGGGGGCCGCGGGTGCACTCGGGACTGATTCTTCACCGCCTAAAGGAATCTTGACTGAAGCGGGCTCTTCGCTGCGAACGGAAGGAGGGGGGTCCGCTTCGGGCAAGGTGGGTGGAGGGTCCATGCCCTCTACCGGAGGAATGGTGGGATGCTGCTCTTGATCTAAGACTACTTCGCCGAGCTTTTCGGCGGGTCCCGTCCAGGTTGATGGGTCGGTTGCTGGAGCAGGCTCCATGACCGCCGGGATCGACGGCAACTGTTCAGGCAGCATCTCCAGTGGCACATCCGAGGGTAAGGCTCCAGGGATTTTCAAGGATCTGAGCGGAGCATCAGTCTTCACGGGTCCGGTAGGTGCCTCTCGTGCGACATTCTGCGCACTTTGTTCGCCAGAGGCGAAACCGTCAGAAGGCTGGTGAAGATCGAGATCCGGATTCGCCTGCTCGCTGATGTTCGAGGCATAACCCTCTTGGACGGCGAGTTGGGCCAAGCGCTCTTGCTTTTCCAGGGTTTGCTCAGGTGGGGTGTTCGAGGTTCGTATAGACGCCGAGTCTCTCGCCTCAGTCTTCTTGAGCTGGAGGCCTTCTTCGTCGTCCTCATCTTTATGGGGCGACTCTCCCCGTTCCTGACGACCGTCACCCTCGCGGTCAGATGTGGACTCTAGACTCTCCTCGAATTCGAAATTTTGCTCATCAAGGTCTTCGACCCCACTATCTTCCCCTTCACTCGGAGCATCTTCGACCCCAGAACTCTCACCTTCGATCTCATCGGCCTTCTCCTCGTGATGAGCCTGTTTCTCAATGGTTGCATTCAGCTCTGCCTTTTGCTGAGGTTTGTGTTGCTCTTGGGCCGCAGGTCGATCAGAGCCCTTATCTCGGCTTTCAGAAACCTTGGATTCAGGCTTAGGTGAATTTTCCTCTCTGGAGGAACTTGGAGCTGACGGGTCACCGCCGCGGTTAGCAAGGGGACTTTGCGAGGCCTTTTTGCTGTCCAACGTCGGGTCGGCCATTACAGACGTCGTCGGCAATGGAGGCTTTTCGGTGGGTGCCTCCTCGGAGCACAACAGGGCAGCAAGGCGAGAGTAGATAGCCGAAACTTGGCTTGTTCGGGGCAACGCACCCGACGATTCTGGTGCAGGTGGAAGGGCCTGATGAGTCAGGGGTTTACTTGCGGTTCTACTTGAGGCATCAAGGACCCGATTTTGATCCCCCCGAAGATTCAAGCGAGTCGGTGGCAACGAAGAGCCACCGAGGCTTCGGTGCTCCATCGGACCACTGGGGCCCGCCATGCTAGCTGTCGTCTCCCGAGACCAGCTTCACGTGGAAAGGATAGCTCGACTTCAAGCTGTCGTTCAGCAAGATCTCTACCCGATAGACTCCTGCCTCTGCGAATTTCACCCCTTTGAAGAAAGTGACAACCATATAGGGGATATCAGGATCCTCGAGCTCGAGGCTTCGATTCTCGGTTTCTAGCCAAAGTCTTCCACTTGGGCCCAAGATCCGAATGTTCTGTTGGTTGGAGCCACTAGGACCTAGCCAACTGTTGGTGATAAAAAAACCAGCATCCTCGGGAAATTGATAAGGGATTTCATCGAGAACCAATTGGTGAGTGACAAAAACGAAGCTGGGGGGGCCTTTTGACTCGTCAAAGCCAAGACTTGGCACAGAGTAAAGCAGATGATGGACTGATTCGAGGCTTTCCACCCGTTCATTATCGCACAAATGTCCTTGTTATCTAGTCGAATTGACAGAAAAAACTTTTTCGAGATTCGCTATTCTTGCGTCGGAAATTCTCTCGGCCCAGTGTAGTCTTTGAGTCCGCAAACCCCAGATACGGTGAATCCTTCAGCCTTCAAAAGGTCCGCGACACGCGCGGCACGTCCACCACCCTGTCAAGCAACGAGGATAGGTCGGTTTCTCGGAAGCTCGTCTAGCCGTTCGACGATTTCGCCCGAGGGTATGTTGGTGGCCCCGGGGAGAGTTCCAGACTCAAGAATTTCTTCGGGTTCTCTGACGTCTAAGAGAAAAACATCTTCATTCTCTGCCAGATGTTGGATTTGCTGGTCTGTGAGCAGTGGCTCAGCAGGACAGATGGAGGTCACCACGAGGATGCCCAGGGCAGCCAAGACTACACTAAGTTTATTCATACACGAATCGTTCTTTCAAGGCCCGGCAAGACCTTGTATCTATGGAGCTAGAAAATACTCTTGGAAATTGATGGTCTCGCTACCGTTATCGAGAACGGCCTCTTGGCGCAGAACGCCTTGTTCGGTTGGTATATCTTGCCGAAACGTTTCCAATTGACCATCTCGTTGGTAGGCGCTCTGAGTTCCGGCCGCGACAAGAAGGGTTCCGTCGGGTGCGTGGAGGTTCTCTTTGGCCTGATATTCGAAGCTTTGGGGAGCGGCGGTTTCAGGGTCGTAGGAGAGGGAGAGGAACGAATCCTGAGTGTCGATTCTTACCTCTCCGACCTGATTGCTCGCCTGGTCGACCCCTGGTTGTTCGTCCAGGGCGGCTGCCTGCTGAATGTCTGCGTTGACCCGGGTGATTAGTCCGGTGGTGGCTTGGGCTGCTTGCAAGGTTGAAAATGAGAAGTTCATAGGGCCAAGGTACCTGGACTCACTTAAAGAGTGCTTAAACCCATCTCGAGAGCTACAGAGGCTGTGCGCCGAATCAACCCACATCGCCAAACTCGCCCTTTCTCCGCCAGGGGAACCGCAAATTCTTGCAAACAGGCCCACTATGAGCTTCGAATTTTCAATTCCCCTGACGAAAAAATTGCTTCGTT
>JBJHCR010000492.1:0-3589 GCA_050486105.1 Vulcanimicrobiota bacterium
AGTTGCTCGCCACCGCTTGCTTTGAGGACGGAGTTCGGGTCTTCGACCTCGCCAGGCGTAGCCAGCTCCATCATTTCGAAGCAGGCCAAACCTGTGCCGGTCTCAAGTTCGGCAACGGGGGTAAGTCGCTCAGCTTAGCCTTTCGGGAGAGAGGAAATCGGTCTCAGGACCGGGTCCTGACTTTCGACCTGAAGGCTAAGACCTGGGTTGGGCCGGCTGTTTCGAGTCCAAGACTGCTGGGCTTCGATGTTTGCCAGGACGGCTCGACCGTGCTCACCACTCAGGAAACCAGAACAAGTGTTTGGGACCCCTTGAGCGGACAGGAGACAGCCCATCGCTCCGATCAAAGCCGCCTCCTCTCTAAGCTCAGCTCCGACGGTCTTTGGGTGGCTGGAAGCGGACGGCAGACCGTGCTGTGGCCTTCTAAAGACCCCAGCCGTGAACAGCTCCTTAAAGTCGAGGGAGCGGCCACAGATCTCCGTTTCGGCAACCAGAGACAACTGCTGCTAGTAGCCGCCGGCCGAGCCACGGTTTGGTCATATTGACGCAGATAAGGTCTTTGCCTTCCCCTTAAAGTGTTCTGTTGAGCGAGAGCACACCGCTCCCATGTTTCGCTGCAGCTAACTCTCTGGGCCCTCGACTTTCCCTGGATCGTGGGTGGGTCGTGCTCGACCGGGAGAGCGACCTGGAATTCAGCCCCCCAAAGAACCTAAAGGGCGCAATCGTACCTTGGAGAATGATCTCGGTTATGAACACCGGGGTCAGGATGGTGCAAATTTTTGAGAGAGTGTCATCGATGGAGGATCTCATCTTTCTCTACTATTTCGGTGCGTGTTTCGTAGCGATTGCGGTCATTGGGGCCCTACTAGGGAAAACCTTGTTTCCTCAGCTTGTCTGTAGAGAAGAACACCCTGAGGTTTTTCGCCTGGCCACCACCCTCTATCTATCTGTCGGCGTGTCTTTTATCCTACTAGTGGCCTACCGAGAGGATCTGGAAAGCTATAAGCTCTTTCTCGCCACCATAATCCTGCTCAACGGATTGTGTCTCCTCGACTACGTTAGAGCAGTCTGGAAAAAGGGAGCATTTCAGATGCGAGGGAGGACTTATCATCGAGGTGACCTCTTTTACCCGGTCTTCCTGGTCTTTTGGGGTGCGTCGGCCCTAGTCCTCATGGTGCTTTCGCTTCTTACTATCATTTAGGGAATGTCATCTCTCGGTCACCACCCCAACTGACTCCCAGCCGACCCTCCTTCCGTCATCGAACTGCTGCCCGGCTTTCCCGCAGATATTCCTCCCGGCTCAATGTCCGAACTCGAGCATGGTCATCGAAAACCCAGCCGGTCCAAAGGCCCACCTGGGGCAGCAAGACCTCAAGGGCTAGGGGAGCTTCGGGTTCACGCTCTGGAGGCTGCCAGACGGTGACCTCATCGGACATGGTCACCACTCGTCCGTTGGGCTGGAGAAAAACCCAACGAGCCGACTTTTCCATCTCAGCGGGGGACCAGGCGGCGTCTCCGGTTTCGAGATCGTAGCCGTGCACCTGAGCTGATCGAGTGACCGCCACCAACAGGGTCTCCTCAGAATCGAAGGCCATATCGTTCACCGAGGCTCCCACGACAAACTCAGCCACTTGCTGGCCTTCTCGAGTCCAAACCCGGATGATCTGGTCTCCGTCATGACCTGCGATCAATCCGCCGTTCGGGCTGAAAGCGAACAACTCACTGTAGAAGTCGTGGTCGAGATCCTCTTTCCCCCAGTCGTTTTCGCGACGGTAGAGCACCACGGTGCGATCCTCCCAGCCCACCACCAGGTCTCCCTGCAGTGAGAATGTAGGAGCCGGGGTGAAACCGGGACCTTCAACCACAAACTTGAGCTGCTGCTCCGAATCGAAAATCTGAAAACCAGAGTCCGAGCGTTTGGCGTGCAACACCAATTCAGGAGTGACCAGCAGAGCCAGGCTGATCTCCTGATTGGTAGGGCTCACACTCTCATACGGCGGCAGCCGCCAGGTGGCCGGACCTCCGCTACCTTCCAAGGGATCCAGAACGATATCATCCAGCCGATAGCGAACGGTGTCTTTTTGGTCTAGTCCTAAGGCCTTGATCTCCGGCGGAAGAGGAGACAGACTGCCGTCGGTGAGATCGATGAGAACCCGCTGTTCCCGGTTCTGCGGATCTCTGAGGATGCCTCGAGTTCCACTGGGACTAGGGGCGGTGGAGGTGCGCAGCCGGTACAAATCCGGAGAAGCCACTCGGAGCTGGGTGGACAAACGCTCCTGTAGCTCGGCTCGGTACTCTTCTGTAGGCTCCTGGCGGGCTGCTTGAGCCAACCACACCAGGCCGCTGGCCTGGCCCCGGTCAAGCAAGGATTGACCACGCTCGTATTGCTGAACGATGAGCGCCTGCCTGGATTGTCGAGCCTGATAGATCTGATAAGTGGCGACGCTCAAACTGCTCAAAAGAATCAGCAGAGCTAGACCCCCTACCAGGACGCTCAAGCGATGCCGAGCCACAAAGCGCTCCAGCCAATACTTCCGAGTCCAGGTTCGAGCCTTCACCGGCAGGCGCTCCCCACGACGCCTAAGATCCGCCAGGAGGTCGCTGACGCTGGAGTAGGGGGTGCTTCCCTCTCTATTGAGGCAACTCTCGACGATAGCTGCCAGATCCTCGTCGACCTTGGGATTCAGCTCTCGCAAGGGGACCAGGGGAGCGGACTTCACCAGCTCGCGATACTGTTCGACTTTATCCCGACCAGTCTGAATTTGGCTCAAACTCTGTCGGGTTTGATCTGTTGCTCGAGGAAGCTGTCCCGTGAGCAAGACATAAACGGTAGCTCCCAGGGCATAGAGATCCCAGCTCACCTGGGGAAGCTCGGTCACCGCCCCGGGCAGTTGAGCCTGCTGCCAGGGCATGTACCAAAAGCTCCCTAAGCGCAACTCTTCCCCCTGAAGACTCACCGACTGTCCAAAGTCCACCAGGCGAGCTTGTCCGTCTTCACCCACCAGAATGTTGGCGGGTTTTAGGTCGCAGTGCAGCATGCCTCGACCGTGCACGAACTGCAAGACTTGGGCGATCTCTTCAAACCACCGAACCACCCTAGGGATGTCAGCCTCCGCGGGGTCCGAAGGGAGATGCTCCTGCAGCGAACTTGGCAAATAAGGGGTGACCAAATAGGGAGGGTCAAAGTCGAGGTTGGCATCAACCAGAGTAACGATATTTGGGTGGTCGCTGACCCGAGAAAGGCGGACGACCTCCTCACGGAAGCCTTCGGTCACCGAAAATAGCACCTTCACCGCCACCGTCTGTCCCGTACTCTGTTGGGTCGCTCGATACACCTGCCCAAAAGCTCCCGCCCCCAACAACTCCAATAAATCGTACCCAGGAAGAGTTGGGGCTTCGCGACTGAGCGACAACCGCCGAGAAACCTCAAGAGAAAGATCGGCGGCGGTCATGGTGTCTAAGTTTTCCTGTGGAGGTTGCGACACGGTGGGGTTTCCTTCGCGACAGATCCCTGTAGCGCTTCTTTTATCCCACTTGATGCGTAGGAGGGCCGAAGAATCGTGTTCTCAGGGGGTCCGAGTGCAAGGAG
>JBJHCR010000493.1:0-3579 GCA_050486105.1 Vulcanimicrobiota bacterium
TCCATGGCTCTTGACTCTATGCGCAAAGCCTATGCCAAAGACGAGATTCGCTATCTCATCGAAGCCCGAGAAAAGGCAGAGCGAGACGAACTTAGCAGACTTGCCTATGCCGAGAAGAAAGGCCTGGAACAGGGCCTAGAGCAAGGCTTGGAAAGAGGCCTGGAAAAAGGCCTGGAACAGGGCCTGGAACAGGGCCTGGAACAGGGCCGCCGAGAGCTTGTGCAACGCATGGTAGCCTCGGGCTTAAGTGCAGAACAGATCAGCGAGTTCACCGACCTTGAGGTGACTGAGGTGAAGAGGCTGCTTGAGTGAGAGACATTTTGCGGCTCTGAGGTGGGGGAGGTGGGGAGAGGGACTTGATTTTTTCCGGATTCAAAAAAGCTCTCCAAACCTCTCTATCTCCAAGTACAGCCATTTCTTGGCTTGGGGCTCAAAGATTACACCGAAGGACAGAGTTTACTCTTCATCGGAATATGGCTCTGTATAAAGCTCTAGCCACCCGACGATCTCTTCCTCGCCCAGCTTCCCTGCGGCCACCGCCAACATCATCTTCACCACCTCGATTTGGCTAGCTGTGATCTCAAGGTCGTTGACTCCGAGAAAGGTGTACATCGCTACGAAAGCTATTCTTTTATTGCCGTCGCTGTACCCGTGGGAAGTCGCCAGGCCGTAACAGTAAGAAGCTGCCAACTCCAAGAGGTTCGTTTTCGGCTCGTAGCTCCACCGATTGCGAGGTCTTGCGAGGGCGGACTCAAGAGCGTTCTCATCTCTGATGCCGGGCAATCCACCGTGCTGCTGAAGTTGGTCATGATGAGCTGCGTCAAGGAACTGACGACTAAGCCAGGTTGGTTCTTCCCGACTCAAACTACTTGGCCAGCTCCCTCAGGGCGTCTCGATACTTTCTAGCACCCCGCTTATAAACTTCCATGGCTTTCTCAAAGCCTGGATCATAGGGGGTGATGAGAATACCCTTATCGGTCTGAATTACAAAGACTTTGTCACCCTCAGCCAATTGAAAGTGCTCAACATATTCTTTTGGAAGGGTTGCACTTAAAGAGCCACCTGAACGCCTGATTCTAATTTCTTTAGCCATAAAATTACAGTACTACTTTTGTGCTTACTTTGGAAGTGCCAATTCCGAATGCCTCCAAGCTAGAGTCTGGTCTAACCCGACACCCAGATCGCCTGCCGATCTCCAGGCTACTCCAAGACCCACGGGTTGGTCCACCTTTACCGGCGCTAGTCGGCCGCTCATCGCTAACGGCCCGGCAAGTCTTGCCACGGGGCGGAAAGCTTTGGTGTCGCGACTTGCGAGAACGGGTCGAGATTTCAGGTCACGTCGCTTGGTACCTGGAAGGGAAGAGCCTTGTTCCCGGCATTCGATAGGCTATTTCTTAGCCTCTACCGACAAGCAGACAACTTCATTTGTGTATCCTCTTCGGCTTCCCACTGCAGGCTGGGTTTGAGTTCGGGCGTGACCAAATGTCCTGCCCTTGAAACACCTGGCTGCTCCGGTCCACCGACTGCTTCACTCCACCAAGGCCTCCAGCGCCAGCGCCACCGCTTCGGCGCCTGGGTCTACGACACCGGTCAAACTGCCAGCCCCGAGATACGCTGAGCGCCCCGCAGCAGCCTGGGTCATCAGAGCGGTCTTGTCTGCACCCAGACGGGCGGCGGCGGCGACTTCAGCCAAGGATAGTCCTTGTTTGAGAGCCTGCAAAGCCGGTATCATAGCATCAAGCATGGTGCGGTCCCCGACTTGGGCACCTCCGTAGTAGCCGAGACGCTCAACACCGTAGTCTAAGGCTCGAAGCCAGCTTCCAGATTGGCGATACTCGGCTGAGGCGGCTCCCGTCAGGATAGCAAGCAAGATGCCACTGGATCCCCCGGCCTGGTCTAGGCAACGGGATAAGGAGGCAAGGAGCGCTGCGGGGTCGGCCAAGGGAAGACGGCTGATCTGGCTCTCGATCGAGGCAGCAGCCTTGGCGAAAGTGTCGCCCGCATCGCCGTCCCCGACTTTGGCATCGAGTGCGTTGAGCCGCTCTCTTGCCGACTTTAGAGCCGAGAGCACGGCGAGCAGACGAGTTTGAACCAGTGCGTCCGACGAAGGTGTCGGCTCAATGAGGGCGGACTCTTGGGGGTCTTGCGGGAGAGGGACCACGATGGGGGGCAGGAGCGCTTCCACACCAGGCCAAGCAGGCAAGGGAACTTCCGCCAGCAACGCGCAGCGCAAGGCCTTGGTGAGGGGAAGCAGGGAGACGGAAAAGCCCTTCATGTCATAAGAGGTCATCAGTTGGGCGGGACCGATCAGCAACTCGGTTCGTTGCCCCAAGGGTGAATCGAGATACTCCTTCAGCAAGAGGCTCATCTCCAAAGGTGGCACGCCGCCGAGATTGTTGAGCAAGGCACAGAAAGGGCCTTCCCCCACCCCCTTCTGCACGGACTCAACCACCTTTCGCATCAGTTCTCTGGCGCTGGAGGCCGGGAGGCGCTCAACGCCGGGCTCGCCGTGGATGCCCAAGCCCAACTCCGCCTGGTCGAGGGGCAGCTGCTGCTTGGTGGAGTTTCCAGGTGTGAGGCAGGTGCTCAGGGCTAAGCCCAAGCTCTTGACCGAAGTGGCCACCTCGAAAGCCGTTCGAGCCACCTGGTCTAGGCCCTGACCCTGCTCAGCTAGGTGACCGGCGATTTTGTGGACAAAAAGTGTTCCGGCTAGGCCCCGGGCTTGGGTCGTGTCGGGCAAGGCTAAGTCGTCTCCGACCATCACCACCTTCACCCGAAAACCCAACTGTCGAGCGCGTTCGGCGGCCAATCCAAAGTTCAAACGGTCCCCCGTATAGTTCTTGACCACCAGCAGTGCACCCGCAGGACCGGTGACTGCGCGGATGGCAGCCAGCACCGCTTCGACCCCGGGAGAAGCGAAAACGTCTCCGCAGACGGCCGCCGTCAGCATGCCCGGACCGACGAATCCTGCGTGGGCCGGTTCATGCCCTGAACCTCCTCCAGAAATCAGAGCGACCTTCTTCTTGTCCCAATCTGCTCGCAGGATTACCTTGATTTCTGGAAAGCCATCCAGACGGGCTAAGCGACCACCCGAACCAGCGATCAAACCTTGAAGCGATTCCTCGACCAGGCTGTCGCGTTGATTGATGAAGTGTCTCATCTGCTCACAGTCCGAGGTTCGTAGCTGATTTCCTGGGACCGGGCCTCCTCTCACCAGGAAGCCAGAGGCTTTAAACATCGTCACCTGCGCCTTTCTCCTCAGGGCTGGAAACTCGCTTTCATCGGTGAGTAAAGCGACTTCTTTGGACTCAAAGCTGGCCAACTCCAACTCCAACTCAGGATAGTGAAGGGCTGTGAGTTTCCCGCCGAAGACACGGCCGGTGTCGATGTTGATGGTGCGATTGAGTCACTCGACCTCAAAAACCGGAGTGTGCCCGTAACCCACGAAAGCTTGCCCTAGGAGGCTGCTGAATTAATCTCCGCGTCGCGAGACTCGTCCATTATTGTCCATGCAAAATCGTTTGAAAGCCGAAGGCGTTCCCGTAGGGCCATGTTGGAAATATTTCCGTATATTACTCA
>JBJHCR010000494.1:0-3578 GCA_050486105.1 Vulcanimicrobiota bacterium
CTTCAATTCGGGGCAGTCCTGCTGCGGCATTGAAAGAATCTACGTGGACCACAAAGTCTACGATGAGTTTCTGGACCTTTTGTGCTGGCATGCCCGAAAACTCAAGCTTGGACTTCCGACGGACCCGGAAACCACATTGGGCCCCATGGTCCGTCCCCAAGCAGCTGATTTTGTCCGGAGGCAGGTCCAAGACGCTGTGAGTCAAGGAGCCGAGGCTCTCTTGAGACTAGGGCCTGGCGAAGGGAGCTTCCTGCCCCCTGAGATCCTGATCAACGTCCACCACGGGATGGAGGTCATGACCGAGGAAACCTTCGGACCTGTGGTCGGAGTCATGCCCGTAGAGTCCGACGAAGAAGCCGTGTTGCTCATGAACGATAGTCGCTACGGGTTGACCGCTTCCTTATGGACTGATGATTTACATCGTGCAGGGGTCTTGGGGCGCCAACTTCACACCGGAACGGTCTTCTGCAACCGCTGTGACTACTTGGACCCGGCTCTCGCCTGGAGCGGGGTGAAAGACTCAGGACGGGGCTGCACTCTCTCTCAGGTCGGCTACGAACATCTGACTCGCCCGAAATCCTACCATATGAGAAGGGTTCCTACTCAAGAATGACTGCTTCACCCCAATGGGCCAATTGGAACTACCCTACCCCTATCAGATTCGGTTGGGGTCGTCTGGCCGAACTACCCGAAGGCTGCATGGAGTTGGCCCTGAAGAGACCCCTCCTAGTCACCGATCGAGGTTTATCGCAGCTTCCCGTATTCGAGGAAACTCGCCAACTCTTGAAAGCCGTCTATCCTGACCTTCGAATAGCTCAAGACGTGAGCGGCAACCCTGACCAGACCGACGTGCAGAAGGCCTTGCTCACCTTTCGAGACGGAGACTGTGACGGTGTGATCGTTCTGGGAGGAGGTAGCCCCATGGACGCCGGGAAAGCTGTCGCTCTACTAGCTGGTCACGATCGGAATCTCTTCGACTTTGTCGACGAAGGGGAGAATTGGAAAAGAGCTGACCCCAAGCGGATCCCACCCATCGTAGCCGTGCCGACGACCGCCGGAACCGGGTCGGAAGTGGGAAGGGTCGCCGTCATCACTGAGACTGCCAGCAAAGAAAAAAGGCTGATCTTCCACCCCAAATTGCTCCCTAGTCTAGTCATTGCAGACCCCGCCCTCACCGCTGCCCTACCTCCAAAACTGACGGTCGCGACCGGAATGGATGCTCTTGCCCACAACCTGGAAGCCTACTGCTCTCTTGGATACCATCCCATGGCGGACGGTATTGCCCTCGAAGGCCTGCGCCTAATCTCGGAATTTCTTCCCAAGGCCTTCCAAGACGGCTCGGACCGAATAGCCCGCAGTTCCATGTTGGCCGCCTCCATTATGGGTGCGACCGCCTTCCAAAAGGGCCTAGGGGCTGTCCACTCTTTGGCCCATCCCCTAGGAGGTCGCTACGGATTCCATCATGGTCTGCTCAACGGGGTCCTCATTCCCTACGTTTTGAAATTCAATCGAGAGGCTCTCGGCCAACGCTGGAGTAACCTTGAGCGAGTTTTGGGGAAAGACCCCATGGCGTGGCTCCTAGACCTTCGTCAGGAACTGGGAGTTCCTCACACCCTGAGTGAGTTGCCGGGCGGGGAGGTCCTAGTCTCGGCCCCTGAGGACACTCTTAGACAAATCGCCACGGCGGCCACGCAAGACCCCAGCTCAGCCACCAATCCCCGAAAACTCGACGATCAAAGCCACCTGGACCTCATCAAAGCTGCCCTCAGCGGTACCTTATAAAGATCGCCGGATGGGCCTTCTAGACCCAACCGGTCAGACTGTAGATGCCAATAACCACGAACACAGTGACGGTCTTGATTATGGTCATGGCGAAAATGTCTCCGTAGGACTCGCGATGGGACATGCCAGTGATCATCAGCAAGGTAATCACCGCTCCGTTATGGGGTAAGGTGTCCATGCCCCCAGACGCCATGGATGCCACTCGATGCAAAACCTCGAAGGGGATGTCTGCAGCCAGAGCCGCGGCCTTGAAGTTTTCTGCCATCGCCGCCAAGGCGATGCTCATGCCGCCAGACGCCGATCCGGTTATCCCCGCCAATACGTTCACTGCGATAGCTTCATTGACCAGGGGGTTCGCGAAGGTGCCAACCAGCTTCTCTTTGAGAAAATAGAAACCGGGAAGAGCAGCGATCACTGCTCCAAAGCCGTATTCAGACCCGGTGTTGAGAGCTGCCAACATGGCTCCGGCCACAGCCTTATTGGTCCCCTCTTGAATCCGTCCCTTGAGCCTTGATAGTCCTAATAAGGCCGACACCAATATGCCAGCCACGAGGGCAATCTCAATGGAAAAGATCCCGGCCATCTTGTCCAAGGACACCACCGCTTCGGATTCAAGCCCAAAAGTGGACAGCGGGACCTCTCGTTGCTCGACCTTGGAAAATGCTCTACTAACCCAAAAGTTCGCTACCGCGACCGTAGCCAAAGGCAAGAATGCTATCAAAGGGTGGGGGTTCTTCTGATTGCTAGGAAACAAGTCTTCCTCATCCGCCAGTTCGGCCCCCCACTCTTGAGGCCCCAAGAGTCGGCGTCTTCGCTCCAGATAGAGCATGCCAAAAACTCCCATAAGCAGTGCGCCGATACAGCCCAAGATTGGCGCAGCGTAAAGGTCCGTTCCAAAGAAGGTCGTGGGAATGACATTCTGGATTTGCGGAGTCCCGGGTAATGAATCCATCGTGAAAGTGAAGGCTCCGAGGGCTATGGCACCAGGAATGAGGCGAGCTGGTATCTTGGAACGTCGATAAAGTGAGCGTGCAAAAGGGTAAACCGCGAATGCGACCACGAACAGGGAGACCCCACCATAGGTGAGTACGGCACAGGCGAGGACCACCGCCCCAATCGAGTGGCGCTCTCCGAGTATCCCCACGATCCAGCTCGAGATCGAGGCTGCCGCTCCAGTCAGGTCCATCATCTTTCCAAACAGAGCTCCCAGAAGGAAGACGGGAAGGTAAAGGGCGATAAAGCCAACCATGGCTTGCATGAACAGACCGGAGAAGACCGGGAGGATGGCTGCCGGTCCCAACGTTAGCAATACGGCCAACAAAGCGCAGAGCGGAGCTCCAACCACCACAGAAAACCCTCTGTAGGCCACCAGCATTAGGAGCCCTAGGCTCAACAGCAAGACCATTACAGACATGATTACTCCCTCACATTTGGAAACACAAAGCGATCGATGTGCTAGAAATAACAAAGGGCCTCACGGCACCTTTGTGCCGTAGGCCCCCACAAGAGTTTAGGTTGTCTTAGGGTCTCTTGACATTCAACCTTCACGGCGCTGCACTCGCTTATTTTCCCTCTCCGAAAGCGCATTTTTGCTTAAGTACTCTCGGGTACTAGGCTCAAAAAACCACTTTCGGAGAGAAAAAATCTGCTTCGCGCAGCTTGAAACGCTGAATGTCAACAGACCCTAGGAGGCTGGCCGGAAACCCTCTCAAACTGAAATCGCCCCTACTCACAGTCATGCACAGCGCTCCTCATTCGAAATACAACTAGGTATTACGGGCTTCGGAGCACTGCAC
>JBJHCR010000495.1:0-3547 GCA_050486105.1 Vulcanimicrobiota bacterium
ACCAGGTGCAGGTTCCGTTGTCTCAGGTGCAGGTTCCGTTGTCTCAGGTGCAGGTTCCGTTGTCTCAGGTGCAGGTTCCGTTGTCTCGGGTGCAGGTTCCGTGTCGTAGGCAGCAGGTACGGGTACTGGCTCTGGTTCGGGCTCTGGTTCGGGCGCGGGCTCTGGTTCGGGCGCGGGTTCGGGTTCGGGTTCGGGGGCAGGTTCGGGTTCGGGAGCGGGTTCAGGGGCTGGAGCCACGTTCTCACCGGCAACGCCCACCTCGACCGTTGTAACTTCGGCGGCTTCAACTGGTGCTGCCGCAGGAGCGGCGGGAGCCGGTGCAGCCCCGCCTGGGGGTTCAGGGGGGGGTGGATCGTTATTAGCGATCAGGGCCGCCACCTCTTTGGAGACATCTTCACTTGAAAGGATCGTCAGTTCCCCTAGGCCGTCAAGAAGCACCCCATTGAGACGGGTGTCGTACCAAACCTCTCCGCCGCCGGTTACCGTGGCCTGATCGGCGATCAAGGCTCCGTGCACTAGACTACTATCGAGCACTTCGGCTTGAAGGAATGGCCCCGCAGCCACGAAGAAACCGGTGCTCCCATTAGTCACTCTGAGATTGTGCAGCGGTGCTGGACCGTCCGGCGGTGCCGGGGGGTCGGAGCGGAAATAGAACTGCAGTAAGCGAGGCCGATTGGCCTGCCGATCCCCGACATCCGGGGCGCCTAGAGGTGGATCGTAAATCCCAACCTCAGCATTATCGAATTCCACAAAACTGTCCACGTAGATGACAGTGGGGTTGTTCTCAGTCACCTGGGCATCGAGTAAAATCCGGCCCCCATTGCTCACCCGCAAGCTGGACATATGATAGGTCCCGGAAGCGAGAATCAGGTCGGCGTTATCGATATTCACCGTGTCATAGGAGCCGGGACCAAGGGCATAAGGCAGAGGTGGGCTAATTAGGGTTAAATTTGCTACCTCAGGACCAGTATTCGGGTCAGGAAAGCGGAACGATGGCCGCGGGCGGAGAAACGGCAACAACTTCTTGGCTTCATCGGCCGAGCGCTTATCGTTGACGGTGCCGGAGATGTCCAGAACCGAAGGATCATTGGGATCGGAGCCAACTCCAGAGATGGCGTTTCCTCTCACGACACTGCCGCCACCCACACGAATAGCGGGTCCACCAGAACCCACGCTATTGCTCATGACGTGAGCGTGAGTGGGGGCCGTCACCTCCAGCCCGGTTTCTGAACTGTAGGCTCTAATTTGACTGTTGCCCTGGATATCCACGAGTCGCTGTCCGAAGACGGCGTGATTGAAGGTCGGCCGGTAATTGCCGGCGACCCCCACTAAACCGGAAGTTCCTTCACCCCTTTGTCCGGAGACGAAACCCACCGAGCGAACCCAGGCGGCACCGGCCGGCACATAGGTACTCCCGTCAGGGGCCCAAGCCCCCACGGGATCCTTTTGGCCGTCAAGATTATTGAAAACCTGCACGGTGTAGAGCAAGTTGTGGTTGGTGGGTAGAGCCACTTCGGTGAACCCTTCCTCCCAAGTTGGAGTAACCTCCATCTCAGCGAGAGCCCGCATGATTCCGGCGTGAGCGGCAAACTTGGCCTGTTTTTCCCATTGCCTCACGTTCACCATGCCGATGTCGCGCTTGGAGAGCAAGCCAATGGTGCCCACGAAGCCTACCAGAACGATACCCATGAAAAGGACCATGAGCAAGGCCGCCCCTAGGCGACCTTTATCTATTTTTCTTAGTTGCGTCGCTCCGCTGCCTTGCTTCATCGCATCACCCTTGCCCTGACTCCAGGAGATCATCTCTGCGGGGGTCCCCTCCTACATTCTACAGTAAGAATCGAATCCATGCAGCCCCAACGAACTATTTCCCAGAAAACAGCCCAAAACGAACGTGAGACCCCTGATCTTTATTGGTTAGATATTACTAGAGCATTTTCCTTCTATGGTCAAACGATAGTCCTCGATCAGCCGGAGCAACCCCGTGGTCAAATCGATCGTTGGCTCCCAGTCTAACAGTCGTCGAGCTAGGCTGATGTCCGGACGGCGTCTCACAGGATCATCGATGGGTAGGTCACGGTAAACTAGGCTTGAAGCCGATCCGGTTAACCGAATGATGATCTTGGCTAGGTCCAAAATCGTGCATTCTTGAGGGTTTCCGAGATTGAGGGGTCCGGTGAACGCTTCGTCGGTCTGCTCCATGAGCTCAACCAGGCCCAGGACCAAGTCGGACACATAACAGAAAGAGCGCGTTTGGCTGCCGTCTCCGAAAATGGTGATGGGCTCGCCTCGGAGGGCTTGAGCGACAAATTTGCTGACCACTCGCCCGTCGTCCAAAGCCATATTGGGACCATAGGTGTTGAATATGCGGGCAATCTTCACTGGAATGCCGTAAGTTCGATGAAAATCCAGGCAGAAAGTCTCGGCCATTCTCTTGCCTTCGTCATAACAACTTCTAGGACCAATGGGATTGACGTTGCCCCAATATTCCTCGGGCTGAGGATGAACCAGCGGATCCCCATAAATTTCCGAGGTGGAAGCCTGGAGGAAACGAGCACCCGTCTGCCGAGCCAAATCCAAGAGGTTGAGGGTGCCTAGGACGTTGGTCTTGGCAGTGAGGATCGGGTTCCTCTGATACTGAACCGGAGAAGCGGGACTAGCTAAATTGTAGATCCGATCAACTTCAAGCTCGAGCGGCTGTAGGACATCGTGACGTAGCAGTTGGAAGTTTGAACGGTGGAGTATCCCCCGTAGGTTTACCTCCGCCCCTGTGTGAAAATTGTCTACACAGATGACCTTGGAACCCGAATCTACCAGATGCCGGCAAAGACAGGAGCCGATGAAGCCCGCCCCCCCGGCCACCAGCACACGATGACTTTGCTTACTGTTTTTTTGGACTGTTCCAGGCAACCAACTCACTGCTTTTCCGGAGAACCTTTTCGGGGCCTTGTTCTCAACCTCAGACTTTTCATGAACGACGGAAGGGCGCACTGTACCTGAGGATACAGACCAAAGCCCACACCCCATCGAGCACTCCAATCTTCTTCCCTTCTTGGTAGCTGCGTCCCCGATAGGAGATGGCCACCTCATAGACTCGAACCCCAGACTCTTGAGCCAACTTAGCGGTGACTTCCGGCTCAATGCCGAATCCGCTCTCTCTGAGGTGAAACCCTCTAAGCATATCCGTAGGAAACAACTTATAGCAAGTTTCCATGTCGGTCAGCCCCAGGTCGGTGAACAAGTTCGAGAATGTCGTCAGCAGCCTATTGATTAGGGAATGACGGTACCGTAAGACGGGCTTGGGGTTGGAGTGCAGAAATCGAGAACCGTAGACCACCTCGGCTCGACCCGCTCGAACTGGCTCCAAAATCTGCTCGATTTCAGCTGGGTCGTACTCCAGATCGGCGTCTTGCACCAGAAAATACTCACCGGTCGCGCGAGAGAGACCGGTCCGAATAGCCGCACCCTTCCCCTGATTGGTAGGATGACAAACAAGGCTTAGGTCCACTTCCGGATGCTGTTTCCTCCAATCCTCCACGGCCAGAAG
>JBJHCR010000496.1:0-3535 GCA_050486105.1 Vulcanimicrobiota bacterium
ACTACCACCCCCAATACGGCCGCTTCCTAGTCCGCGACCCCATCCGCTACCAGGCAGGGACCAACCTTTATGCGTATTGCGGGAACAATCCGATCAACAGGGTGGATCCGAGTGGGTTGGATTTTCTCGAGGTATCCGGACATAATCGAACTTTGCTCAATGATGCGTTAAGCCTAATTCAAAAAGCGACGATGGACTCAACGGAACCTTTTTTCCGAGACCTCTATCCAAACCTAAATAGACTCGACCTCGATGGGAGGATTAAGATCAACACCAACGCTCAAAGTGGAATGCGAACTGTGGGGGAAGATCTCTACATTTCTCCAAACGATTTCTCCGAAGTAGGTGCATCAGCAGAGGCAAGGGAGTACTCGACTGTCAACCTCGCGGTGTTGCTGGCTCACGAATGGGTCCATAACAAAAGAGGCTATTATATTCTGTCAGAAGTTCCTAGAGCTGGTGAAGCCACGCCGTACTTGGCCCAAGTTGAAATGGGGAGACTTATTAGAGAATACTACCTACGGACCGGTCGAAGTCGCACCTCTATAGGAACTGTGAATAGTGTGATACATGGCTCGGTACAACAAGGGTTGCAAGTAGGTCGTGGCCACCTTCTTCCTTCCGACTTCAATCAGCGGTCAATCTATCTCCCTTCAGGGAGGCGATAATGAAAGAATACCTCAATTTCTGGGCCTTGTTCTTTGTCTTGGGTTTGGGTTTGGGTTCGCCAGTTTGGAGTCAAGCGACGCTCGATAATAGTGAGATTGTGGAGGCTATTGTTTCACACTTTAGAGTCTATAGTAGCTCATGTGGAGGGGGAGTGGGTATGCGCCTAGCCTCCAAGCAGTTTGCACTCGATAGAGGAGAGGTTGCTTCCTATCAGCTTAAGGGTGAGTATTTCGATCGCCGAACACCCCTTGTCGAGTACTTGACCCCTGACTTGATGAGTAGATTGAATTCGCTTGTGAGCGGAGACGCGGAGCGATGGGACCAAGGTCTCGTAGAACGAGTGAACGTACCGACTCCAAAGACTGAGTGGGTGTTGAAGCTTTCAAAGCCGGTTATCACGCCAGAGTTTCCAGACAAGGTGTTCTTTCTCTATTCTGAGGAGCATAAGGGTTATCTGCACTCAGTCGGAGTACTCAAGTTTGCCCTCAAGGAATCCGACCCTTGCAAAAGGATAGAGAAGCTCCAATATGTGTCTGCGTCATACGTGCATGAAAAGCGTTCGGTCGGGGTCAAAGATGGGCGAGTTGTAGCCGAAGGAGGTAAACATTTTAGAGTTCAAGGCCATGATGCCCCCCCCTGTGTGCATCTAGGTTACAGACATTATGACTTGCTAGGGGAGCAACCCCGTTTTCATGTCCTCCCATGAAGCTAGATTTCATGCGGCCTGAGACCTGGTTTTCTGCACCATGGTTGGTTGTAGGCGTCGTCGTCTCTCTAATCGAGCCTGGGCGGCATCCCGATTGGGTTTGTAGGGATCTGAAGAGGTCAGTGACCACAGATCTTTTGGGACAGAAATTTCTGTAATGAACTCATCCCAGCGCCCGCAGAGGAGCTGGCTTCGTATATGAAGGACCGCCTCGGCGCTCTCAGGCAGCCAGAAAATCCCGTTGCCCTTGAGTCGTAGATTGATAACTCGACGAACGCAACTTTCCACCGCACCCGAGCCAAGAGGTATCCCCCTCTTTCGAAAGGTTCCGTAGCGCATCTTGTCGGCGCGGTCAACGAAATAGTTGAACAGGTCCCGGCGGGCTCTTGCGCCTCTGCCTTTGAACATGGATTTCTCCGCTATGACTTCCTCCACTTTGTCCTTGCGAAGCAGCTTCTTCATCTTGGCGACCCACTGATTCTTGTCGGATTTCTTCCAATCTTTGCGCTCATCGGCGATCTTGTGAAGGCGCTGAACAGTGTGGTAGAAGTCCACGACTTGAGTCACTTTGTCCTCGTCAAAATCGAGGGCTTCCACCAATTTGGGAACTCTATTCCAGATCCAGTCCGCCCCATCTCCGAGGATGACCCACTCTTTCGCCTCGTTGGCCCCGATTTGTCTGAGCAGAGCAGCCAGGAGGTCAAAGAACTCGTCACACCTCAACATACTGGCATCGTAACGGCAAAGGCCCCCTCTCCTCTTTCTCCCTCGTGCGTCGAGTTCGTATACAACGAGAACCTTGGGTTCCTTCCATTCCCCATCATAGCTTCTACGCCCACTCTTGCGGGGGCGGCCCCTCTTCTTGGAATAGCGAAGCCTGGTCCGGCCACCGTCGCAGCCTATAGCCAGGCGCAGACCCTTTGCTGTTTTGCCTCTGTAGCCGGCTCGAGTTTGTTTCTCCACCCAATCTCGGTACTCCAAACCGCGCTGAGCAACACTTCTGGCGATTCGGTCAACAGCTTTCTTTCCGAGACAGATACCCCGGCGTGAAAGGGAGTCGACGGCTTGAGCAATGGTTCCCGTGGCAACAAATCTCGCCACTTCGCCGGCCACCGCCAGACTCACTCTGAACCGGATGCCCAGAACTTCAAGGAAAGGGTAGAGTCCACTGTCGCGGGACTTCTGCCTCACCTTCTTCTTGCGCGGACGGCCTCTCCTCTTCTTCTTGGGTGGCCGAGCCAAACAATACCGGGTTGAAAGCTCCTGCTTCGAGCCACCCAGCAGCGTTACTGTCACTTTCTGGTTCGTCTTTTGAGAGCTGAGATGCGGTCGGCATATCTCCAGCGCCGTCGCTCGAAGCCGGACTTCTTGCTCTTCGTGAAGGTCCTGTATCAAAGCCGCGATTACAGGGTCCAAGCACTCCTGGGCCACAGTCTGATGGAGTCTCTTTTCTAGCTCCATCAGGTCACCAGGTTCGATGGGGACCTCGTCCATCAACCGTTCCAGGCATTCAGAGAATCGCTCACGCGCTACGGCAATCGCGGATGCCAGCTTATCGCGGGCTCGAGGGCTCTCGACCTCGCAAGCAGGGAGCTGGTGCTCACCTCTAGGCAGCTGTGAGCTACACATAGAACTTTGTCGAGAAGTAGGGGTCTGTTTCAATAATCCGAATCCCATCTAAGAAGCCTCCTTGTTACGGTTCAAACCGTGTCTTTTACAAAAGGAGGCTTCCCTCATTACAGGGGATTCATGCCTGCTGAGCTACTTCTCTCGAACTCATAAGGACTGTCCGTGCACCACTAAAACGGGGTTGCTCCCTGGAAAAGTGCTTGTGACTGAAGGTGCTGGACGGGAAGAAGTAAAGAAAGCGGTCCCTGCTCGACTTGCTCAAGATAGAGAATGGGGTCTTGTGTTTTATTCAGATAGAGTTGGCATAAACGTTTTCTTCGAGAATGAAAAAGTAGATTTGATTTTATTGATTTTCGATGACGAATGATCACGCCTTCTCCAACGGAGTGCTCTGCAACCGCACCTACGACGACTTGAACCGGGTGGAGTTGATAGAGTATTCTCAGGGTATGGGGGCTCCGTTTTTCTCTGAGGATTACACCTACACCAAGGCTAGCAACGTTAGGCGCCAGCGAACTCAAGCCGTGGGCC
>JBJHCR010000497.1:0-3405 GCA_050486105.1 Vulcanimicrobiota bacterium
TGAGCCTAGTACCCGAGAGTACTTAAGCAAAAATGCGCTTTCGGAGAGGGAAAATAAGCGAGTGCAGCGCCGTGAAGGTTGAATGTCAACAGACCCTAGCTTCGAGTGGATCTGGCAGGCGCGCTCTTCGGGGGGCCCAGAGGCCAGAAACTGCGCTCGGGCTTTCTGACCGGAAGCCGTGAAGGCTTGATTCTCTTGAGAAATTTGGCCTGCTTGGGCCGTCTGTTGCAAGAAGGAGTCCATGAGGTCTTCATTCCTCTTCTTCCCAAAAAACCGGCTCTCCGCTGACAGGATCGTAAGCGCAGCGGCCTTTGAGCGCTTCGGTCAAAGTACCCTCGGAGACTGTAAGCATGAAAAAACCCAGTTCGTAACCCGGGTAGCGGGCAAAACGTGCGTGGTCGTTCTGCAGATCGACCATGCCGAACTCGTAGAGGTCCTCGAGCTCCTGTTCCGGTCCAGCAACCTTCTCGTAAAACAGGCGCATGATGTCCCCGTTGGGAAAAAGGGTGAGTTCGGTGACCCGGAGATGAGGTTTGTCGATCAGGCGACTGACTAGGTGCTTAGCCCCCTGTGGACTGAAGAAACAGTGAGTTTCGGTTTTTCCGACATGGCCAAAGCCCGGAACAGCGTCCAGGAGCTTGTCTTTGGTGACTTGATAAACCCTGAGATACTCCTGGGCCAGGTGTTGATCCCCAGCCAGCTCAGGGCCGGGCTCAGGCATTCTCAGAGCCTCAAGCGTCCCTTGAAAAGTCGGCCAACGATGGCGGTCTTGGCGCAAAGGCTGCAGCGCCTCGCTGATCTCGAAGACATCGCCGACTTGGTCCACTGGGGCCGATGAGTACTGAGGAGAAGGATTCACCGATGGCTTAGTCTTGGTAAGGTCGATCTTAAAAGAAAATCTGCGCACGCCCTAAGACTTCTGGAGATTTTCTCCGGAACCTCGGAGCGATTCCAGGTTTCAAGAAAAGAGATGATTCGCAATCCCTCGAACCGAAGAAGCAAGCTATGCCCAAACCCCTCTTAGGCTGCCTCTTGGCGCTCCTATTCTGGCCCAATATGATTATGGCCCAAACCGGCCTACCCACACCCATCCCCTCTGGCTCGGAGAGCGCACCCCGGCAATCGCCAGAGTTTCGGGCTGAGCAGAAGGAAACGCTATCACCCAGGAGCACCGAAGCAAATCAAGCAGAGCCAGAGTCGGTTGCTCAACAGGTCGCCGAAGAGATCGCCAACGAGATAAATCAGCTCCGAGTCAGAGCCGGATTGGCCCCGCTCAGGCTCCATCCAGCCTTATCCCGAGCTGCCCTGAGGCATTCTCAAGAGATGTTGACCCTGGGCTACTTCAGCCACCAGTCTCCCACCCCTGGGCGCAGCAGTGTCGGAGATCGCATCAGCGCGGAGGGGGTCCGGCCTCGGCGCTACGCCGAGAACATTTTTGGCTGTGAAGGCGTGTCGGCCGCCGAAGTCCCCCGGCGTGCCGTGGAAGAATGGATGCAGAGCCCCGGTCACCGCCGCAATATCCTCGACCCCACCTTCACTCACACCGGCTTGGGCGTAGTAGAGCGCAACGGCGAGATGGTCATCACCCAAGTGTTCGGTGCCGGGATGTAGAGAGCTTGAGTGTCTTGGAACCCGGTCATCCCACTTCGCTCTGGGAGCGTGAGTGCTGCGGCCCGAGTCGCTCCCGAGCACCCGAATCCCCACTTTCCGAAGGCACTCCGCCCCCCTAAATGGAAACCGTCGGAATGACTCGACAAACCTTGTTTTGCTTTCTAGCTCTTTTCTCAATACTGTCCCCAAGCGTGCAGGCGAACACTTGGTGGGCCTACCCTTATCTTCAGAACGTGACCGCCACTTCAGCTGACTTGTACTGGTTCATTGAGAGTGCTGAGCCTATGGAACTCGAGTGTCAGGGGCAAGTTTACCGCAGTCAGGTACGAGAAGCTCCAGAGTTGGTCTTCAACGATGAGGAGGTGCGGGAATTTCCGGAGCTCGCTGGGACCCCGGTCCGCTACCGCCACCAGGTGTCCTTACGGGGATTACCCAGCGCCACGGAAGTGACCTATCGTCTGCCTCTAGGGGACGGTCAAGTCTTTGAATCCCGTTTTCAAACCTTGGATCCCGAGGCCCGAAGTCTTCGTTTTGTGGTCTATGCCGACAGTGAGACCGAGCCTGAAAGCCTGGACAACCCCACCCCCTGGCCCACTCCAAAGGACCCTAAGCGGCGCTATTTGGTGGACCAGGTGGACGGCTATCGGGCCAACCTTAGGGTCATGCTGGAGCGCCAGCCATCGTTTGTGGCCATCGCGGGAGACCTGGTGGAAAGCGGAGGGGAACAACGAGACTGGGACGAGTTCTGGCGCATGAACACAAGTGCAGACGGCGCCAACAGCGTCGGCAGCCGCATCCCAATCCTGCCCGCCATCGGCAACCACGAGTACTTTGCCGGCCCTCGGCACGGCCGTTACGAAACCGAGCCGTCCAAGAAGGCCATCGCCAAATATTTCACCTATTTCCACCCTTCGGGCCCTGATCAGCGCGAGCACTACTACAGCAAGATCTATCCCGGGATGCGCATCCTCTTCCTGGATTCGGTGGATGGCCTGCCCCACCAAAGCGAGAATGACCCCAACTTTTTCTTGGAGGCCGCCCCTGAGTTTTCGCCTGGGATCGGGCCCGAAGGCCCTCAGTACTCATGGTTGGAACGAGAACTCCAAGAAGCCCAACGAGAGCAGGCCTTCACCTTCGTGGTCTTCCATCACTGCCCGTATAGCAGCGGACCCCACGGCAAGCCTCCGGGCACCGGACCCAACGAAGACACCCAGTCGGGAGTGCCCTTGCGCCTTTGGACCCCTCTGTTCATGAAATATGGGGTTCAGGCTCTGCTCTGCGGACACGATGAGATGCTCGAGCGCTCCGAGGTGGAAGGCACCCAGATTTTGCCCGACGGCACCGAAGTTCCCCACACCTTGCAGGTCTACGATGTTGGGATTGGGGGGGATGGTCTACGCCCCCCGGAATGGGAAAACCCTTATCGCAAATTCCTGGCTTATGAAGCCTCTCCCGAGATTTGGGAGGAAGGAGTGCTGATCGATGGCGGCCGGCACTACGGGCATTTGGAGGTCAACCTCAATAAGAGCAAAGACGGCTGGCAAGCCGAGTTCCTGCCGGTCTACGTTTTCCCGATTTCCGATGGTCAAGGAGGCTGGCGATTCGAACGTAGGATCTACGACGATAAGGTCGTTCTTCAAGGCCGCAACAGCCCTAAGTCCAGTGAAAAGTCGCCCTGAGCAACCCTCGTGGGTTCCTAGTACAACGTCCGCAAAGTTCATCCCTAGTCTTGGCGGCCATGCATCCTCTTTCGCGGCGTCGAATCTCACTCAAATACGCCTGGTATTAAGCGTT
>JBJHCR010000498.1:0-3356 GCA_050486105.1 Vulcanimicrobiota bacterium
GGGTACGGGAAGAAAATATCGGTGAGTGGACTTTTTCGGGAGCTGCCTTTCCCGAGTTCGAGCCCGATCACGCCCCCTATTTGGACCAGGTCAGCGTCTTGTTCGCCCGTAACCCCGAAGAAGCTGAGGCCGCCCGGAACTGGCTTTGGCGAGTGCGAGAAATGGCCGGCGAATTTGTGGAGGAGGTCGCCCGTGATATCGTCGCCCGCAAGCCCCGCATTCTCGGCTGTACCACGACCTTTCAACAGCACTGCGCCGTGCTGGCTTTGACCCGCCGGGTAAAGGAACTCGACCCCAGCATCATCACCGTGCTCGGGGGGGCGAACTGCGAAGCCGAAATGGGCATGGCCACCTTGATGGAGTTTCCCTGGGTCGACATCGTAGCTTCCGGCGAAGCCGAACACACTTTCTCCGAACTGTGCCGCCGCCTGCTTCAAGACGGTCCCCTCGCCCGCAACTTGCCGCACGGAATCCTGGGGGCCGATCACCGCTCGAAGCCTGACTCTTACTCCTTGGTGCCGCGCGCCACCGCCCCTCTGGAAACTTGTCCGATCCCTGACTTTGACGACTATTTTACCGCTCTGGCCGGGTATAGCCGTCCTGAGGACATCAGCCCGTCCTTGATGCTGGAAACTTCCCGAGGCTGCTGGTGGGGTGCCGTAAAGCACTGCAAGTTCTGCGGCCTCAACGGCGGCAGTATGCAGTTTCGTTTTAAGCCCGCCGAACGGGTCTTGGAAGAGATGGACCATCTGAGCTCCCGCTACGGCATCAGAAGCTTTCTGGTGGTCGACAACATCTTGCCCTTGGACTACTTTGAGACCCTGCTGCCCGCTTTGGCCGAGCGGGGCGCCCCTTATCATCTGTTCTATGAGATCAAAGCCAACCTCACCTATAAGCAGTTGAAATTGCTCAAGCGGGCCGGGGTCACCTGGATGCAGCCGGGCATCGAAAACTTCCACGACGACGCTCTCAAACTGATGGATAAGGGTCTGCCCGCCTGGCAGTGCCTGCAGTTGCTGAAATGGGCGCGGGAGCTGGGTATCACCTTGACATGGAACTACCTTTGCGGCTTTCCGGGAGAAAAAGACGAGTGGTATTCCGACGTAGCCCAGTGGATTCCCAGTGTGGTCCACCTGCAGCCCGGTCGGGAGCTGCGTCCTATCCGCTACGATCGCTTCAGCCCCTACCAGCAAAAGCCCGAACAGTACGGCATCACTTTGAAGGTGAATTGGGCCTATCACCATATCTACCCTTTGCCCGAGGAGGGCTTAGCCAAGCTTGTCTACATTTTCCATGGAGAGGGAGAGGCGGCCTTGCATTCGTCCCCTTTCCGGGTCCGCCAAGTTTGGACCGACCGGGAGTTTCCCAGTTTGGGCACGCCCGGCCGCGACGCCCTGCAACAGCGGCTGCGCGAGTGGCTGGACTGTTTTCTGGCCCGCCTACCCTGCATTCTCTCCATGGACGAGCACCCTGATCGAACCGAGATTCTCGACACTCGTCCCATCGCTCCCACTCGCCGTGTAGTCCTCGAAGGCTTAGCTCACCGGGTGCATCGCCAACTTCACGGGGCGCTGTCCCTCAAGAACCTGCAGCAAGCCGTCGACACCGATGGCCAAGGTCCGGTGGAGCCTGCCGCTCTAGAGGCAACGCTTGCCGATCTGCAGCAGCGCCATCTCATCTTGCGCGTGGGAGCACGCTACCTGGCTCTGGCGGTACAAGGCGACATGCCGCCGCTGCCCAAGTCCAACGAGGCCGGATATCCAGGAGGTTGGATCAACCGCCTCACCACCCAGCCTTCGGTCAAGGACGAGTACCTCGCAGCCGTGGCGGGCGCCTCCTGAACGCTGCCGCTCGCATTCCCTGGCGCAAGATCGTAGACCATGTCCACGGTTTAGCGCTAAGCTCAAGCCTATGGCAACTCCAGCGACGCGGGATGCTGGCCGCTCGCTGCTTTAAGTTGGGCGAGCTGCCGGGCAATCCTGGTCACTTGCAGGCGCTTTTTCGCGCCCTGGATTCCTTGGGCTGGGTCGACCGTCGGGGACCAAGCGGGTCCCCGGAGCTCGAGGTGCACTGGACCGAGCCAGGCTGGCGAGCAACTCGAAACGCGGAGCAGCTTGAAGTGGTTCCGTCCATGCTGGAACAGACCCTGGACTTGGCCGAAGGGCTGGAGGTGTCGCTTCCCAAGATTGACGGTGAGGGGATCCTGTCCGACTGGCTGCGAGGCCATCAGGTGGCTCCCATCATGCTTGGCTGCCTGGTGCGACCCGAGGCCTCCTTGCCCCCGGAAATGCGTCGCTGCCTGGTGGAGGCGGGCTGGCTCGACCATCAAGGGTGGACCGATGAGGGACGCATCGCTCGACTGCAAGCCGGCATCTACCACTATCCGGTCTCCTATCTGGCCACCTTAATGCGGGTGGAAGAGCTTTTATTCGGCGACCCCACCGCTCTACAACAACGCTCGGAGAGCGGGGAGGAAAGCCACGTGGACCGGCGGCGCGACATCCTGTTTTCGGGACAAGTGTTTACCGGCAGCGTGGCTCACTCTCTGTGGGATCACTTCCTGCCGTTGCTCCAAGAAGACACCCCTCCTGGCACGCTGGTGGATATCGGCTGCGGTGACGGAGTGATGCTCCGGGAACTGGGCCGGCGAAGTCCCGGAACTCGCCTGGTGGGGGTGGAGTACAATCCGGTGGCCCGCGATGTGGCCGAGCAAACCCTAAGCGATTTTCCCCACTCCCTGGCCTTGTTGGGGGACATGGGAGACCCCGACGCGGTGGCCGACTCACTCCAAGCTCGGGGGATCGAGCTGGATTCCGTACTCTGGCTGACCAAATCCGTGATCCACAACCGCCCCTACCGGACGCCTCGCAAGGCAGGGCGCCCTAGCACCACCACCACCGCCTGCTCCGACAACAAGGGGCAGCCCATCCCCGGCGGGGACTTGGAGCAAAACCTGTTGGAATTCTTTCAAGCCTGGAAGCCTTACCTCGGCGGCCATGGCTTCCTGGTAGTGGAGGCCCATACCGTGCCCCCCGAGGTAGCCCGCCGGCATGTAGGACGGACCTTGGCTCCCGTGCTCGACTACACCCACGCCCTCTCGGGACAACTGCTGGTGGAGGCGGACGTTTTTCGCCAGTGCGCTCGAGAGGCGGGATTGCGCTCTCGGAGCTGTGGAGAGATCGGGGCGGCCGCCTTCGGCCACCATCACATGACCATCGACCATTTTGTCGCCTCGACATAAGGAAGAAGACTCGCCGAGTCGGAGAGCCGGCGAGTCTTCTCGTTGAGCCTACTTATAGTTTTCGGCGTGAATTCTAGGTCGCGACGACGGCCACCACCGAGATGTCCACGCCCTG
>JBJHCR010000499.1:0-3343 GCA_050486105.1 Vulcanimicrobiota bacterium
GTACTCCACTTATCTGGAGTACATTTCGGGTATAACCCCTGAAGGTGAAGAGCCCGGTTCGGTGGGAATGCACTTGCCGGGACCTTACAGCCATCTTGCCGTGGTGGAGCAAGAGATTTGGAGAATGGAGAGTAGTCTCGCATACTTACTAACTCATTACATCTTGGAAGGAAGCACTTTGCCAACCTGGCTAATCAAAGGGCTATGCGCGCATTTTGGGGACCTTTACGATCAAGGTGAGAGACTCCCCAATATCGGCAGTCTCACGACCGAAGCCAAGAAGTTGAACACCTTTTGGCGTACTCGTGAGCTAACACAGTTTTGGACGGGTGACGAATTTGCGGGATACCATGCCGACAAAGCAGAGACCCTGGCCCTATGGTTGACGAGAGCGGTCTTGGAACAGACTGACAGTGTCTCAGAGCTGCTCGCTCAAGCAAACGGGGTCGATGCTGGAAAGTCTGCGGTGAAGACCCGGACAGGCCGCGAGCTATCTGAGATCGTGCAGGAAATCCTTGGTGAGGGCGACTGGGGCTTGGGCGAAAACGGTGAGGGTTAGGCCGCAAAACAAGAAGTAGAGCACGCTACATAGGGGGTGACCTACTCGGAATTCAGGCTGAGTTCCGAGAAAGTGCTGAATTCCCCCGTATGCTTAAGGGAGGTACCTTCCGAAGACATAAAAGCGAAATTCAAGATCGCGAAAGATTCGGATCAGTTCCTGAACATCTTGCGAAAAATGATCTGCTTTGACTCATCTCGACGGCAATGGAAAGTCCGGCGAGAGCTGCCAGATCAATCTGCAAGAGAAAGCTCAATCCAGAGGGCCAGGTAAGCGTCCCTCGGCAAGTCGGGACAGCCTCCGACGCGAGAGCGAGCTTTCAACCGGCGACTTCGTGAAGCTCGGAGTCAAACAAGACGGCCTGATCCACCGCAGCAAACTCCGCGGACGATCGCTCTCGGTGGGGGAGTTCATCGAGGTGGAGGTGCTCGAGGTCGACCAGGCTCGAGGGCGGCTCGGGTTGGGGCTGGGGTGCTCGAGGCCGATAAGGGAGGGGACGGATTCCCCCTGCAAATTTTCAATAAGTGCACAAAAACAGCTTTGGCTTGATGATTAAGCCTGGTAGAATGATCATCGAAGCTGTTGGCTGCAAGAATCTCAGCAAGGGAACAAGAAAACAGGAGAGTGAATCCTTGGAGTACAGGTTGTACGAGAAGCTTCGATTTGGTGGTGGTGCTTCCAATTGTCCTACTCTTGTCGGCACTCGTCGCCCCAACCTACGACCCAGCTCCAGTTGAAGTCCCTGATCGCTTAGTTCAAGAGAGAGCGTTGGAGGTTGAGTACCGAGAACAACATGCTCGTCTCGGGTGTTCTCCTCCTCAAGTTCTGGTTCGTACTCCGGAAACGGTTGCTGAGGAACACAGAGGATTTGAGCGTTGTTTGAACAGGAGCTTGAACCCTGAAAGTGGCGGCTTTAGGATGTCTCCTTCCATGGAAAACGGCTTGGTGATAGGAATGAAGATAAAGCTCAACAATCCTGAACACCCGTTGGCTCGACTGGGGGCTGAAGATGGCGACATTCTCCTAAGCTTCAACGACATCGTACTCACGGGGCCTAGTGCTCTTACCGACATCTATCGCAGCTGTAGAGAAAGCGAGGTCTGGCACCTTTTCTTGGAAAGAGACGGTGAACGAAGGTGTGTGAATTTGGTTGGCAGTCCTTAGTTGGTAGGGCGGAGAGCACAGGTAGTACAAGTGCCACGCCCGATTTCCGCGACCTCAAGGAAGGTGCATTCTTGATCGGGGGGGCAAGCAGGATTGGCTTCTGCACGAAGTCAGCTGAAAGACCAGCATTTTTCCGTCGGGTTTTGGACGTTAGGATTGAGCGGCAATACCCGGCCCTCAAGACAGTTTACTATACAGCTTCAAGCTAACCCGTATGGGAAGTCTAGTAGAACTCAACAAAAATGTTCACCGATTGACCATCACGGTGCACCACCCAGAATGGAGCGCAAGGGTGCTTGTGTGGCTCAGAGTCGATTTGGTCTCCCCGCTTGAGACCTGTTAAGTGGAGAACACCACCACAATCACCAAGCGGGCATTCAAATCGGTCGCGCCTCTCAGGAACCTGGCAGTGACTAGGCGGGGCCTGCGATAACTCTTCCCTGGAAATTCTGAGACGGATGGATGGACGGTCGAGTCGCCCTAACGCGACAAGTACGGCCGCCTTCGATTGATTCGGATTTTGATGGACAACGGCATTTCCCTCGGTGATAAAGTCGGCCTGAGGCACCCAGTGCCTCAAGGCAACAAGGGCTTCTTCTGCAGAGATATGTTGAAGGACATGGGTGGCAGGTAGAGGGGATAAGTAGGCCGGTTGATCGATCCATACCACGTCCCTCTTGATACTGAGCAGGTCCTCGAAGGAACCGGAGGCATAGAATCCGTTCATCGTCGGGCGAGGTCTGAAACTGACTTTGGGATAACGAGGCACCAGATAGTCGAGCACCTCGTCGGCTGATGCGAACTCCAACAATATCTCGAATGGAGTAGAAGCCACCTGTAGGACATTCCGCGATTTGGACTTAGGCTCAGAAGACTCCACGCTGTTACCACCATCACACAGACCTAGGCCAGATAAACCGTCCACAGACCTCATCGGTGGAATATGATTGCAGTTGGATGATCCGGATGTAGGGGTGGGAGCAGCGAGAGTTGGGCTGGGTAGACAAAGGAAGCCGCCCAGAAAAGCTATCGCTACCATTCGGTTGAAACGCATTGCCCAAAACTTCGAGGCAACAGCGCTAAATCCCACTGGGTGCATCTGGATTCAGGTCCGCGAGGTAGGGCATTCGGAGAATCCAACTTTCTGAAGTTTTGTAAGTGAATCATTCTTTGGCCGAGCACGATTTTTTATCAGTCCTGGCCTCCCCACACCCGTGATCTCAATGAAGGCCCATTTGTCGATATCGAAATAGAGCTCTAAGGCCTGATCTACTGCAGCAAACTCCGCGGACGATCGCTCTCGGTGGCGGAGGTCATCGAAGTCGAGGTGCTCGAGGCCGACCAACTCTCGGACGGAAAAGGGCTTGGTGATGAAATCGTCGCCCCCCAGTTTCAGGGCGATCACTTTGACTTTTTCACCATCGCGAACTGAGACCATCAACACGGGCACCTGGGATTCTTGGCGGATCCATCGGAGAGCTTCGGTGCCTTTCAGTCCGGGTAAGGTGCGGTCTAAGAGCACGGCATCCGGCAGCACTTCTCGGAACGTGTCGAGGGCGCAGTTCGCCTACCCTTTCTGCCTGACCAAAATTTCTTCAAATTTGCTTCTCCCTTGAAGGG
>JBJHCR010000500.1:0-3337 GCA_050486105.1 Vulcanimicrobiota bacterium
CCTTTGCACTCACCAGCTCCTTCCACGAGTATAGGTCCACTTTTCTCGCCATGGCAGATCTTCGGGGCGAGCTATTTAGGGACCCCAATAGCGGTAGGCTTGCTTATGGGATTGAATTATAGAGCCATAGGTGACCAGAAGCTCTACAAGAGATCCATCTTTCTCGGGGTTGTTGGCACCGTGATCTATGGAGTGAGCTTTTTCGGACTTGTTTACTACCTATCGGTTCCGAAGACAGCGCTCTACGCCTCAATGTGCTTGATCTCCCTGGGAATTGCTAAAAACCTTCAGGGAGAGCTCTTTCGAGAACATATTGATTCAGGAGGCCCGAAACAGCCCATCTGGCGAACTCTCGTGGTGGCCCTTATATCTACTTTTCTCTCATCATGTATCCTCGGGGTTTTGGTGTTCGCTTTTGTTTTAATGGATCTTATCTAGTCTGCATAAGTCACGATATTTCAACTGGGTGTAGATCCGCGAAGCATTATGCCGCATCTTTTGTTTCACCCGCATGATTGCTTGCCTTTCTCTCATTCACACCTGGTTTAGTCATATGTTCATCATGCAGCTGCGTATCAAAATGATAATCTAAGTCTTGGCCAAATGCGTCGACGAAATCATCGCGAAAAGTTATTGATAGCCTACTCGGATGGGCTGTGGGGGAAAAGTATTTAGACATGTTGGAACGTAATTGGACTATTGTGTCTATTTCACGTTGCTCAAGTCTTCGGCCCGTAGAGATGTACATGCTCGCCCTGGCCCCGGAGGCCCCGGAGCCTAACAGTTTTTCCAAAAATCAGGACGACTTCACCCCCCGGTGGATTTTCTAGTTCTCGACCGGGAGCATTTCGTGGGGGAGAAAGACTGTACCTGGATTCCGCTTCAACTTTCGGAGCGCCGTGGAAAGGTAGGTCTTCGGGTTCACGCCAAGGAGCAGACAGGTCTCGACGAGGGAGTAGAAGATCGCGGCGGCCTTCATCCCACGGCTGGATTTGGAACCGTAGTGATTCTTTCGGCCGAGAATAGGTCCTCGAAGCGCCCGTTCGGTGGCATTATTATCCAGCCAGACCTCCCGGCGGTCGCGAAAGACTGTCAGCGCTTTCCAATGGTTGTTCATGTACTGAATCGCTTTTTCAAGCGAGGTCCCTGGTGTGGGGCGAGTGGTCAAAAGCCAGTTTCGGATCACCGCCAGGGCGCCGTCGACCCAGAAAGTCCGCTCTTGATTGGGAACCTTTTCTCTCTCCGCGACCTCTACGATCTTGTAGAGTTTGCCGATGAACTCGATCATTTCACCGGCTTCGGCGAAGTCCACTTCGGCCTTGATGAAGTTCCGGCGGCCATGGACCCAGCAGTTGGAAATCGTGAAGGCCGGCACGCTCCGGGTACCATTGTTGTACCCGTCATGGTGCATTTTCCTAACCGCCGGATAGATCGAGATGGCGTCTACAACCAGGTTGCCCGAGAAATCCTGAAGAACTTTGCTGATCGTCTCGGCCCGCTTGTTCATTCGAAAGTCGTAGTAGATCCCGACAAGCGTGGTGAGTGCAATAATCTGCGGCTTTGCTTCCCCTTTTCGGCCGAGCAGGCGCCACCGACTCTCATCTACCCCCATCACGGTCTGCTTGCGTTGAAGGTCACCGAGAGCTCTCCAGGTTGCCTCGAAGAGACCGGCGCTATACCAGGTTAAGTCCCAGAGAGTACTCGTCGTCACCTGCAGGCCGTCGGCATCCATCGCTTTCACCTGACGGCTCAACGGCATGTGGTGGTTGTATTTCTGATCGATGACATGGACCGTAAAATCGATGCTATATCGACCGCCTTCAATCATCCGATCTTCGGAGGGAAGAGCAGTGTCGATGTGCTGGCAAGTGGAATCACAGCACCGGTATTTTTGCCGGCGAATCGTTTTCAATTTGTATCGAACGTCGATGACATCAATGAGTTCAGATTCTTCAAATTGCCCTTCTATTGGGAGAAGGATATCACCGCATTGAGGACAGATCTGGTCGGCGTCGTCGAGAAAAAGCACTTCCTCCTCTACGGGAAGGTCAGGCTGAGCACGAGGGCCATGACCACGCTGGGCCGTCTTCTCTTTCTCTTTCTCCGTCTCTGTCTTTTGCGAGGCCCGGTTTCGACGCTCGGACTTGTTTTGCAACCCCTCGCCAGACTCAAGTTCTTTATTGATTTGCTTGATCTCTTCCAGCAGGAGGCTTTGCTGCTCGACACCCTGTACTTCCGCGAGACGCGTCAGGGCCTGAGCAAGTCGAGTACGGAGGAGACGATTCTCTTTCTCCGCACATCTTGCAAAGGCTCGTAAGCGCTCAATGTCCTTTTCAGTGTCAACATGGATCATGTCGAAAAGTAGATCATACTGCGATTCATTCGACAAGTGTTCACCACGACTTTTTGGAGCTACCCGCCAGGACGAAGCGACTCTTTGGCCAGTAACTTGCACCCTTCCAGAAAAAGAGAGAGCTCGCTTGCAGAGAGTTGAATGCCAGTGGGATCTGCGCCCGGTCGGTCCCAGAGTTTTGGGAACGTTCCCTCTAGCCGCCGTTTGTAGAGAATCACATAGCCCGACCCATCCCAGTATAGAATCTTCGACAGGGTTCGGCGCTTGTTCACAAAGAGAAAGAGGTCACCGCTCAGGATGTCGCGACAAAAGTGGTTCTCCACAAGGCCGAGCAGGCCATTATGGCCTTTGCGCATGTCGCAGGGCCCCGGAAAGGCCCAGATACGAAGATGTGGGGTCAGACCGATCACGGGCACCTCTCGACAAAGGCGATGGCCTGCTCCAGCGTCAGCCCTTCGACTCGCCAGCCTGCCGGGGAAATCACCACGATTGGATTCGTTCTCGACTCGTACATGCTCGCCCTACCACCGGGACATCGCCTGAGATGAAGGAGTAGTCTTCCAACCGTCACTAGTTCACTGACGGAGGAAGGCGATGGATCCTGATTTGATGTGGATAAAGAAGGCGCTGGTAGATTTCGGCGAGCGCAAACCGGGATTCCGATATCCCGAGGAGTTTAAACGTCGGGTGGTCCGGTATGGGGAACGACGTCTCAAAACGACAACCACGACGACCCTCGCAAGAGAGGTCGGACTATCCTGGGTGACGATGAAGCGCTGGCAAGAGGTTACCTCGACAGCAAAGGAGCCTGTGAGGGTCGAAGCGGCGCCACAGGCCATGGTGCCTGTTCGGATAACGGGACACGAGTGGCCGCTTCGCGACGAGTCGAGGTACATGCTCGCCCTGGCCCCGGAGGCCCCGGAGCCTAACAGTTTTTCCAAAAATCAGGACGACTTCACCCCCCGGTGGATTTTCTAGTTCTCG
>JBJHCR010000501.1:0-3336 GCA_050486105.1 Vulcanimicrobiota bacterium
TATCCGGGATTATAGTGAGAGGCTTTTTCATGAGAGGCCGTCAGAAATCATGCCACCGTGCGGATTTGGCGAAGGATGAATTTTGACCACACCCAATTGAATAGCCCCGTTCAGATCAGTGGCTACCCCGATCCCATTCAAAACGACAGTATGGAGCAAGAGTGCGCCGAAGCCACGGGAATCCCGACCCAGAGCTGGACTCTGCTGTTGCACACCAGTGAAGTGGGCGACCAGGTCTGGGGGGATGCCGGAACCCTCTATTGGTTCATCCCCAAAGAGGATCTTGAGTCTTGGACCTTTGATCGGTGCTGGATGGTCTTCCAATGCCATTGACTTCGGCGAAGTCGAAAAACTCGCCCTAAACCGAAGTCCTTGCCCTAGGAGAGTGCGGGTTTCACCAATCTCCTAGCCAACCGAATCGGTTGCCATGGCGGAAAAAGGGCGAGTTTGGTGATGTGGCTTGATTCGGCGCACAGGCTCTCTATTTCTCAGATTTCTGCCAAGCAAAAACAAGAGAGCCGTTGCGAGTTCGGAAAAGAGTGAGGAGCAAGAGGCCCAAGACGATAAAGCCTGAGGCATAAACGAAGTTGGTCTGGATGTCTGCGCTGTTGGTTCGGCCCGGGCTGGTGTGGATCTGCTCGGGGTCTTTGGGATTGTAGCGAATCGGCTCCCTGGTGCCGTTGACCGAACGGGCAAACGATTCTGCGGCCGCCCGAGACGAGAACGTGCTGGCTCGCAAGTGTTTATAGGTCTTGCCTTCGACTTTATAGGCCAGGGTAACGCTGACTTCAAAACCGTGAGTGTCACGATTACGATTTTCCACGTCCACCCTGGTGGTCACCTTTCTGGGCTCGGCGGCTCGCAGGTAGGCCTCCACTTCGGGCCAACTGATGGCGTCATGGGCAAGTGAACGCAGGTAAGCTCCCCACGCAAGAAAACCGAATCCGACCAAAATCAGCACCCAGGCCAGACAACCTCTAGAGCAATCTCCTCCCTCTTCCATAGTGGGATTTTACCTAAGCCCTAGGCGCTGGTCCAGATTCATCCGGCCAAAAATGGAGGGTACCTAGCCCACAAACAACTCGTCATCCAACCTAGGAAGCCGGGTGTATTCAAGCTTGCTATTCCAGGCGACCAGCTCGCCCCGAAGTTCCTTTGATCGGTTGGAACGTCTCTCTAGTTGTCAGGGAACTGCTCAAGGAGTTCCTCGTCGATAATGATTGTGTAGGGCTCACCCCACACTCGAAACTGAGGAAAATAGGCTTGCACAGTCACTTCTCCGGTAAAGCCGCCCAAATGAAAGTATCCCTTTCGATTTGGACTTGAGTCGAACTCGAGAAGTTGGGGATCATGGGAATACCATTCAACGAGGTCAGTGGCATCATAAGGGGGGGCACCATCAATAACTATGGCGCCCAAATCATCCCAGGTTGCAGGATAAAACTTCGCGAAAAAACGGTTCAACTGGAACTCGGTTTGGACCTGAGACCCCTCCCCGACCGGCCTACCATGCTGAAGCCTCAAGGTTCCGAAGCCCACTTTGAAAACGTCGTAAACTTCAACCTCGACGTCTTTGACCAAGTCGAAGAAAATTGCTTCGACTTTCGTAGTGCCAACAGCTTGACCAACCAGAGTCCCTGAAGCCTCGGAGCTGCCAAAAACAAGACCTCCGTTTGCAACCTGGACTATTTCAGGCCGCACCGAACGATAGTAGACAAAGTTTAGAAGATCACTTTGTTCTCCTCCAGCCAAGGTTGAGCGAAGTATCGACGACCATGGTACTTCACGAGCGACGGGAACAGTTACGCCTGGCGGAATACTTTGGCCGCCAAACCCGTGGGCCCTAACCTCAAAATCCTGGACCTGACTCGGCCGAGCTGCGATGGCAGGATCGAGAATCTCATAGACTTCTCCAGGTTGTAGCGTTATCGGTTCTACAAAGAGTCCCCTGACTTGCTCACCGGCTAAATACTCCAATCTGAGAAAGTCTACGCTCGTAGGAACATCCATCAAAAGATACGAAGGCGCAATGGATTGCAGAAGGGGTCCATAAGGGGTCCCTCCCCCGTCGACGGTGAGTACTCCACCGACGATCCCACTGACGGATCCGGTAATCCTTACAGAATCGACACCTTCTGGGAAAGTTGTGCCTTGAGCCAGAGTCGTGTGCTCAATTCGAATGCTGGCAGTTGAAATCGGCAGCAATTCAGGCTGACTGGAATTGACATCGCCAACTCCCCCGCTTCCGCCGCAACCTATCACAACAAATGCCAAAATCCAAGTTAAACAAGCCAAGTTTTTCATAGAAGTTCGAAATACCAACACGTCGGTCAAGATACCTGTAAAGTCTGAATTTAGCGTTCTACAGCGTCGGGGGGAAACGGGCACTCCGGCTAGTGTTCGCCTCCCCGGGATGGAAGTCTTAGAACCGAGCTGGCGTCCTCGTGACCCTTCGACATCAATTGGAACCCGTATCTCATGACGACATCGAAGTGCTCGGTGTCTCCCATTCGATCGATTCTTTTCACTACCAAGACCCCATCTTCCCTGGAGTGGAACCTGGTGTACAGCGCTCTATCAACCTCGGGACTTCCGGCTATTGGCCTTCCTAGTCTTGCAGCTGCCTAGGAAGCTTTTCCAGCTCGATGGAGGTTCCATCCTTGTTCTTGTAAGTCTCGGCAAAGATTTCTGGCTGAATCAGTCTGTAGGAAAAATCATCCCCTGCAGCCTGCCTAATGATCACTGCTCCATCGTCAAACTTCTGGGGCGTTGCCGCAGGCCCTTGGAACTCTCCAGAGCCTTCAATGAACACCGCGTGGCAAATATCGCGGTCGTCGCGTCGGAACAGCCCAAATTGGGGAATTCCTGTATCCATGCTTTCCAACGGATTCATCTTGCTAGAAATAAAACTGCGGTCGGAATTGTATCTGTCTCCGATATCCAACTCGGAATGGGCGAACTCCAGAACCTCCTTAAACTGATCCCGAGTAAGCTTTGCCGGATCTCCACCTATCTTGTCCATCAGAGCCTGAGACTGTTCCTCGGTGACCTGGTTCATGATGACCACCCCTTGCCCATCGGACTTGACAGCCTGCCAAGACTGATCCTTGTGATTGAAGAAGACCAAGCCCTTGTCGCCAATAGGCTTACCCTGCCAGTCCACGATGGGTTGACCGGCAACGTTTTCTCCCTCCTTGTTCTTGGCGCCCTCGGGGTAGACCAGAGGCTCTCCTCCGTCCTCGAATTGGGGCACCGGAAGTATAAACTTCTGGGCTCCAGACACGACTTCGGCCCCTTGGTCAAAGTCGAGTTGGGCATGAGAAACCACACCTACAT
>JBJHCR010000502.1:0-3328 GCA_050486105.1 Vulcanimicrobiota bacterium
GGATTAGAGCTGCGTTCACCCAAGTCGGCCATCCCAAGGCGAACAGGTAGATGGCCACCAAGTTCCAATATGAGGGAAAGCCCATGAAATAGTCGTCCTCGGTTTTTGCGGCAACGTTGGAGAAGCCGAGTCCGCTCGCCAGAATCGGCACCGCCCAAACCACCGGACTGTCGGGTAGGAGACCAAACTTCACCAAGGCATAGATGGGCACTATCACATAGGTGAAGTAGTCGACGATGTCATCGAGTCTTCGTCCGTCAATTTGTGGCAAGCGCTCGCTCACTTTAAGATACCGAGCCAAAGTTCCGTCGGTGGCGTCGATGAACAAGGCTACGAAAAGCAGACCGAAGCAACGATAGGGATCGCCGTCGTCGACGGCTTTAAGAGCCAAGAGACCCACGATTGCGCCAGCTGCGGTGTAAAGGTGGAGAGCCCAGCACGGGGCCAGAAACCTCTTGGGTTCCTGAGCGGGTCCTGAGTGAGAAGTCAAATCTATCCTCCAGTTCTATAAACCAGTTCTGAGAGCTGCTTCGATAGAAGATCCCTCGGGTCCTTATGTTTTCAGGGAATCCTAATGGATAGGGCTGCAGGTCAAGCTGGCTGACCTCAAGAATCGGGCGCCCATGCTTCACCGAGCCCAAACCCTCTCACGCGGATTCGGCCATGGTTTCCGACGACAATAAACCCACTATACCTTTCGGGTCTTCCCGGTTTGCCCAGAAGAAGACCCTGTCGTGGGTTGATCTCATCTTGGTGCTGCTCATTGCTTCACTCGCCCTTCTCCTCCGCCTTTGGAACATCAGCGCACCAGAGAACTACTGCTTCGATGAAGTCTATTACGTTCCGGCTGCTCAAGCATTATGGGAAGGCAAGATGGACCCAAATTCCGTTCATCCCCCGTTGGGCAAATGGTTCATCGGTGCCGGCATGGAGGTGGGTCGACTCTTGCCTGGCCAAGAGCTGTCAGAATCCACCACTTGGCGCCTGTCGTCGGTCTTCGCCGGGGTGCTGATGGTGATCGCTACCTACGGTTTCTGCTGGACACTCTTTCCAGGTTACCGAGTGGCGGCCGGTGCCGCCGCGTTTCTAGTGGCCACCGAACACCTGCACCTCACCATGACCCGCATCGCCATGCTCGAAGCATCTCTTGCTTTGCTTTGCTTGCTCGGGACTTGGGGTATCGTGGCCTACCTGCTCGGACACCACGAGCGCTGGGCCGTGGCCGGGGCTTTTTGCTTAGGTTTGGCCACCGGATGCAAATGGAGTGGAGTGCTCACCGCTTTTGGCTGCCTGCTGGCCTGCGCCTGGTACGAACGCCTGGAACGACCTATGGAACGGACCCAGCGGGTGTTCTTCTGGCTACTCTTGTTGGTTCCGTCGGGATTCCTACTCAGTTATTTTCACCAATTTCTGGCTGATGGAGCTCCCCTAGAGACTTTGAAAACTATCTGGACTCAAGCTCAGGCCATGATCAGGTTCCGCTATGATGATGAGCAGTTCACTCACGGATACAAATCGGCCTTCAGCAGTTGGCCGCTTGTTCTCAGGCCGATTTGGTTGTTTTACGAGCAGGATGGCACCGGGCCGGGAGCGACGGTATGGGGTATTTGTTCGCTGGGGGTGCCGCTGCTCTGGTGGGGATTCTTGGTCCTGGCTTTGGAGCGAACCTACGCGGCGGTAAAATCTGGAGACCACGTAAGTGGGATTCTCATCGCTCTTTGGCTCGGACAGTGGCTCCCCTGGGCCGCTTCCACAACGGGAGGATTCTTCTACTATATGCTGCCCCAAGTGCCCATCATGGCCTGCATGGTCGGCAAATTTTGGGCCGACCTTGCCAACTTCGAGGACTCCTTGGGCGAAGGACGCTGGAAAGCGTGGTTGCTTCTGGGCCTCTACATTTTGACTTTCGTTTTATACTTCCCGTACGCCGTGGGCCTGGAAAGCAGCCGTCGAGTGTTTGAAGTCCTGTTCTTCTTGCCCGGTTGGGTGTGATTTCTCCTTGTACTGCCGGACCTTTATTCTTCAGCTTCCCCGCTGAGCACCTTGAACGGAAGTGTCCAGAGTCGCTGCAGTCGAAGGCGTAGCTCTTTGTATTTAGGGAGATTCTCATCACTATAGAGCCAGCCGAAGCCGGTCTCCTCAAGAGTTTCGTATTCCTCAGTGGTCAGATGATCCCGGGCGATAGCGTAGCTTGCCACAGCTAGGCCCGTTTGCCGAGCCGCGAAGCTATCGGCTATCGGGTCCAACCACTTCCGCGTTAACTGGTTGTCATAGAGAAAGTCCGCCAGCTCCAGAAAAGAGTCCGATTCGGTTTGCTTATAGATGTCCTGAACCAATCGTTCGAGCTCTCGACGCACCCCGGGATCCTGACCTCCGGCCACGGCTCCTTCTTGGAGGTTATGGACTCTATCCATCAGTGAGTCAGGAAGTTTGATGTCTGCTTCCTTATGGATGTCGATGCAGGCGTTGACCAAAAGGAGCCTGACACTGTCATCGAGTTCCGATGAGAGATGGAAGAGGTGGCTGTGTCGCCGATACATGGCAAAGAGTTCCCTTAGGACCAAGAATCTCAGTTCCTCCGGCGGCACGTCGTCGACCTCCGACCCGAAAAGTAGGGTTGGCTTAGGTTCAGGTGAGCTGCGCAAGACAAAGTGCTCATCTCCGTCATAGGCCAGCACGTCGAGCTCGTCAAAAAACAAGGTGTAGTCGATGCTGCGAAGAGCCTGACGCAGAGAACCTACAAAGGCGGCAGGTTCAGAGTCCTGGAGCAATTCTTCAAAATCCTCGCAAGGAATGTCTAAGCTGACTCCAGTTCTCGGCAGCAGATGCTCAAGAAACACTTGAATGAGAGTTTCTTCACTGGCATCGATCTCCATGAGGAGATCTTGCAGATTTTCTTCTTGGGGCAGAAACTCTTGGATTTCCTCTTCGGCTTCGATCCCCTGATCTCGAGGTGAGTCCAGGATGTGATCCATGAATTCCGAAAGAGGAGCAAGTTCTGGGTATCGCTCGAGGTTCGTTTTGAGAAGTCCGAAAATCTCATCGCTGTCGGACACGGTGTTGAGGGCCTCGAGGAGATGCTCGGTGACGTCCTCGGACCCTACTCGGTACCTCGCCTGGAACAGACTTAGAGTCCCTTCTCTAGGGGTGCGCAACGGAATGGATTCGGCCTCGTCTAGGTAGGTGAGCAAGCTTTCTTCGTCTTCAGAAATCTCTATGAGCCGGATCAAAAGCATCTTGCGCACCAGCTCGCTTTCGGTTTGATTGGCCAGGGCGATCAACGTATTCTCGAAGGACTCTCGGAAAGCATCGGCACTCTCCCCTAGGT
>JBJHCR010000503.1:0-3309 GCA_050486105.1 Vulcanimicrobiota bacterium
TGGTTGTTGGGGCTGCTGTTGTTGACGAGCCCTGGGCTGGGCTTGCTGCTGGCGGTTGTCGCGGCGAGCTTCCCGTCGTGGTTGTTGGGGCTGCTGTTGTTGACGAGCCCTGGGCTGGGCTTGCTGCTGGCGGTTGGCGCGGCGAGCTTCCTGCCGTGGTTGTTGGGGCTGCTGTTGTTGACGAACCCTGGGCTGAGCTTGCTGTTGTCGCTGGTCGCGGCGAGCTTCCCCGCGGGGCTGGGTCTTGCTTGGTGCGGTGGGCCACATGTTGGGCAGGTAGCCAAATCGCGGTTCCGTGCGGCGAATCTTTCTCTCAGGCTTGTAATGCACGTAACGCACGGGCTTTTCCCGTTTCTTCGGACCAACCTGAGACCGCTTGGACTGTTGATACGGGTATGCGCCAAGAAGGAGAGAAGACCGGTCCTTGGCGACGTTAACGCCGCTCTTTCGAGGAATTCGTTCGACTTTGGCCAGGCCTTTACGATAATCGCCAACCAACCGATATCCTGGCTTCTTGGAGATGGGTCTTTGATAGACTTGATTGAGCTGCGCCCAGTTCTTTACGTCGTTTCTGACTCGCTGAGAGGGGTGGAATTTTGCATGGCCTGAGGCCACCAGTCTTTGAGCGTTTCGAAATTTTCGTCGCTCTTTTTTCCCGTCTCTGAGGACGAGATCAAACGGTCGATTGAAGACATGGTGAGGAAGAACCTGTACTGGCAGTTGCACAAACTGTTGATTTCGGTAGAGAGTTACGGTGTGATTCTCATAAGAGACCAGGTCGTAGATGCCCGGGAGATAGGAAATGTCGACGGCGGTGCCGGGTAGGAGACGCTGACCTCGTAAGGGTCGCTTCTGATACGTCACATAGTTTAAAGGCACTGCGATCGGTTGCTGACCAATCTCGATGATGGCTTGACCAGGTAGGAGTTGGAGGAGAGTCCCGGTTAAGAGCAACTTGCCGAGGTCAAGCTGCCCGTCTCCTAAGGCCCCCCAGGTCGAGATCTGAATGTTGTTGTCAAGATAGTGAAAGCGAACCGGTTGATGGGAAGTGAGCTGGGCATGGGGGTAAGTTGGTGGGAGAACCATAGCCTGGACGTGGGAAGGACCAGGTGTGAGCACCAGGGGTTGACCGTTGTAGCCACCCACTACGTAGGCTGTGGAGAGGCTGTAAGGATCCGCCATGGGAAAGCTCTCCCTTCTGTAGCTTTGATGAGAAAGAGGTAGGAATTGGTCACTGTAGACCGCTTCTCTGAGTGGGAGAGTGTGGGCATGGGGCGGACCACCGAAGGTCTGCGTCTGCACCGGCACATTCTGGGCCGCGTACGGTAGTGAGTCGAGGGGCAGGGCGAAGTAGTCTTCGTTGGATTCCAAGACGACGGTGTCATCGATCGCGGTCACGAATCTTGATGAGGCAGGGGGAGCGAAGGCCTGAACCCCCGTATCTGGGGGGATTTCATCCGGGTCCAGAGTCTTGTCTTCGGACCGATACTCCCAGGATTTGGGGAGAAGTACGGTCCGGTCGTCCTCCGTTTTTAATAGGACTCCGCTCGGGCTGCTGGCGTCAACGACCTGGCCTTGAACCACAACCCCGTCGAGAGGGACGATTCCGACTCCGGCGTCGTTGTTAGAACAGGCGGTAAAGATGAAAGCAATACATCCAAGAAGTAATAAGTTTCGCATTTGTGCCTCCACATTGCTAACGAACTCTCTACATCCCAAAATTTTGTCCCTCGAGGACTACTCCCAACTTTGATCATCCCTTAGTGCTTGGGCAAGTCAGATATCCCCAGGTATACATTTGACCCATACCCGGTGGTCGTCATGTTTCAGTAGCACCCTTGGTGGGGCTCTCCTAGACTTTCATGCTGGCTCTCGAGTGCTGTCGGCCCAAGAGAGATGACCGACAGTCGCCTGGGTACTCAGACAACTTTTCTTGGCAACTTCGGATCGCTTGGGCTATCGCCTTGACGGGATCAGGGTGGTCCCGTTTGGGGGTAATGGCTAGGAGAAGCGACCTTCGGAGAGGGTTGCCATTTTCCCAGAGAAAGGCCTCCAGGGTATCACTGCGCAATTCATGGAGCAACGCGCACGGTCAACCAATGTCCTCCACCCTTCCCCGGTGCGTTCCCCTACACAGACCCGGTTTCTGCTTTCGAGGTCTTGAAGCCATCTACGATGTTAAGCCTGCGCGTTGGGCGAATCCAGGTTCGGTCCACCTGCAGGAAATTAGGGCTCGGTGACCGGCAGGCTGGGCTTCCTGGCTGAGAGCCACAGCATCACTATTCTTTGATCTTCTCCAAGGCGAGAGGGCGCAGCTCCCAGCCGAGGGCTTTGAACTCTTTTTCGGCCAGTGCTGAAAAGGTCCCAGTAATCCAGAGCACTCGGCGCGCCTTCGGGTTGCCTTCGAGAATGACGCGGTTGAGAGTCCCGATTCGGTTGGCCGATTGCTCGGTCCAAAGAAAGAGGTCCACCGGGGCAACCACCACAATCGTGTCGGCGGTGGCTTGGGCGCATGAAAACTCTCCGAAGTGGATAAATTTTGCCAGCTTTTGCCATTTCTGATTGTAGACCGAATACAAATGCGCCTGAATGGCTCGAAAGCTGGCAAGGTCCGGGTTATCGGTCAAGACCGCAAATTTTACAAACTCTTCTCGACCCTCGACCTTGTCCATCTCGTCTAGAGCGTTCACAATAGAGGTCTGCTCGGTGACGGTGAAGTTGGTGTTGCGAATGAAGAGATCGATGACGGCTTCGTCAACCTGCATGTCTTTGAGTTTGCTGCGATTCAAATCGCGAAGCTTGTCGGGGGGGATGGTATGAATCAAGGTGTCGACGTCGCCGGCGGCCCCGGCAACGCTCACAGCCGCTCCACCGAGTTGACCTAGACCTAGTGAGGTGATGGTGCTGCCCAAGAAACCGGCCTTGGAGACTTCGCCGAGCTCTTTTTGCAGCAACTCGTTGCGCGAGTAAGGGTCTACCCCAAACCTCTCGGCATACTGGCGTTTGGTCTCACTAAAACCAGAGATTCTCTCGAGATCCCCGCCCTCGGTGCTTCCCCGTTCTTCACCTTTTCCGGTGATGGTCTCCCCGATGGACTTAAAGAGGCCACCGACTCCTTTGCCCATTCTCTTGATGGAACCCCCAGGGTCGGTGAGCAGATTCTCGGCCCCGGAAGCGATTTTCTGGGCCGCTTGAGCCACGCCGTTCTTGAATTCTTGGGTGCCTTGCAATTGCTCCATCTCGGCCATGGCATCCAACTCATGGATGCGCTTTTGCAGGAGCGGCGTCGATGTTACCGTGAGTTCGCCC
>JBJHCR010000504.1:0-3299 GCA_050486105.1 Vulcanimicrobiota bacterium
CCCTCGCTCCCGCTCGGGTCTCCACTCCGGCTCATCTGCACCGGGGTGTTCTCTCCAGAATCCTCACTAATTCCGGAGTATCGATTTGTCTCACTCCATCCTGGCAGAAAGGGTCGCCTCTTTGTAATCGCCTGGCTCGGGGTATCGTCCCAGAACACGAATTTGCAGCGACAGCGGGCCGAGTCTTCGTCAACCAGAAGGTCGCAATAGGGACAACGTTTGTCGTTCATACCGACCTCTCTTGGTAGAAACTGGAATCACCCTTACGGACAAGTACTCCGGTCACGAATTCCTTTTCTGAAACGTAATGAAGAAACCTTTACTCCCAAGGTGAGCACTCACTCAAGGACGGGGCTCAGAAGAAAGCCAGGAGACGAAGGTGCGCCTGAGATGACGAAGGTGCACCTCGGGTACACTTGGGCTCAGGTTTTCCATCTGCATTAGGTTGTGTTGGGCCAAGGCAGAACGGTCCGAATCCGGCGAAAGCCGGTGTTCTGCGGCGGTGGCCACCTTCTCCAAGCGCTTTAAGAGCTCCTGAGTCGTATTGGAGAAGACTGAGTGCTGAAACCGCTCCCAGATCACATCCACGGCTAGATCACTGGGGTGGACCAGGTCTCGGGCGTAGAAGCGATAAGAGCGCAGTTCGTCCACCAGGATCTCATAGGCCGGGAAAATGTGAATCCGTGGATGACTTTCTTCGAGCTCGGCGCAGGCCAAATGCAGCACCGCCTTGCCTCTGCTGTTCTCTAGGGCACCGTCGCGCAGGTAGCGGACGGGACTCACGGTGAGGATCACCTGCCGTTCGGGGTCGGCCTCCAGCCAACGACACAGAGGGTCCTGCAAGGCCTCCAGGGTTTCGGGCACCGAAAGCCGCCGTCGACGGAAAATCTGCTGAGGCAGCCGATGACAGTTGGCCACCACCCTGGCCTCTGAGACGAGTTCGAAGACCTGCGCCGTACCTAGAGTCAGAAGCAGGACTCGGCTCCGTTCCAGGGCTTCGGCAATCCCTCGCTCAGCTTGCTCTAGTCTCGCTCGGGCCTCTTGCCGAGACGTACTGCTCAAGGAACCGTGAGTCGCTAGGCAGCGCCAACGACCCTGGTGAAGGAAGAACTCGTGTTCGATTCTGGCAGGGTCCAGAGCTGCGCCTAAAGAGACCGGATTGTACAGAGTGCCCAGAGGGTTGAGCACCAGGGGGAAGCCCAGGCGTTGCAGCTTGGCTGCCATGGTTTCGGCGAAGCAAGAACCTATCGCATAGATCTGGTCTCCCAACCGAATTTCGAAGGGGAGTTTGGGAACGGCTACTGTAGTGGTCAGCTTTGGCATATCGTGAGATGCTAAATCATTCCGGGTTTCGAGGCTCGTTGAGCCTTCTTAGGACTGCTGAGGGCAACCTTTGGGTCAATTGGTGCCGCAGAGCTGCCCCGGCCATAGCTGTCACCGAGATGGGGTAGAGAACGATGGGGACTCTACCTTCTCGCCAACGAGGGGCCAGGCGTTCGTATTCTTCCAGCCACAGCTCTCTTCGGGGATCCCGAAACCTTCTGGGCGCTTGGCTCTCGGAGGTGACCGAGAGCTGCACCACTCTTTCCTGAGTGCAAAGAGGGCGGTTCTCGTCAACCTCAGGGGCCATATACTCCAGAAGTCCGGCGTGCCAGGCCGGCAAGTTGGGCTGACCCCAGGCGTAGGCGGGACCACAGGCTCGAATCTTGAGATAGCCTGCCGGGAAGACCATGGAGATTCCAAAGATCGGAAGCAAGGGGTGGCGCAGCCTGGAGGTGAGTGCTACTCGAAAGGCCATCTCGTCGAGAATCCTGGCCCCCCGATAGCGAGAGTCCATGGTGGCGTCCTCCCCGTGCAACCACAACCAGTAGCGCCCTTCCCACTCTCGAAGTCGAGTGCTGAAAAGTAGGAATCCCTCGATCTCCCCCCCTTGGGAGCGGACCAGTCCCGCTACCAGAAAACTTCGAAGAGAAGTCCTGAGGAGCTCGGTGTCCTCTTCTAAGGTGCGGTTCACCAAGGGCGGCATGCTTTGGTATCGCACGGCGCCCATCTGCCGAATGTCAGCCTCCGTCAGTCGGGTGATGGGCACAAATTCCAGCTTGAGCATTAGTGCTCCCATCGAAAGAGAGAGTAGGTTCGAAAAAATCGCCCCCGACCTTGGGCCTGAGCCTGAGATAGGGCAGTGGAGGGATTCTCGACTTGCATGAGGGCGTGAATCAGAGAGGTGTAGCCTTTTCTGATTGCCACCTGATGAACTCGCGCCAGCAGATAACTTCCCAGCTTATTGCGTCGCCATTTCGGCAACACCCCTAAGGTCTTGGCGATCACCCGTCCGGAGTTGGGCTGCAAGAAGTCGGGATAAGCCAGCAGAAAGGCGGCCACCGTTCCGTCGGGCGCGTCCAGCACCAGAAACAACTCAGGGTCGAGGAGTTCGATGGCCGGAAGATGCATGGCTCGGAAGTCTTCAAAACTTATGGGTCTGTGGTACAGATTGTCCGCGAACGAGGAAATGCTGACCTTGTACATGTTCTTGAGTTCAGCTTCAACTTGGGAACTCTGAAAGCACCTCTCCTTGAATCCTTTGGCGAGCTTTGGGGGTTCTGCTTTAGAGGCTTGCAACTCTTCTAGGATGCAACTCTGATAGACGGCATCTTCCACGAACCCCGCTGCCAGAAAATGCTCGATATAACACTGAGGATTGGTGGGCTCCAAGAAGAACGGAAGGTCGCCCCCCGGGTGGGCCAGGCGGAACCGGGACCAGATATTTCCATTGATGGGACCGAGGACACAGCCGGCTCCTTCATACCGCAGTCGAGCTACGGCCTCCGTCAGGAGGCTCACTCCCGAATCCTGGTCTTGGGCTTGGTAGTGACCCACCACACCGGTGTTCGCCGGAGCTCCATAGAGCTCGCTGTCAAGGTGGAAGGCGAGACAGCCGGAAGGGCGACCTGCAGAATAGGCAACCAGGCATCGCTGATAGGTCCAGACCGGGTCCGATTGCAGGGCCAGAAAGTCTGGATCATTGGAAGGAACTTCTCGGATTTCGGTCATTGTTGGAGTCCTTGGCGTCCCCTATAGGGGATCCCTTTCAAAGTCGCTTTCCCAGAGATGACCGGTATTTTATGGTAGGTCTTCTAGGGTGCTTCAGGCTTCAAAGAAGCTGAAGTTGAACATCACGAGATCCCGTCATGATAAGAGCGGCTCGACTCCCACTTGCAGGATCTCCAGGTCTCCATCGAGATGGTCATAGTTCATGACCGAATACAAGATCAGCACCTATAACGTGAACGGGATTCGAG
>JBJHCR010000505.1:0-3290 GCA_050486105.1 Vulcanimicrobiota bacterium
GTCTTCTTCGCTCTGACTGAGGGCTTCCCTCAGACCACGCTCTAACTGGTCCGGGGTGCAAACTCCCTCGGACACCAACAATTTCAACAGCACCCGATTGAGGGTCATGGCCTGGGTTAGGTCATGGGATAAGCGATCCAACTCTCCCTGAAGATGAATCGCCTCAGTTCGGTTAGCCATGACCTGCTCTGCCATGGAGTTGTAGTGCCTATTCTGGCGGGCTCTGCTGACCTCATCGCCGTTTTGCCGCCAATAGCTGTCGAAAAGTAAGCTAAAGAGTTTCATCTTATGGGGTTCACATTTTTGCAGCCGAGTCCTTCGCCTTTGGAATTCACTCCGCAACATCCGGTGGCCCCGGAGAATAGCTCACAAACTTAGTGGTGACTGGCGCAAATTCCGTCAAGAATTGAAGTTTCCAGGTGCCGCTATCACAAGGAGATTCGAGCGCCGTGTACACAGACGTACATAAGCGAGAATCGACGCAGTGAGAGCGGTGCGTGGGGGCTTCAAAATTGATGAAATTTGCGCCAGGCACCACTAAGGCCCTGTATCCTGGACGTCGCGTTTCAAACGGCACAAAACAGATCATTTCTCTCCGAAAGTGGTCTTATGAGCCCAGGGAGCCAATGGGGCAACTTTCGGGCAATGGCGATCGGGCAACCTTCAACTAACACAAACTGTTGGAGGCAACCTCGATGAACGTTTCAGGAATAAATCCGAGTCTGGTGAGAACCCAACTAGAGAAATATAGTCAATCCACTGCAGGCCGTGTCCATCCCATGCCGGGTGGGGGTATAGCTGGGATAGGTGCAGGCCTGATAGGGGGGAAAGCCGGTTTAGGCATAGGAATGGGTGCGTTGCAAACCGTTGCAAACCTAGTTCACTTTCCCAACGATACTTTAGCGAGCTCTCGCCCCACTTCAGATTCCCTGATCTCTCCAACTTTGAAATCCCGACTCCGCGAAGGCTTGAGCGAGATCAGTATCACTGCATTCCGATGTGCACAAGAGAATCTTAACCTGACCATCATTGGTCAAGCCCTCACCGGACTACCTGGAGCAAGCTTGAGCTTGATTTCTGAAACTGGCGGCTTCCGCGCCACCATAACTGGGCAAGATGGGCGAGAGCACAATGCCGAGGTAGAAACAGGTTTGATTCCCAAGGTTTCCTTGCCCGACGGCAGCAAACTTGAAATTTGGGGGACCTCGAATCAGGCCGCAGACATTCCGCAAAGCCTGAGATTAGTTCGAAGGCAGGGGGATCAGACTCTGACAGTGGCCACCGAAAAAGTCGCGCAGGCCAGCGATGAAAAGCCGTCCGAGTTTCGTCCGCATACGATATCAGCAAGACTGGATAAAGACACCCGCTTGGTTAACCATTCAAACACCGAGAACTTTAGCGATTTTTTTAGTCTCAGAGGAGTAGAGCCCGACTCTGACGGTTCACGGTCCATCCTGGCAGTACCAGGGGGCGTGTTCACCAACTCGCTTGGGCCCATCTTGCTCGGACAGCAGTATCACGCACCAGACGGGGCGAAAAGGGCGCTCTCTCGGTCCGCTAACAGCTTCGAAGACGAGCACATGAAAACTCTCGGACCTCGAATCGAGAACGAGCACATACTCTTGCCCTAGGAGGCTACTGAATTAGGGATTCCGGACTTCGTAACACCTACGGCTTGAGGAACGCCGGTCGACCCGGCGCCCCCCGGAACCCCTAATCTCCGCGTCGCGAGACTCGTTCATCACCCACTTCGTGGGGCCACCCGCTACGCAGGTTCCCGGTCCATGCGAATTCGCCCGAAAGCCGCAGGCCTTCCCGAAGGGCCATCCGCCTGACGGGTACCCGCCGAAGGTGGGTGAAGTCCTTCGTCTCGGGCACCTTCTGTGAACGCTTCGCTTGCTGTCCGCTAGCGAAGCGTTACGTCCCCGTTTAAATCAGCAGCCTCCTAGACTTCGCTCACTCGGCCACTGAGCCCGCAGCACTTGGCCGACAAGCGCCAGGATCTGGACTGCCCAAAACTTCAGAATCAGATATATTCCAAACGTTCTGAGTACAAGGGTCAAAGGGGTTTGAGAAGTGCTCGTGCTCAATTTTCCAGTACCCCCCTGCCTTGCGCAATCCGAGGGACAGACGCACCCATGTCTGGCAGCCGAGTTGGTCGGGATCATCAGCGATAGGTCGCCAAGCCCCAAAAACGTAAGCCAGGGAACCGTTCACAGAGATCTGCAGGTCGCCGTGCACAGAGCGAAAGCTTTCTGGGAAATAAGGTAAGCACTGCTCCCAACACTTCTGAATGGCTTCACGTCCTGTCAATTTATAAGGTGGCCTCGCATCAAAGAGCACCGCGCTAGGCAGGTAGTGTTCCATCATCCCAGCCAGATTCTTGGCTTCCAAAGCTTGATTCCAAGCCGAAAGAAGCGCCCGAATCGCAACCTCTTCGGACTCCTGCGAGCCTCCCGTGGTTGGTCGGATCTCGAAAGGTCCCATGCGTACGCCCGGATGTTTCTTCATTAGGTTCACGGCTTCGTCTAGATTTTCGGCCTCCAAAAACAAAATGCCACCGAGCACCTCTTTGGTCTCACAGAATGGCCCATCGGTGACGATCACCGCTCCATCCTTCCATTGCAAGGTACGCGCCTCCGCAGACGAGTTCAGACATTCCCCCCCGGCAAAGTGCTTGCCGGATCTTAGAACGGCATCATAGGCTAAACACTCATCCACTCGCGCCCGACGCTCCTCCTCACTGAGCGCTTCCCAGGCTCCTTCCTCAATAAATCCAAGGCATGCAAACTTCACGGCAAAAATCTCCTTCAATCCGTTCTAGGCGAGAATCTTGAATGACCTCGATCCCCTCTCACTCCTTTGTCGAACGACGAGCCCGAGAATCGACAGCATCCTGGGCTTGGTCATGAACCTAGCGCCGAAACCGGTCGATACTCCCGGAGTCGATCTCTTCCCGGGGAATAAACGTTCGGGAGAGTGCGACTTTCTCCATCGTCTTCGGTGAACTGTTGAACCTACTTGGGAAGGGAGGGGAGATGAAGCTCTGCCTGGTTTTGACTCATCAATGCAATCTGGCTTGCGAATACTGCTACGCAGGAGAAAAGTTTAAGCAAGCCATGAGTTTGATAGACGGCTTGCGCAGTCTGGCCTTCGCTTTCGACCGAATCCAGCCCGGGCAGACCCTGGAGAGGGCGCATTCCACTTAAGGTGCAGCCCGCAGGCATGAGATAGCAAGAAAAAGGGAAAGCCTCCCTTGGACCATCACGGCTAGGCCGAAACGAGGAGGC
>JBJHCR010000506.1:0-3265 GCA_050486105.1 Vulcanimicrobiota bacterium
ATACGACAAAACTCGACAAAACCATGCGACAGAGTCCGATTAAATCAGCAGCCTCCTAGGGCGTGGACTCCTAAAAGCTGGGCGGGGCGATTCGTCCCCCTCCTCCCCCTCCGCCGGAGGGCCTGGGTGGGGGGGGGCGATAAGCCGGACGGTAGCCCCCTCCTCCGCTCGAACCGGATGGCGACCAGGACGGCGAGCTGCTCTGCACCGTGGGAATAGGCACTGGTTCGAAGGCTACCGAAAACTCTGTAACTTTGCCTGTTTCCGCCGCCAATGTCTTCACAAACGGCTTGAATTTGGAATCTCCGGTGTAGCGAACACTGTACGATCCTCCACCTGGCAGAATCACCTCCCTAGCCTCTTTTTCCGATAGGGTGACCTTCTCTTGAAAGGCGGCGGGCTTACCATCGGCGCCAACTTGGAATATCTCTAGTACCGGCGACGCAGGCCGTGAAGCAGGCTTGGCCTCGGTCAGTCCAAGTCGCACTCTTGGCCTATTGGCCAAATGCTCCTGACAAGTGGCTCCCAGACTCAAAGTCTCTATGGGGGCCTGGTCCAAGGACGGCTCCGGGATCTGGATAGAAAACGCCACGGCGGGTTCCCTCGGTGGTTTGACTTTGACCTGATAATCCCCAGGCAAACTGTGCTGCAGTCCGGACACGTCGGTGAGTTCACCGTTCCACCAAATCTGCGAATCTTTGGGCAGACCACTCCAGTCTAAAGCCACCGGTGCAAAGTCCAAGGGAACCACGTACTTGCCAATTCTCTCCCGGCTGGTCTCTTCATCCAGGGAGAAGGCTTGTGACAAAAAGCCCTTTCTGGCCAAGACCACTTGAGGGGTCCCTTCCTCCCACTCCACGACCTTGGGAGTTTGACCCAGGACAGTCCCATTAAAAGTGAGCTCTGCAGGGGGAGTACTGGCCACCACCGCCCGATAGGGTTCGGGAAGTGCGGCAAAATGCTCCGCTAGGAGTTCAGGTCCTGTCAACCAAGCCCCCACGCATAGGGCGGCACCAGTGAGCACCAACCCAACCCGGAAGCCCACACGTTTTCTGGAAACCTTGCGATTTGGAGTTGGTCTCTTGGGCGCTCTTTTGGGCCCCTTGAGACGTTCGGTTGTGGGAGGGGATACTTCGACTGAAGAAACCAATGTGGGTTCATCATAGAGTGCTCGAGCATCGTCGGGCTTGAGTAGCTCGTCGAGGCTGGGCAGAGGGTCGTCCTCGCCCAGACTTGCCCCACCTATCTTGACCCTGGGTGCCACTCGATGAGCCCAGTCGTCAACGCCCGGTATAGAGGGCAGAGGAAACTCTTCCTCGATCCCTCGCTCTCCCGAATCTCCCGGCGCGAATGGTTTGGAAAGGTCCTGACCCTGCCCACCCGCAGAACTCTCCGACTTGTCCCTCATTGATAGGGATTTCCACCGCCGCGATGCTAATTCCTTGAAGATTAAGTGTTCGACCCTCTCGGCTCTGGAAAGCTTTGGGTGAACACCCCAGGACTATTTCGACGTAGGGCTCCGAGCTTTTCGGCCCGAAGCTTCGAACGGTGAACATCCCTCAACTCCGATGCGAAACTCCGGGCTGTCAGTCTTTGGTCCATTTCAATAGCGCCGGCGCAGCTCTCAATCCCAATGCGGTTGTCGACAAATGCGTGGAGGTACTCCAAAGAGAGTCCGTCATCGGGGGCTATGAGGCCGAAGAAGAATACGCCTCTGAGTTGACGGACGTCTACAGCTCATTGTCCGAACTCTTGGGGGCAAGCAGCGAAGAAATTGCCCTCAGCCAGAGCGCCACTCAAGCCTGGAATCAGCTTTTTTATGGTTTGAACCTTGCTCCCGGAGATCGAATCCTCACTTGCCGGTCGGAGTACGCCAGCAACATGATCGCCTTTCTTCACCGTAGCATGCAATGCGGAGCCGAGTTGGTCGTGGTCAAGAACGATTCGACCGGCCAAATCTGCCTTGAGCATCTCACTTCCCTTTTGGATGAACGCGTTAAACTGGTTGCTCTCAACCACATGCCAACCAATAGTGGATTGATCCAACCCGCTTCGGAGATCGGGACTTTGCTTCAAGGTCATCCTGCGTTCTTTCTCTTGGATGCCTGCCAGTCGGTTGGACAGTGCCCTCTCGATGTGAAGCAAATTGGGTGCCATGGACTTTCCGGCACCAGCCGAAAGTATCTCAGAGGGCCCCGTGGAGCCGGTTTTCTATACTTGAACAAGGCTCGTCTAGAGGAGCTCACACCTCCCATGCCAGATTTGCATGCGGCCCGCTGGGAAGGACAGGACCACTTCCGGTTCAGGTCCGACGCCAAGAGATTCGAGACCTATGAGAGCTCCCTTGCTGTCAGGCTGGGTTTTGGTGAAGCCGTCCGCTATGCCCAAAGAGTCGGCCTGGAGGTGAGTTGGGCACGCATCCAGACCCTGGCAGGTCAACTGCGAGATGGTCTGACGTCCATGAAAGGTGTAACTTTACGGGATCCAGGTAACCATAGGAGCGGCATTGTAACCTTCTCCATTGCGGGCAGCAGCGCTCGGAAGCTCCAACTCTTCTTGCGTGAACGAAGAATCAATGTTTCTGTGTGCAGCAAACATTCGGCGCTCCTCGACATGCAAGACAGAGGGTTGGAGGAAGTGGTGCGCGCCTCTTGCCACTATTACAACACCGAAGACGAACTCACATTGTTGTTGGACGCTCTTGAGCACTGGGTCAGGAAAGTTTCCGTTTGAACCAGCGGTTGGTTCGGGCAGACTACTGTACGGGAGGTCCGACCTCAAACTCAAATCATAGAGCCCTCCCGACGACTCCAACGAAAGAAATGGTGTAACGTGAACTTCCCTCCGTTTAACTTAGAGCGACTTTTGAAAACAGTTTTTGACCCCAAACCCAATGAGAAGGTTGCCGTCTTGATCGACCTTGAAGAGCCTCAAAAACTCCCTGGGCTAGCCTTTTTGGAAGATGAAGGTTATTTGGTCCAAAGAATGGCCTACAAATTCTTCTACCAGGAACTCAAATCAGGAGTCCTCGACTCGCTCGGCCTGAAGGGCGGAGACCTCTACGCCTTCAAGAAAACCAAGGGTAGCAATTTGGACCTAGACGACGATGCCTATGATCTCGAAGGCAATCGGTTGAGCTTCAGTCGCGATCTCTTCCCTAAGATCGATATCTTTCTGTGCATCTCGACCAACTCTGCAACCGCCCCCTTGACTGCCAGCGCCAAGCAATACGGCTTCCGAGGGGCTACCATGTACGGCCTTAACC
>JBJHCR010000507.1:0-2084 GCA_050486105.1 Vulcanimicrobiota bacterium
AACCCTGATCGATTTGCTCTGGAATTCCTGATCGCAATCGTCTGGAATCCGTGATCGATTTGTTCTGGAAACCTTGATCGGAATCGGCTGGAATACGCACTAAGAACTTCCGGCAACTCTTGGTGGTCGGGATGCGTATCACAGCATAATTACCGTTGGCAGCCTTTCCCTCCAAATGCTTGAAGCCTAAAAATTCAAAGGAACCGTGACGGCCTCCAGGTCGTCTTCGTGCACATCGCCCGAAGGGAACAGTTCTCGTTTTCTCTTCTGCCATCTCCAGCCCGAACTTCGCCAACCTCTCACGAACCTCTATTTCAAAGCGCCTTGCCTGGTCTGGGTATTCGAAGGTCGTCACGAAGTCATCCGCAAAGCGGATGAGCTTGCTTCGTCCTCGGCAAATTCGCCGAAAACGCTTCTCATACCAGAGGTCCAAGGCGTAGTGAAGATAGATGTTTGCCAGTAGTGGCGAAATTACTCCCTAAACGCAATTGCATACGTTTGCCTCAGCCATAGCCTGAGGCGGCAGGAATTCGGTAAACAATGGATACGTCGCCCTGATAGGCTTCCACTCGAGACACCAACAGGCGAACTAGCTGACAGCGCTCATCAAAATCGAGGTCCTCGAGACCCTTGTCCAAGTTTTTCTGGAACTGTGACAATTGAGTGACGATCCCCTTTAGCTCAAGGTTCCTTGAAACGGCCTCGTCAGTATCCCGCAGCTGCTCTTTGAAAGACTTCAGTTTTGAACGAAACGCGTCAATTCTTGGCTTCAGCTCGTCCAAACTCAGAACACCCGCCTCATAAGCATCCATGAGGCGCTGAAGTCCGCTCTCGGCTTTTCGTTCTGCCCGCTGCAGCCCGTCGCGTTGGGACTTGACCGCACTCAACTCGCGTCCATCGGCAGTCTGTCGCCGGGTGAATTCAGACAGAATCCGCTCCGGGTCAGAGAGAAGCTCAGCCACAGCTTGCCAAACGGCGCCGTCCAGTTCGTCGATTCGGAATTGAGTATTGTCGCAGATCCGGCCTCCCTCGAAGCGATAGCTATCGGTCCCGATGCAACGATAGTATCCGTAATTGCGGACTTTACCTTGCTTTGTAGGCCGGCTCTTTACAGGCTTGCCGTAAAGAGCATGGGAACAGTTGCGACACACGATTAAACCCCGGACCAAGTATTGGCCCTTGGTATTGCGCTTGGCCAGTTGCTTGTTGCGTTCGAGTTGCTGTTGAGCCATTTCGAAAACGTCAGGTTCAACAAGGGCCGGAACATCGATTTCAACCCATTCCTCTCTTGGCTTCTGGCGGTTTCCAGACTTTGCGTGCTTGGGAATCGCTCTGGACGCTTTGGTCTTCCGGCTTCTCTCTGTCGACTCGGTTTTGCCGAAGCACGCCTTGCCCATGTATGCAGGATTCCGAAGAATACCCCAGACCGTGCCACGGTCCCAACGCGCTAGTCCATTTCGCGTTGCTATGCCCTCTTGCTTCAAGCGGCGGGCGACTGCGCCGAGGGAAAGTTGGTCGATAGCGTACCAGTGAAACATCCTGCGAACTGCCGCCGCCTCACTCTCCAGGATCTCGTAGCGGGCGTCGTTGGCTTCAGTCCTCCGGATGTAGAGATAGCCGTACGGAGCCCCACTAAGCACGTTGACGGAGCCTCTTCGGGCTCGATGTAGCTTGCCTCTTCGATGGCGCTCAATGATCTTTGCTCGCTCATACTCAGCGATCATCCCTTGCATCTGCAGTAACAACTGGTCTTCTGGGGAGTCGCCCAGTTCGTGATTGACGAAAGCGACATCGACCCCGTTCTTAGTGAGTTCTTCGAGAAGAAGGGCCTGGTGCGCGAACTTGCGCGCCAACCGGTCGGGAGAATGCACGTAGAGGCGGGTGAGTCGGCCTTCCGCAGCCCTGTCTCTAAGCTTTTCAAGAGCAGGTCGAAGTAAGTTCGACCCGCTGTAGCCCTCGTCGGCGTAGACATCAGACGGCAAAAGGGTATGTCCATCATCCTGCACCTTTTGCTTCAGAGCCTCGAGTTGGCTTTCAATGGTTGCGTCGCGAGCTTGGCGATCACTCGATACTCTCGCATAGAT
>JBJHCR010000507.1:2094-3230 GCA_050486105.1 Vulcanimicrobiota bacterium
CGCATAGATAGCGACCTCAATCATGACGCAGACCTCCGTAGTTGACAGGTGGACTTAGGCTCGGCTTTGGCCCGTTTTGAGGAGTAAACCTGACAAGGCTCAGGGGACCGGCCTTTATCAGCGACAGGCTTGGCGGTACTAACCGGAGCGACAAGCTCATAGGCCTCTGCTAGCAAATTTTCTGACATTCGATTCGGTTCAAAGACGACTTGGATCTTGAGCGGCACGCTTCCCCCCAGGCACTAGACAGGCACTTGGCGTGAATCTGATTCAATTCCGCGTCTTTGTCTCGTTCCTATGCGATTTTAGCTCCTTCCCGGTCAGCACACGGCTGACTTCGTATGCAATTGCGTTTGGGGAGTAATTGGGCCGCCTTGCGGCGAGCCTTCTTTTGATTCAACTACAACTCCACCGCTGAACACGCCGGCTCGAAGCCACTTCCCGATAAGCCGGAGAATCTCCGGGTCACCTATTCGCAGCTCTAGCATTCGCATCAGCCATTTATGGCTCAAGTTGTTGAAGAATCCTCGGATATCCGTTTCGAACACAGTTGTTGTCCGCCCAGCCATCGCCTGATCACGAAGCTCAGTCAATGCTTGGTGGGGATTGCGCCCTGGACGGTATCCGAAGGAGCAAGGTAGAAAATCTACCTCGTAAATGGCATTGAGAATTCGCGCCACTGCTCTCTGCAGTAAACGGTCCTCCACCGTCGGGATTCCCAGAGGCCGGGTCTTCCCGTCCCCTTTCGGAATCTCGACTCTCAACACCGGAGGAGCTTTGTAGCGGCGAGCCTTTAGGCGAACCACCAGGTCCCGGCACCTCTCCTCCAGGTTCTCGGCATACTCTGCCATCGTCTGTTGGTCGACTCCACTGGACCCCCGCTGGTTCATTTGCTTCCAGGTTTCCATAAAGAACTCTGGCGTTAACAGATGAGCCAGCGACGTAAATCGCAGCTTGCTGTCTGACTTTGCCTTCTCTGTTATCCTGTCAAGTTTTGTTTTCATCCGAATCCATCTCTGAGTATGGTGAATGTGTCCCTCAATCAGGTCGACTCTAGCCCCGCCGCTTCCCCATGTACGTGGCTTTCCCACGCTCGGAGTACTATCAGCGGGTCCGACTTCTAGCAACGCGTTCGC
>JBJHCR010000508.1:0-3214 GCA_050486105.1 Vulcanimicrobiota bacterium
GTTCAGGAAAAATCCTGGGCACTGTTTGCTTCATATAATCCTGGTTTTGGCAACCATTTTGAGAAGTGCGGAATGTGAGCCAAGGAGGCTGCTGATTTAAACGGGGACGTAACGCTTCGCTTGCGGACCGCAAGCGAAGCGTTCACCGAAGGTGCCCGAGACTAAGGACATCACCCACCTTCGGCGGGTACCCGTCAGGCGGCTGGCCCTTCGGGAACGCCTACGGCTTTCGAACGAATTCGCATGGACCGGGAACCTGCGTAGCGGGTGGCCCCACGAAGTGGGTGATGAACGAGTCTCCCGACTCGGAGATTAGTTCAGCAGCCTCCTAGGCGAAGATAACTTTAAGGCCCCGTCGCAGCAGAAGTAATGTGATTTCTGATCGGAGTGACCGTCACCACACTCCCGGGAACGAGAACTGTTCCGGCTTCAATCCCGTAGCGCTCTGCGTACTCCGCCAATACAGCCTCGACGCTCCCAGAATTTGAAGAACTTTCGAAATTTCGATTGATGAAGTCTTCCAGAGTGATGGGCTCCTCAATGAGGCGGTGGTTGGCCGAGGGCAAACGCTGCTCCTCAGCTCCGAATTGACGATAGTGCTCAAAGCCCGAAGAGATATGTCCGGCTTCTACGGCGGCGGCAACGTCAGGATTGCTGGCCAAGTAAAAGGCCTCGTCGAAATCCGAGTTGGGATTTCGTCCTTCGGACTCACCGAACAACTCGAAATGCTCGCGACCTGAAGGAAGTGATCCGTTGGCCACAGCTGCAGCCACATCAGGATTGCTTTCCAGATAAAACTCTTCATCGAAGCTCAAGGGATCAGGTACAAGCGATGCTGGGGGAGAAGCCACTTCAAGGCCGTTTTCGGCTGCGTCCCGTTCGATCAGTTGGTTGTTGCTCTCAACTTGTTGCCGAATGCTATCTCGGTCGGCCCCCAGGTCCAACGGTGTGACTTCCGTGGTGCCAGTTCCCGCTTCGGCACCGCCCAAGCGCTGAAGTAAGGCTGCTTCGGCCTCCTCTACGGTCAAGCCGCTATCGAGACCATTCACCACAAACTCGAGATCTTCTTGAGAGAATACGCTTTCGTTCCGGTTGGTACCGGTGATTTGATCACCCACCTTGGCCAGCAGATTCTTGGCCCGATCGGCATCACTATTGGTCTGATCGAAGCCGGTAACATCGTTCACACTGAGTCGGCCGTCTCCGTTGCTGTCCAGGGCGGCGAAAGTGTCGGGGTCGGCAAAGATGGAAACGCTGTCAGCGAAGGCTTCTGCTCTTTCACGATTTGCAGCGTTCTGATTGAGTCGGTCCAGAAGGGCAGCCTCAGCGTCTTCCACCGTTCTGCCTGCCTCGAGTTCTTTGGTCACGAACTCGAGATCCTCCAGGGAAAAAATGCCCTCGTTTCGGTCGGAGCCGATGAACTCATGTCCCACCCGAGCCAGAAGATTCTGCGCTCTGTCAGCCCTCGGATCGAATTGATCATAGCCAGCAATGTCGTTAATACTTAGCCGACCTTCACCAGCTGAATCCAGACTCTCGAAGGTTTCAGGGTCGGTAAAGACCGCGAGGCTTTCAGCGGTCGCTTCGGACTGTTGACGCTGGGCAGCAAGCTCTTGAAGGCGCTCGACGAAGGCTTCACTAGAAATACGGCCTGGACCCTCATTGCTGGCCGGGCCGTCCAAGTCAAAACTGAACTGAACCGTGGCCTCTTCGGAGACCAACTCTGCGCTACGGTCCTGGCGCACTGCGGGAAGCGGCGCCGAACCGGATGCCGGTGCCGGTTTCGACGAGGACCCTTCGGTGGCGATTCGTGCTGCAAAAGTGTTGATGGCTAACATGGTTTTCTCCTATCGGTTGCTCGGTGGGCTCTCCACCCGGGCGTCGTGTTCTTTACTCTGGAATCAGCTTATCTCGCTTGGTGCAAGAGAATTGCAAGAAACGTCCTTCCGCCTCGGTCCGATTGTTAACATTCTTTAACGCCTGCGGTGGAATTCACCAGAGGCCGTGGGTTCTTCCTTGCGTGATGGATTGCTGAGAATGGCGTCACGCCTGGGTTCGGGTCTGCGAGCCGACAGGTGTGACGAAACTGGAATCGGTTTTTGTATTAGATTGCGGTAGGGCCGGGAGCGACGCTACGGCGATACCAACGTCGAAATTCTCGGTGTCGTTTATCGGTTGGATTCTTCCGGCGTTGCCGGTCGTATTCTTTGACCGTAGTTTTGAGAGTTCAAGAACTCTGGGTCTCCGTGGTCACTATTCCAGTCTCCGCGGAGTGGAGACGCCTTTAGATTCACCCAGACACCAAAAAAGCCAGGCGGATCCTGCTGCCGTCCGGCTCTTTGTGGTCGATCTTAAGGGCGTTGTTAAGAGAAGAGGCGATAGGCTGAGTTCCTCCCAGGAAAGAACGGAAACTTGACTGGGGTGCTGGTGGGCCAAGGGTTCAATTGCCCAGGTTGACGTACTCGCCGTCGCTGCTGCTCAACGTAGTCGCGAAAGGCCTCGGCCTCGGTGGTGGTGTAGGGGTTGTGAGGAATTCCGCGATTCTTGATCACCTTAGTTCGGGTCTGAGCCTGAATCTGCTCCAAGCTCTCCCCATTCTCCAGTCGTTTAACCAGGTTCTTGAGATCTTTTTCGCCTACTCCGTGCCAGGCGGCGTTGCCGCCGTCTAAGGACAGGAACATCAACTCTGGAATGGCTGCGGCGATGCGACCGAGCGAATTTCGAACTTCTGGGGAAGGATGGGTCTGGGCGAGGAGGTTAAGTTCGTTCTCACTGATGACCCCATCTCCATTCCGGTCCCGAGTCCCAAAGGCGCCGAGAACCTCTCTGACGGCGGAAGCGTCGTTTCGACGTTGATTTTTTTGAGCGATAGCTTCAAGAATGAGATTTGGAGGTTTGTAACCCAGCGGCCGAGGATTCCTCGGCCAATTCGTTACGGTTACGGGGGGCCTCGATGGCGTCCCAGGCTGACCATAACCCCCTCCTGATGGAGTGCTACCAACCTGGGAGCCACCCAAGGGATAAGTGGGTCTAGGCGGACCTCCACCTAGAGGGTAGTTGCCTAATGGAGAGCCACCGGGAAAAGGACTGGGAAAGCCTCCACCCAGGGGGAACGAGCCGGGAAAGGGACTGGGAAAGCCTCCACCCAGGGGGAACGAGCCGGGAAAAGGACTGGGGAAGCCGCCACCCAGGGGGAACGAGCCGGGAAAGGGAC
>JBJHCR010000509.1:0-3208 GCA_050486105.1 Vulcanimicrobiota bacterium
GGTCTGGGATCCATTTGCGATGATTGCGGCCAACAAGGACAGGCACCCTACGGCGGTGGCGTGGGTTAGTTCTCGGCTCGGCACCATTCGCCCAGCAACGAAGCCTCCCAAGGCCGTGAAAGACAGCCCAGCAAGTAGGCAGGCCCAGTCCAGCGTTGCCGTGCCATAAATTCTCTCGGCTAGAGAAACTTGAGAGCTACCAGGGTCAAGAAGTACAATCATCAAGGCAGCCACAAAGAGACAGGTCGTTGAAATGTCGACGAGAAAACCCCTTGCGATAGCACGATAGTTGAGCATTAGAAAACTCCTTCTCTGATGCAATACGACATTTCGAGAGAGGAAACCTTCCAGTTTTTGATGCCTCACGCGCTTGAAGGGACCATAATTTTCAATAAACCCTATGGGGTGGTAACCCGCTTCACCGACCGCCTCCATGGCGGTGTCACCCTGTCGGAGTTTATTTCACTTCCTGGGGTTTATCCTGTAGGTCGCCTAGACAAGGATTCTGAGGGTCTCTTGCTCCTGACCTCCCGAAAACGCCTGGTGCAACCGCTTTTGGCGCCGGGGAGCAAGCCCAAAACCTACCTGGTTTGCGTCGAGGGGGAGGCCACCGACCAACATGTTCAAGCCTTGGAAGTCGGTGTGTCCTTGCCTGACGGTTGGAGTCGGTTCGAGCGGGTGACCCGAGTGGAGCAACCTTCTTGGCTCTGGCCGCGCACGCCTCCGATCCGTTATCGCAAGTCGATTCCGGTGTCATGGCTCGAGGTTGTTCTCAAAGAGGGACGCAACCGGCAGGTTCGGCGAACCACGGCCGCGGTTGGGCTTCCGACCTTGAGGCTCATTCGCACCGCCTTCGGGCCTCTGCATCTGGGAAACCTGGCTCTGGGAACCTGGAGACCGGTGGATGTAACAGAAAGCCAACAACTGCTTTTGAGCGAGCAGGGTTACCGCACTGAGCGAAAGCTGGTCACGAAATCGACTCGTAGGAGAAAGCGTTAGACCGACGAGGTTACAAGTTTTGAATCGGTCGCCCAATCTAAGTCGCACATGAGTTCTTCGGCTAGGTCTTCAAGTTTGTCCCGGAGTGTTTCACTGGATGCCACGTCCTGGAGATTAACGAGATAACTAGCGTGGAACATCAACTCACCACTGAAGGGGGCACTGCTGACCCTGCTGTCGAATTCCTCAACATTGGCTCCATGGGCCCGAAGAATTTCCGAGATCTGTCGCACAATACCCGGACGATCGGCGGTGACGATCGACAGGCGAACCCAGCTGCTCGATTGGCTCGAAGCTGAGAGCTCCTGGGAGTCGGACTGCCAATGGCAGGTCAGAGTTGCAATCTTGTCGGGCAAGCCTCTAGGTTCATTCGGAAAATCTGCTCGAACGATTCCTGCGAACCGTCCTCCAAGTCGACAGAGGCGGCTATCCAGCCAGTTTCCTCCTTGGTCTTCGACAACTTTGGCAATGGCTTCCACCAGTCCGTGTTGGTCTGGTCCCTGGGCGGTTAGGATGTAGTGCATGCTTGTAAAAAGCCTCCTTAGTTGCTGAAGTTTTCACTCGTCGCCCGGTACGTTCTCCGACTTTGGAATCGACGCCTCCACTGCGGCGATCTCCGAGACTAGGTCGGAAAAGCTCAGGTATCCGGTCCAGGTCTTATGAACTTCACCGGAGCTATCGACCAAGACGGTGTAGGGGATAGAGCGTCCTTGAAAGTACCTCTCCATGAGACCTTTCGCGGGTTCCTTGTCGCGGTCGTCCACAACGATTTCAACCACTTCTACAGTGGGTTCAGCCAGCTCGAACCGAGCTAGTTCCGGCTTGAGTTGCCGGCATGCCCCTCACCAGGGGGCCCCGAAGGCCAAGAGGCGCCACTCTTGATTCAACTTTGGCGAAGAGGAGGCTGAAGGAGCTTCAGTCACCGAAGCACCTTGCTGTTGGCAACTCCATAGACCTAGGCAAGTCAGGGCAAGGGCCACGAGAGTTGCCAATTTTGAGATTTTGCGGAACATTTTGATTAACCTTTCCAGTTTTTCTGCTCAGGAGCTTCTTCAAGGGTTGACAAGCGACCTCGTCAGAGATAAGAATCTACCGATATCTGCTGGAGGAAGCCCATGGCTAAGAAGAAAGAGAATCGGATCATTATCACTCTCGAATGCACCGAATCACGAAAAGACGGTGTCACGCCTTCGCGTTATACCACCACCAAAAACCGACAGAATCATCCGGAACGTCTTGAGATCAAGAAATATAACCCCCATCTTAAGAGGCACACGGTTCACAAAGAGATCCGATAGTCGATTCTAAATTTATCAAAGAGAGCCCTCTCGCGAGTCTTGTGGACTCCCCTTGAGGGCTCTTCTTTGATTTCACGGGTCTTTTCTCGACGGTTGGTGCCGGTCAGTCCGGAGGGGACCAGACGAATCTCTCTTGGCCGACCGCTTCTTCTTCGGGGAGGTCGCTCTCGTCATCTTCGATGACCGCATCGAGTTCTTGCAAGATGGCCTTGGATAGGTTCAAGTTTCTTTTGTCCCCAAAAACCGACTCCCATTCTTCGCGCTCTAGGCGGAGAACCAGCATACCTCCGCAGGAGACGCAGTGATAGCGTATGCTGCTAGGAGAGAATCCTGAGAGCTTCATGTCCTTGATTTGGCACTTATGGGGAAACAGTTGTCCGGTGGTCCGAATCTTCATGTCGCCTATTTCCATTTAGGGCCTAGGGCTCCTTTTTCGATCCAGGTCTGAAGGCAATAATTCTGTTTGGATCTGTTTCCAGGCGAGGGCCGCCTAGGAGATCGATGCAATAAGGTACGGCAGCAAAGACGGCTTGGAGGCAGTCACCGATAGCCGAGGGTTTACCTGGAAGGTTGATGACCAAAGTGGAGCCTTTCGTTCCAGCCAGTTGGCGAGAGAGAATGGCGGTTGGCACCACTTCAAGGCTCTGTCGGCGCATTTCTTCGCCGAACCCTGGCAAGATCCGGTGGCAAAACTGCTCTGTAGCTTCAGGAGTCACATCCCTAAGGGCTGGTCCCGTTCCACCGGTGGTCAGGATGAGACAGCAGCCCTTTTCTGTCAGGGTCTCAAGGGCTTCAGTGATCTCTTCCACTGAGTCGCTCACTAGAACTCGATGGTAGCTCACCGTGGGGTTGATTAAGACCTCTTTGAGCCAGGCCTCCATGGCAGGTCCACCGAGGTCGGGGTACTGACC
>JBJHCR010000510.1:0-3201 GCA_050486105.1 Vulcanimicrobiota bacterium
CTCTCCGCCAAAGGAACCTCGTGAAGACGGGGTTTTTTGTTGCTCGGACAAGCTTTCGTGAACGAACCCCCGACCATTGTTGAGTTCTCACCGGGGGTGTCTTCGGAGGCCTTCGGCCTTGCGAATCTCCGCAAAAAGGCAAAGAGTTCTGGTCTGCAAGGAAGGCTTAGGGAAACATCCCAATGGCTCACTTGTGGTCAAGGATTGGAATCCGGTTTATAGCTAGAGTGTAGCTTCGAGGATTCTTGGTAAGGTGGCCTTGGTCACTCTACCGAACCGCCCTCCCAGGGTGCGAACCAGGAAGAGTGGCGATGAGTGAGACTCCTTCACTTGTCAAAGATCACTGTGAAGCGCTGGGTTAAGCGACCAACTTAACGGCCCGGCGCTTCTTCTTTGTCCGGGCTGAACAAAGAAAGGTGATGTCCGTGGGTTCGTTGTGAAACTGAGTCATTCCTTTGACTGCCAAACTCATCTCTTGGGCTTTCTGCCGTGTGTTCTTCTCGCTTCGGCAAGGAGCGCCGACAGTCTGAGCCGGTCAACAGGGTCCCACTCCCCTTCATCAAGGAGTTTGTGAGCGCGGTTCCATATCCGATTGAGTTCTGAAGGGTTTTGATGAATCGGGCTGCCAGGACTGACAAAAGTGCCCATTTCTGAGCTAGAAAAGTCCTTTTACCAGCCTCTCCGTGGGGACTATAGGAGTCTAGAGCTTAGAGATATTGGTGGAACACTTCTCGATTCTTGCACGGAGAAAATCTTTGCCGAACTTTAGCTTCTTTCCGGTTACAGCTTTTATACCCATAACGTCTCGCCTATTGCAAAGCACCACAGCGCGAGGCTCAACAGTCGCAGGACAGCACTCCAATATCTTGCTGAGGGCATCCAAGGCCCCTTGAAGTTGAGCTAACACGCGACTTGCCGATCCAAGTTTTCCGCTCTTCAACTCCAAAGCGATTCCTTTCGGCGGACGATTGCTCTTCTGAGGAGCAAACACGATAAGGTCGCCACACTTTTGGCCCTTCGGTCGAGGTACTTGGTCTAGGTCGATAATGATGCGTGTCGGACAATTCTTAAGGCAGAGAGAGCAGCCATCTTTCGACGCAGATGCCACAAGTGCGTTTCCATAGCGCTCCTCGAGGCATTTTTGAAATTGTTCATAGGTCAATGTTCCTGAGCATCCTGAAGTGCGGCAGATTGATCACTAAGATCGAGTGCCTCATCTACGAAAGAGTCAACTTCGATTCCGAAGTCCACGCTGACCGGGAGCGGCTTTAGCGTGCTGGCTCCATCCCCGTCTACGTCCATCTTGTACGCTCTGACATTCTCGACTTTCAGCACTTCGGACTCTGGGAACTCTTGGCGATTACTTCTCGAAACGTTACTGGCTAGTACGGAATTCCCGAGTTGCTGAACCAGGTAATCACTATGTGTTGTTATGAGCACCCGCATTCCTGTGTTTGCTAATCTGGCCAGAGCCTTGGCAAAAATACGCTGGTTGGCCGGATGCAAATGCGCTTCCGGCTCCTCAATAATTAACAGCGTGTCCGGATAGAATATGTGGCGCAAGTAAAGGATGATAGGCATAAGTTCCGTTACCATCGACGAAACGCGACTAGGAGGCAACTCTTGATTCCCTAGTTGAAAGACCGGTTGAGCAACCCCCTCTTCGTCTGAGAAGTGCACTCTCCCACCCAGCATCTCTTGTTCCAAGAAGGTCGCGACCTCCGTCCATTCAAACAGGTCTTCATCTATGGTGGTCCCTCGACATCGCAAAAGTGTGCTGACGAAGTCAATCACGACTCCACTTGTGGTAGCGAGATTGCGTCGTGGCTTCATCCTAATCCACTCTGCTGCAAGCGTGCTGAACGTGTGCATCAGTCCAGTTCGAGCAGCCGGCAGGTAATGACTCTCGGAAACTAAATCAGGGGGATCCATAAGCCAAAATGAGACTTTTCCACGCCGGACTTCGTCGACGTGATTGAACATCCGATAGCACAATCTGTAGGACGAGTCGAGTTTCAGCCCTGTCTTGAGCAGATTGTAGGAAACTCGCGACGCGGGACCCGACAACTCCAACTTTGTTCTCTTATCGGACTTTCGCTTGAGGTCACCCGGCGAGGCCCCAAAATTTGAAGATAGACCTTGATGGACTTGGCGACGAAGAGTTTCGGGTAATTCTCTTAGCAAGGGATAAAAGTAGTCTCGTACCTCTGGCTCAGGTTCCGGCTCAAACCTAAGACCCTTTGGCCCACCCGAAAGAGTGGCAGTGAAGTTGTCACCAACAGGCAATTCTTCGAAGTACCCGTTGTGGCTTATCGTGGAACCGTGAGCTGAAATTAATGTGTGAAGTGCAAGCGCTAAATAGGACTTTCCCGAGCTGTTCGGACCAGTGATAATCGTCAGAGGGGCAAGCTCGAGTTTTCCAGACTTAATGGGACCGAAATTCTTAACCTCGAAAGTGATCACAGTGGACGGTTCAGATTTGATTCGGCTTGTTCCTGTAATGGGAAGCATTCTTTAGCATTGTCTTCGTTTTCTCATCCGTTTAGGTCGGGCCCAGGGCTGAAAGGGGAGGCCACGATAGCGTGGCGGGTTTGCTGCTGGTGGCGGCCGTGGTGGCTCCTGTCCGTGGGCTCAATGCTGGTTGCTCTGTCATCGACGCTGCGAACGTTCCCCAACGCCTGAAGCGATGCTTCATCTTTGGTCGTCATGACAACGCCGACAACATTGGCCAGCTCCGGCGCCGTGGACGTGTCCATCACGGTGGCATCCAGGCTGAATGCCTTGTCAATTTAGTCAGGAGCCTTGGCATTCGGGCTGAATTGTGCTCCTCGTGGCCGTGGTAGTCGCTCCTTCTTCTTTCCGAGGGGTGGGGGGGCAGGGTTGCGGCAGTGCCCAGGAGAGGTCCCACGGCGGCGGCCAGGGGTTGGCTCTGCATCCAGTGAGGCTTCGCCCTCGCCTTCTCCCACTCTACCCCGCCGGGCCAGGAGATCGGCGGCTGGATGGCGCTCCGACATCATGGGTGTCCTCGGCCGGGGACGGCCTCCGGAACGGCCTTCGGCCTTGCGAATCCCTCACTCTCCGCCAAAGGAACCTCGTGAAGACGGGGTTTTTTGTTGCTCGGACAAGCTTTCGTGAACGAACCCCCGACCATTGTTGAGTTCTCACCGGGGGTGTCTTCGGAGGCCTTCGGCCTTGCGAATC
>JBJHCR010000511.1:0-3200 GCA_050486105.1 Vulcanimicrobiota bacterium
CTGTCACCACTCTGCAAGAAGACACGGGATCTCGGATGGACCGAAGCAACCGTGAAGACGGCGTCGTCGAAATCTACACATCCCTATTTGCCAGAGAACCAATCAAGACTTGCTCCGAAGAGCAGCCCAAAGAGTTGACTCCCTCAAGATTGCTTCGGAAAGGTTGACTCAAGCCATGAACTCGAAAGAACTCATCCTTCTTCCTCTGCACCCGAGCCAAAAGCGAGGGACTCCCAATGACCAACTCCCTTTTCCTCGAGATCCCCAATGGAGCGAACCCAAAGCGCGCCCCTCTTGGTTGAAAGTGAGACTACAATCCTCTGACAAATATCGAGAAGTTCAAGCCTTGGCCGAAGGACTCCACCTCAACACGGTATGCCAGGAAGCTCGATGCCCCAACATTTTTGAATGCTGGAGCGAGGGTACCGCCACCTTCATGGTCATGGGGGACATCTGTACCCGAGCCTGCGGCTTCTGCGCCGTCAAGACCGGCCGCCCCCTAGCTTTAGACCCCAAGGAACCCGAGCATGTGGCCGAAGCAGTGCATCGGATGAAGCTGGAGCACGCGGTGATCACCTCCGTCGATCGCGACGATCTTCGAGACCTGGGTTCGGCACATTTTGCGGAGGTGATCCGGGCTGTGAGAAACCGGATGCCCTCCACCAAAATCGAGGTTCTGATCCCAGACTTTCAAGGCCGGGCCGACTGCCTGGAACGGGTTCTTGAAGCCCAACCCGATGTCTTGAATCACAACACCGAAACCGTTCCTCGCCTCCATCGACGAGTCCGAACCAGGGCACGCTACCATTGGACTCTCGGGGTCCTGGCCGCCGCAGCAGGCTATCGCGACTAGAAAAGACCCCACCTCCTGGTAAAATCTGGACTCATGGTTGGACTAGGTGAGAGCTACGAAGAGATGCAAGAAACCATCACCGACATCAAAGAGCAGGGAACCGACATCTTGACCATCGGCCAATACCTGAGACCGTCCTTGAAGCACCTCCCGGTGGAGCGGTATTGGAGACCGGAGGAGTTCGAAGAGCTTCGAACTTTCGCCCTCGAACTTGGATTCAAGTTCGTGGAATCCGGTCCGTTGGTTCGCTCCTCCTATCACGCGGGGAGACATCGAAGAGGCGCTGAAGCCCAAGGAGTATAACGCGAAAAGGGCGGAAAAACCGCCCTTTCTCGACTGATTTCGAAGGCCTTAGACCGCTGCCTGAGTGGCCGGTCCGGCATCGCGGATGGCCTGGCTGGCTCCCTCTTCGAACTTCTTGAAATTCTGTTGGAAGAGTTGGGCTAGCTTGTTGGCCGCGCGGTCGTAGTCTTCCCCGCTCTTCCAAGTTTTTCGAGGGTCGAGCATTTCGCTTGGGACCCCATTGCACACCTCAGGAATTGCCACTCCGAAGACCGGATCCAGGTGGGTCTTGGCATGAGCCAAGGTCCCATCGTGGATGGCGTCGATGATGGCCCGAGTGTACTTGAGTTTGAAACGTTGACCGACTCCATGTGGGCCCCCGGACCAACCGGTGTTCACCAACCACACTCTGGCCGAGTGCTCACGAATCTTCTCGGCGAGAAGTTCCGCATATCGACTGGGATGCCAAACCATAAAAGCTGCTCCAAAGCAGGCTGAAAAAGTTGCCTGAGGTTCATCGATGCCCTGCTCGGTGCCTGCGACCTTTGCCGTGTATCCACTGATGAAATGATACATGGCTTGTTCGGGTGTCAGACTGCTGACTGGAGGCAGGACCCCGAAGGCATCGCAGGTCAAGAGAATGATGTTCTTAGGGTGTCCCCCGACGCACGGAATCTTGGCGTTAGGGATAAACTCAATGGGATAGGAGCACCGAGTGTTCGGAGTCAGACTTTCATCGTCGTAGTCCACTTCTCGACTGACAGGGTCGTAGACCACGTTCTCCAGGACCGAACCGAACCGAATGGCTCGGTAAATCTCTGGTTCAGATTCTTCTCGAAGTCCGATGCATTTGGCATAGCAGCCACCTTCGATATTGAAGACCCCATCTTGAGTCCAACAATGCTCGTCATCGCCAATGAGCAACCGTCTGGGGTCGGCCGAGAGGGTGGTCTTGCCGGTTCCCGACAGACCAAAGAAGAGGGAAACATCACCGTTGTGACCCTCGTTGGCCGAGCAGTGCATGCTTATGACGTCAGCCTTGGGCATCAAGTAATTCATAACGGTGAAGATGCCCTTCTTCATTTCACCCGCATACTCGGTTCCCAGGATCACCACTTGCCGACGCTCCGGGTGAATGACCACACTGGTGTCGGAAGTCATCCCTTTGGTATAACGATTGGCGGGGAAAGCCCCGGCATTGAAGACGACATAATCAGGCTTACCAAAGTCGTCGAGCTCTTGTTGGGAGGGCCTGATCAGCATGTTGTACATGAACAAGGCGTGATAGGGACGAGTGCAGATTATGCGGACCTTCAGTCGATACTTGGGGTCCCATCCAGCGTACCCGTCTACCACATAGATCTTGGACCGAGTGTTCAAGTAGTCCACGGCCCGTTCGAAGTTGATGTTGTAGGTATCCTCGTCGAGCTTGACGTTGACCTCACCCCACCAAATGTCGTTGACCGAACTCGGCTCTTCGACAATTCTCTTATCTTTGGGGCTACGGCCGGTCTTGCGCCCGGAGTCCACCACGAGCGCCCCATTGCAGGCGATCGCCGAACCGCTCTCACCTCGGATCGCTTCTTCGTAGAGTTTTGCTGGCGCCAGGTTCCTCAGCACCTTATTCACGGTTATCCCATGATGTTTGAGACTGAACTCCACATCTCACCTCCGAAATTCTCTTCTTTACTTTCACGCCCCTAAGACAACTTGGTGGCCGAAGACCACTTTAGGGATGCCCCACTGTCCCCCGATAGAGCTCAAGCTCGACTGCCGGGAAACCCAACTGTGGGGAAGTAAGTCCCTTAACCTTGTCGCCTACCTCAGGAAGCTAGACCGTGATGGGACATTCCTCGATCGAGGATCGAACCCCTTTACCTTCAAGCCGGCCGCCTAAGGATCTGCTCCGAATTAACTTCCCGGTTTGGGCCGCCGATGCATCGGGTACCCTCTGGGTGCTGGCAGCGTTGGTTCTCGCTTAAGTATTCTCGATACTAGTCGCTCGAACCGCCTTGCCACACCCACGGGGACGCCGGGGCCACCCACGCAAGCGCGGGTTCCCGGC
>JBJHCR010000512.1:0-3192 GCA_050486105.1 Vulcanimicrobiota bacterium
CCTCTGGACCCGCCACGTCGAGTCAACCGCAACGGCTCGATCTCCAACAACAAGGCCACCTGATTGGGATTTGGATAAAACACGTAGGTTCGACCATACGACGAGTCAGAAGTGTGGATTTTGCTCGGATGCTTATGAAGCAAATAGCTAAAATCCGGGTCCTCACAGGCGATAGTCAGCAACATCATTGGAAGGTTCTGTCGCCAAATTAAAACACCTTGAGGCCCCGGGCTGCCACCACTAACGTTGTGGTCCTCGATTCACCGAGGGCTCCACCTTCTGGAAACAATCCAGACCATGAGTAGGGTCGGAGGCCGATTTTGAAGCGCTCGCCTCAAGGTACTACACTCCGCAGAGCACAACTCCATCTCGTCTGCGGTAGCCGTGTCTCGCTCATATGTCGAACGCTCAAAAGGCACCAGCGCGCTCAGCCCTCTTAAAGTCGCAGCCGTTAGAAGTCCCTCACTCGTCACTCACCCTACCGGCGGGTCCCCGGGTACCGGTCCTTGACATTCAGAACCTTAAGGCGTGCACTCCAAACTGAGACCCAACCGGAGAGCTTCCCCCCGCAACCTGGTAACCTCAAGAGCCTGGAGGTGAAGAGGAAGATCTGGAACCTTTTCTCTAAAAAACCACCAAGACCCAAAGGATATTCACTATTGTAAAAGGAACTAGCATATTTATCCGTCCCCTGTGATGAGAGCCTGAGATCGATGGTCTAGGGAATCTCGCCGAGAATTAGGAGTATCGAATGGCCTATACCGAAGTGACATCCCGCAGCTGGATGAGTCGACTTATGGAGTCTATCAAAGGAGTCCTCGTAGGTCTTGTCCTCTTTCTGCTGGCATTTCCCTTACTGTTCTGGAATGAAGGTCGAGCAGTAAGAACCGCTCAGAGCCTAGCTGAAGGAAAGGGGGCCGTCATTACCGTGCCCGCCGACCCCATCGATGCTGCAAATGAAGGAGCTCTCATACATCTGTCTGGACAGGCCACGACCGATGAGGAACTCTCTGATGGCGAGTTTCGAATAACGGCATCCAACGTCCTTAGATTTAGGCGAAACGTGGAGATGTACCAATGGCAGGAGAACGAATCTCGAGAGACCAGGAAAAAGGTCGGCGGGGGAGAGGAGACCATCACCACTTATACCTACAATAAAACCTGGTCACCTGAGCACTTGGACTCCACCAGATTTCGAGAAAGAGGTCACGACAACCCTCCCAGTATGCCCTTCACTAGCCACCTGATCACCTCTGAGAACGCTACTGTGGGAGCTTTCCGACTGGGCTCATTGACGCAAACCATCAACGCCTGGAGCAGCCTGCCTCTGAATTCCGAGGAGGCCCTCTCGAGCATGCCCGGCGACCTTCGTTCAAAGTTCAAGATGCACAACAGTGGTCTCTACCAAGGCACGGATCCGTCTCAACCCAACATCGGAGATCTTCGAATCAACTTTGAAGTGGTTCGTCCCACAGCGGTGAGTGTGGTCGCTGTCCAACAGGGCGAAAACTTAGTGCCTTATGTCGCCAAGAAAGGAGGGACTTCCATCCATCGCCTGATGTTGGGAGAGCACTCCGCCGAGGGCATGTTCGCTCAAATGGAAGCAGAGAACGTCACCCTCACCTGGATCCTGCGCGCCGTCGGCTTCATGATGATGATCATCGGAATATCTCTGATCTTCCGGCCCTTCGCTGTGATGGGAGATGTGATCCCAATGATCGGCACCCTGTTGTCCACGGGGATTGGTTTCTTCGCCTTCGCAGTAGCTGCCCCGTTGAGCTTGGTGACCATCGGCATAGCATGGATTGTCTACCGCCCTCTCTTAGGAGGGCTGCTCTTAGCGGCAGCTGGCGGTATCATCTATATGGCGTACACCAAAGCAAAGCAGAACAAGGCGTCGTAGGTCAGCATTTCGGAATACGCCAAGTGAACTCCACCCACTACGGACAGACAGGCGAAGTGCTCGATCTTTGGTTCTAAACGCCAAAGACGGTGCCCCGCCCGCAAGGTGGGTGGCAGGACCCGGAAAGACGCTTACGGGTGACGGTTAACATCTGTGGGACCCTGCAACGTCCACGAAGTGAGGAGGGCCAACTGCACAGGTGTCTTCAGAGCGGTCTGCAACCCTAAGCGAGGAGTGACACTTTCAAAACGGGATGGGGTCTGAGTTTCGTGGGGGGCAGAACCTTCGGGCCAGCACTTCAACTGCGCAAAACTTTACAGAGAGTGGTTAACAACTCACGAGCACTGTAGGGCTTAGAGAGAAACTCGAAGGACTCTTTCAAAGTCTTGGCCACTTCTTCGCTCGCCGACTCAAGGCCGCTGCAAGCTACAATTTTGAGACTAGGTTTTCTCTCCAAGAGGTTGGTGATCAAGGTTGGACCATCCATGACCGGCATCATCATATCCGTGAGGACCAACTGGATCTCTTCGGAGTGAGTGTCGAATAACTCCAGAGCTTCTCCTCCGTGCTTTGCCAGAAGAACTCGAAACCCGGACATTTCCAGCAGTCGCTGGGTCAGTTGCCGAATGGAAATCTCATCATCGACCACCAAGATCATTTCCCCATGGCCTCGAGGAAGGCTGGATTCCCCAAAGTCCGATTCCGTGACCGCATCCACAGCAACAGTAGGAAGAAAAACTCGAAAGGTGGTTCCGCTTCCCACCTGACTTACGACATCAATTTTCCCCCCATACCCATGGACTATAGCGAGCGCCGTGGACAGCCCCAGTCCGGTTCCTTTCCCGATCTCCTTGGTGGTGAAAAAAGGATCAAAGATCTGCTCCAGTCGGCCTTCAGGAATCCCTTCGCCGGTGTCCTTAACTTCCAAGCAAACGAATCCGCCAGGTTGAGCACCCTCGGTCAGGCTGCGCTCTTCGTCTGGAGAGAGCTTCCTCACCACCAACACCAAGGCCCCACCTTGGGCCATAGCGTCTCGAGCGTTGAGACAAAGATTGAGTAGGACTTGCAGCAGTTGAGTTGGGTCGCCCGTCAAGCGCGCTTCAGGCCAGGAATAATCGACCGAAACCTCAATCTTCTTCGGGAACGTCTCCCGAACAAGTCCGATCACCTCTTCTACCAAATCTCGAATATCGAACTGCAGTTTCCTGCCCTCTGCACCCCGGGCAAAGAGCAGAAGTTGGCGCACCAAATCTGCTCCTCTATGGATGCTCTTTTCCACGGTATTGTGG
>JBJHCR010000513.1:0-3174 GCA_050486105.1 Vulcanimicrobiota bacterium
GGCTCGGTCAGAGACGGTCACAAGACCGATTTCGATGGACTCTGAACTCATCTAATCCTCATAATCCTCGGCGTTCTCGCTTCGATTCGGCACAAAATTCGCTTTGCGCCGAAACTCTCGGAGAATCTTTGTTCCTGAGAGAAACTGCTCTCTGATGCTATCGAAGTGGGCATCGGTGTCGTGGTCGATTTGAGTTCTCAACCGCTTACCTGAATCTTCCAGAATACTTAGCCCGCGCCTCATCATCTGAGCAAACTGGCTCTCGTCGGTGGGGGGGGTGGTGGATTCAAACTGGTGCCTTAGGGCCAACACCAACTCTTCGTAGCGGCTCAAGGTGGTTCTCAGTCGCGCTCCGGGCAGGGCTCCGCTCTCGAATCGGGTCATATCCTTGAATAAGTGTTCAAGGGGATCTGTGGGAGAGCGATTGTCCCTGATCTTTTCGAGTTCGAGTCGGAGGTTCCCGATGGCGCTGTGTATCAGTTCCGGCAAGACCTCTTCATCAGAGTAGAGATCGTCTACCCGCTCTAGAAACGAAACCAGGGCACCGTGAAAATCCGGCCTTGGACTCTGGTCTTGAGCTTCGGCTTCTAGGTCTGCTAGTTCATCGAGAAGCAACTCGATGTTCTGTTCTCGGTCGAAGTGAATTTCGATGAGTTCAAGGCACTGCTCGAGGCTCAACGCAGCATCTCCTCGATCCGTTCTAGAATGTCGGAAGAATCGGGTCGTACCAGGGCGAGAATGGAGGCGTGCCTGACCACCAGAAACTCGTGTCCTTTATACTGGAGTTCGATGGCCTCTTTCTTGAGGAAATAAGCGAAGTCCCCGATCTCGGCCTGGAGTGGAAGATAGCGAACCGCTTGATGGGGCTTTTTCCAGGGTTCAGACTCTGAGTATTCGGGATTCGCGGTGAGATAGCCGGGGCCCACCCGAACGACACGGCCCCCTTGCACTTTATCTTTGTCGGTGACGGTGGCAGGAAGAACCAGGCCCGACTCAGTCAATTGTTCTCCCCCCAAGGGTTCGATTAGAACTCGATCACCAACAACAAGCAGTTCACTCATGTCGGCACAATTTCTCGTTTACGGAAATTCGCCTGCCAAATACGGGGCTCGGATCCCTCCGAGGGTGAAGGGTTCGCTGTGAGCAAGACCAAAAGGGGCAACACCAAGGAGCCTTCACAGCATGCCCAAAGTGCATCACAGTCTCGCAGCAATGATGGCCGAGGCGCAATGTAGTCCGGAGCAAATTCGACGGTTTGAACTCAAGGTGGAGCATTTCCTCAAGGGAGAGCGGACTCTGCTGCCCGAGGCCGAAGTCGTCCCCGTGCAGAGCCTGCCCAAGTTGAACGATTTGGAGCCTGCCCCGGATTTGCTCAAGCAGGTTGCGGTGGTCAAACTCAACGGGGGATTGGGCACCTCCATGGGTTTATCCGGACCCAAGGGACTCCTTAGAGTGCGTCACGGAAAGGACTTTTACTCCCTAACCCTTGAGCAGCTCAAGACTTGTAGTCGAACCTTGCACCAGGTCCCCCCGCTGATCTTCATGAACTCTTTCCATACTGACCAAGCCACTCAAGAGAGGCTGTCGGAACTTGGATTTGAACAGGCGGAGCCGTGGAGTTTCTTGCAGGCTCAAGTGCCCAAGGTCACCGACGAAGGCTTGCCCGTGGAGGTTGAACCGGAGTACGCCTGGTGCCCACCGGGGCACGGGGATATCTATGCCAGTTTGTTGGACACTGGTCTTTGCAGGACCCTATGGGATCGAGGTGTCCGATATCTATTCGTATCGAATATCGACAATTTGGGGGCAACCTTGGACAGCCGTCCCCTGGGATTGCTCAAGAGTAGTGGTGCTCCATTCCTGATGGAGACAACTCGACGCCGGCCGGAGGACAGAAAGGGTGGGCACCTTGCCCTGGACTCAAGGGGGCATTTGATACTTCGGGAAGTCGCCCAGTGTCCACCCGAAGATTTGCCACACTTTCAGGATACGGAGCGCCATCAATACTTTAATACGAACAATATCTGGATCACTTTGGAAGCTCTGGAAGAGAGTTGGACAGACCTTCCCTTGATCGTGAATCGCAAACCCGCTCGACCCCACGATCCGTCGTCACCGGAGGCCTTGCAGTTGGAATCGGCCATGGGCGCAGTGATCGGCCAACTGCAAGGAGCGCTAGCGGTGGAGGTGGACCGGGACCGGTTTCTGCCAGTAAAGACCACCAACGACCTCTTCCGCCTACGCTCGGACCTTTACCACGTCAATTCTTTGGGAGTACCGGAAACAGACCTGGAAGAGCAGCCGCAGATCGATCTCGACCCTGAGTGCTACGGGATGATCGAAGGCTACCAGAAATTGGTGTTGGCGGAGCCGTCCTTGCGATCATGTCGGAGTCTAAAGGTCCGAGGCCCGGTGACCTTTCGCGGAGACGAAAAGCTGATCGGCGATGTGGTCCTTGATGGAAATTAAAGCGCTCGCCTTAAGGTACTGCACCCTCTGAGCACAACTCCATCCGGTCTGGGGTTGTCGTGCCTGGCTTATGAATGTCGAACGCCCCGAGGGCACCCGTGCGCTCAGCCCTTCTAAAGCCGAAGATGTTACGAAGTTCCACACCCGTCACCCAGCCTTCACCCAACTCCGTTGGGTACCCGAGTCACCCGTCCTTGACATTCAGAACCTCGAGGCGAGCACCTTGGATTCAGTGGAGTCCAGGTTGCAGGGCGGCCGATTTCGACAAAGGGAATTCTTCAAGGGACAATAAGCGATAATGCTTGACCTTACCAGGTTTGCCTGCGTTCACGTCTTCACAGCTCTTGTAGCCGGGGAGCTTGATGCATTCGACGTCAGCCTTGAACCTGATTTTCTCTCCTGATTCTAGTGTGGCGAAATAGAAGTGTCCGTCGTGGGCCTTTTCGCCTTTTTCTAGGTGACGAAATCTCGGGCCGAATTTCTCCCATAGGTGCCCTTCCACAACCTGGGCCTCAGCCTTCCAGCGTCCGCATCCGCGATAGAATTCACCCGGCGAGCGCCCAGACTCCAGACAGGCGTCCAAGTGTTCCAAGTCGGCAACCTTAAGATGACCGAAGAATTTCCATTCAGGAAAGGCTGCGACTACCGGGGCGTAGCGGTGTCCTCCGAGATGGGACACCTGAAGTACCGCTCTGTGTCTTATCT
>JBJHCR010000514.1:0-3165 GCA_050486105.1 Vulcanimicrobiota bacterium
CGGCATCGAGACCGCTACCGACTACGACTTCTTTCGCTTCAATCGTTTCTTAGAGATCTTGTCCAACACCCCGGAAGATCGAGATAAGTTTGGCTATCTGTTGGGGTTGTCCGAAGTGATCCGAGAGTCCGTGGGTCTCGAACTCGACAAGCAAGCGGCGATGGAGATGCAGCAGTCGGTTCAGCCCTTGTATCGGCAAACGGTGAACGGCTGGAAGATCCAATCCGTGGACGCTTTCGAGCAGAACAATATGGCGATCTTCATGGCCGAGGCTCGGGGGCAAACGGCCCGTCGCTTGCAGCAGCAGGATCCTGAAAACTATCGTCAGGCCATGCAAGCCATGAGCCAGGTAGAGATGAACTCCCTGTTGGGGATCGATCAGACCCGCAAGGCAGCTCCTGTCCCTCTCCACGCCAACCCCGATTTCCACGACGGGCAAGTGCTGATAGACCCCAAGACCCGCTCGGTCACAATTCTCGACTTTGGGCAGGCCGTTCCCATCGATAACCAGGAGCGGGAGCTTGCCATGGATCTGCTGGCGGTGATCGGTGGAGCCAAAGGCCCGAAAGCTGCCCTTAAAATCCTCAATGACCAGACCGGAGTTCAAACTCCTCTGGGACCTGGGGAGGTCGAGGATTTACTCCGCCGGGAAGAACCCATGGACGCCTTCGTCCATCTCTTGTCCTTGGTGGGGCGCAACGGGGGCAAGGTTCCTATCGCTGCCGTGCATTGGGTGATGGCGGTGCATCGTCAAATGGCCTTGGGTGAGAAGATAGGGGTGGCCAACGACAAGACGGTCCGCAATCTCACCGTAGTCCGAAATCTCGGTGGCAACCTGAAGACCTTCAATCGCCTGCACCTCATGCGGCAATGGGCGCAGAACGCCAGCCGCCAGGTTCTCGGTCACCTAGGCTTTGGCACCGCCGCCGACCACCTCAAGCACCTTCAGCAAGAAGAAGGTCCTTCGACCTGAACTCGAGCAGTGAGCTTTGGAACAAAATCTCGAGCGCCTCAGAAACAGTGCGGTCCTCTATCGAATGACCTCAATAGCAACGTCTATCGAAAGCTCAGACCAGACTCTGTCGGCGGTAAGAGCTGGGAGACGACGGAGTTGAGCCAAGGAAAGGCAGGCCCGATCACCGAGGGATAGACCAAGTTTTCGGGTCAGCGGTAGCATAGATGCAGCAAGGCTGGCCTGGCCTTCTCCAAAGGGCACGAACTCAATAGGAGACGAGCGCAACGTGTTCAGGACAAGGCCGGGGTCGTGACCATCCTTGGCAAAGCGATTAAGAACCTCAGACAAATTCACCGTGGACATACAACTGTCTTGAAGCCGTTGAGCGACTTTGTCACCTCCGGCCTCTTGAAACAGCAGAGCCAGAAGGGCCGATGAATCAAGGACAATCACTCCTTGGCGGCTTCTTTTCGTCGTTCGGCGATCAGGCTGTCCACGACATTTACCGGCAACTGCCCCTGGTAAAGGTCGTGGACGAAGTTGCAGAGGGCAGACGGTGTGGTGAGGGTCGAGTCCGCTAAGATGGCTGCGGTCAAGATTTCTCGGGCCTCGGCTTCCATGCTTCTGCCCGCGCGGGCGGCACGGACCCGGAGAGAACGATGAACCTCTTCAGGAAGATTTCTGATATTGAGACGAGCCATGATGTCATTGTAGTCAATGGCTCCATTGCTCGTCAACAGGTGGTCTCGAATTCCCCTCAAGAAATTACTGAGCCAAAGCGTCTAGGGCTTTTTTGAGATTGTCCATCTCTCTACCGTAGCCGGCCCAGTCGCCTTCTTTGAGCGCGGCCTCGGCTTGACGGTAGTGGTTGGCGGCTTGTTGGGCCATGGAGCGCAGTTCCTGATTCTCTTCTTCAAGTTCGGGAGCAGCGACCGGAGCCCCCTCGAGTTCCGGTTGGCCCTCCAAAGGTTTCACCGGTTGGGCTTTGGCGTCGGGCACCCCGGTGCTGGGAGCCGCCTGCAGGGTTTGGCCCATGACGGTAGCTAGGGCTTCCTCTAAGGTTTCAGCCATAATCACCCTCTCCCCGGCAGCCACGATCACTCGCTTGAGTTCCGGCAGATTGGCCGAGCGACCCTTGAGGTAGAGCGGCTGAACGTAGATCAGTGTTCCCTCGATGGGGATGACCAGCAGGCTCCCCCGGATCACTTGAGAGCCCGCCTGATCCCAAAGGGCGATCTGTTGGGAAATCAAAGTATTCTGCTCGATCCGGGTTTGGATTTGTCGGGGGCCGTAGAGCAGACGATCCTTGGGAAACTGGTAAACCACAAGTTGGCCATAGTGAGGAGCATCGCAGCGTCCCGCCATCCAGCCGATGAGGTTGTCGCGATTGCGCGGAACGAAGGGCAACATCAATAAGAATTCGAGGCGCTCTTCTCCAGGCAGGCGCATGACCATATAGTAGGGGTCCATCTGCTGATCCTTGCCGTCCGAGCGGGCCGTGGGAGCAGTCCAGACGTCTTCTTTGTTGTAGAACACCCGGGGGTCGGTCATGTGATAAACCTGGTAGATGGAAGCCTGATGGGAGAACAGTTGCTCCGGGTAGCGAAAATGCTCCCGCAGACTCTCGGGACATTCTTCCACCGGGGTGAAGAGGCTGGGATAGACTCTTTGAAAGGTGGCTAACAGCGGATCATCGGGGTCCACCACATAGAGATGGACGGTTCCATGATAGGCATCGACCACCGCCTTCACGGAATTTCGAATATAGTTGATACCCCTCTCGTGCTGGGAGTATGGAAACCGATTGCTGGTGGTGTACATATCGGCGATCCAGTAGAACCGGCCATCATTGAGCACCAGGTAGGGGTCTTTGTCCACGGTTAAGCCTGGAGCAAGTTTTTGCAAACGGGTCTTCACGTCTCGATCGAAGAGGAGTCGGGTCTGCGGAGTTATGGAGCCCGAGAGAATCAAGTTCAGATCCCCCAGATAAGCGGCCATGGTGAGTCTCCGGACCCATGAGGACAGGAGAATTCCCCCTTCGCCGTCATAGCGGGTATAGACGTTGGAGTCTCCGTCGGGGTAGTGCATCTCTTCTTCATCGCTGTTGCCCAAGACAAACCAGGGCATACCATCACCGAAGTAGATGGCTGGCTGATCGACGCTGAGCCCAGGAGAGGTCACCGGAGGTATGTCTCGGACCCAGAGGCTGG
>JBJHCR010000515.1:0-3161 GCA_050486105.1 Vulcanimicrobiota bacterium
GTCATGCACAGCGCTCCTCATTCGAAATACAACTAGGTATTACGGGCTTCGGAGCACTGCACCTTACTGCAAGTAGGAACAATTTCATTGTCAAGGGGGTTTCCGGCCAGCCTCCTAGGCCGTCCTTGACTTTCAGTACCTTTGGGCAAGCGTACTCGGTCGAGGTTTCTCGACCGAGTATGCTCAGGAGTTGTCTCCTACAGTTGGTCGAAGAAAAAGCGGGTGGCCAGGGTGGTGAAGGTGCTCTGGGGGATCTCCAATTGGTCTTTGGACCAGATGCGAGTGGTGTCTTGCAACCCTTCCTCGAATTTGGAAGTCATCGTGCCGGCCACGTTGGAATCTAGACTGCTGACGGTCATCTCTCCCTCATAGCGGTGCGATCGAGGGTGGAAGTTATAGCTGCCCACCGAAGAGTACAGTCCATCCACGATGAGGGCCTTGCTGTGCAGGGTGTCTCCCTTTTTCAGATAAACTTCGGCTCCGGCCTCGATCAGGTCCGGCAGGCTGGAGAGTATGGGGGCTGTGATCACCGGTTCGTCGATGCTCTCGGCAGAGTTGGTCACCAGGCGCACCCGAACTCCTCGATCCAAGGCCGACATCAGCACCTCTTTGAGGGCCGGAGTTTCGATGAAGTAAGCGTTCTCGATGTCCACCGACTCCGTGGCTCCTTCGATAGCCTTCAATTGGCTTAGGAAAACCGGATCGCCTCCCAGTCCATCGGGTTGATGGCTAACCACGGCCGTCTTGGCACCGCTCACCCCGTCCACCGGTTCTGCGGGAACGTCAAGCTTCGACCATCCCTTGATTTCGGCTTGCTTGTTCCACAACTTGGCGAACAGTCGGGTTCCGTCTACGGCGGCCGGACCTTCCACATGCACGTCGTTATCCCGCCAGTGCACCTCACCGTGGCGATGGCTGTAAACGTCGCCGATGTTGGTGCCGCCGGCCAGCATCTCTTTGCCGTCCACCACCATCATCTTGCGATGTTGGCCGTCGTAAGGGCGCTCGGAATCTCTCCATCGACCCACTTCCACGCCGTTTTCTTCCATGAAAGCCAGGGTGTCCCGATGACCGATGCGGCTTCCCACCTGCTCGTCCACCAAGACCTTAACGTCAAGGCCTTCTTGGGCCTTAGCCACCAGAGCCCGGGCGGTGTCCCATCCGGTCTGGTCGTCATAGAAAGACCAGCTCATGAAGTGGATGGACTCGGTGGCGTTTTGGATCATCTCGTCGCGCTTGGCGAACGAAGCCGGACCATCGGTGTAGACCTCAACGGCGTTCCCGGCCCGGAAAGGGGCCTGCTGTAAGGCTTCCAATTCCTTGACGAAGGCGGGCTCGGTGAGAGCGCTCAGACCTCCGGGGACTCGGGGGGCGGTGGAGGTTTGCCGGATAGCGGAGAGGTGCTCTTTCGACAAGGTTTGCCAGTCTTTGTAGACCACGCCTTTGGTGTCGTCGGTCATACCGCGAGCGCGGAATTCGGCATCCACCATGCCGGCGAACTGCTCGATGAGCTGCTCTTTCTTGCCTTCAGGTAGCTCCGGAAGGGCTCCGCTCTGAGCCGCGAGTTCGGCAAAATGAGCAAGAGTCGGCTTCAATTGTCCCGAGTTGTTGAGCTCCTGCATATAGCCGATGAGCTGTTTTTCCACTTCAGGGTCGCTGAGGGCTTGTCCGATGAGCTTCTCTAGCTCCTGGATAGGGAGATTCTGCGGGGACAGATTCTGGGGAGCGGCTGTGGCCAACAGTTCCTTGGCGTTGGGAATCAGGGCCAGTATCGGGTGACCCTGTCCCAGCTCTGTTCCATCTTGCGTCTCGGCTTCTGTCTTGGCCTCTTTGACGGGAGCTGCGGTGGTTAGGTTTTGGCGGAATATAGGATTCGGCGTGCCGGTGGTGATGAACATGGGTGACCCCTTAAATATCATTAATCTTTGTGTTTGACCCAATTGTAGACGCGAAACCGAGAAAATCTTGCGGGGTAATGTTAACTTCCGGACGCCCACTTGCTTTCACGGTTCTTTCAGGGGAGCAGGCTAATCTCAAGAAAGCATGGACAGACTCGGTCCCATATCTCCAACAGCTAAGCTTGCCGAAGGCTATGTGTCCTATCGGCTTAACGAGCGCCAATTGGCCTGCCTTGCCAAGGAACTCGATGGCGAGACCCAAGAGGCTCCTAATCCCGAGTGGAGCGACCGGTACGAGAAGGCCGTCCGCACCGAGGACCCTGTCTGTCAGAGCCAGAAATGTCCCACCGATACCACCGCTTCCGAACCGATCACCTACGAGCTGGAGCAACAGTTTGAAAGTCTAGACCAAACCAGCACTTGGTCCAACTTTGAGAGGGCTGTCTACCGAAAGTTCTCCCAACCGGATTTTTATCCTGAGCCGCTGCCCAAGAGCTCCGATCCCGTAAGCGCCAACGGGGAACTCAGCGCCCTCCTTCTGAATAGCTTTGGTCACCTCGATCGGAACAACAATCTTCGGGTGGAAGTCACCGAAATCGACTATTTGATGACCGGAGGCTTCTATGGAGAATTGACCGAGCTTCCCACCGCCCTGGAGCCGGCGGCGGCCCTAGCCACGATGAAGCGCTATTTTGATCTCCTGGGGAGTTGCAACCCTACCGATGGAACCGGCGTGAGTCTTCACGACTTGGAACTCTTTGCCGACCAAGGCATTCCCGGCCAGCCGCTCGCAACCGATCAAATCAATATTGCCTACGACACTTTCCTGAAAGAGGCCAAGGCCATCCAACAAGGAGGGACTTTCGCCGAGGAGAGGATAGACCCGGCCTTCATCCGCCAGGGAACCGGGGGATCCTGTGTGCTCCTGGCTACGGCGGCAGGCTTGAAGCCCGAGCAACTGCAGAGCATGATTTCCGACAACGAAAACGGAACCTACACCGTGACCTTTGCCGACGGACAAGAAGAAATCGTGTCCGAGCCAACTCTAGCCGAGCGTTTATATCACTCTCGAGGACAAGATAACGATCGTTGGCCGGCCCTGTTGGAACTAGCTTTTATGCAGCGCACTTATCAGGCCTTGCGCGAGAAAGGGACCCGGAATCGAGATGCGGGATTGAGGTCCGCGATCGACGGGGTCGATCCTTCGGAGGCTATGCGGGCACTCTTTGGAACCGAAATAAAGCAACACAGCCTGGATGAGGT
>JBJHCR010000516.1:0-3151 GCA_050486105.1 Vulcanimicrobiota bacterium
GACTCAAGAAGTCTTGGATCGTTTGCGCCAACGTATGCGCCACGCAGTCATCGGCAGAGATGACGTCATCGAGTTGATCCTGGTGGCCATGTTGGCCGACGGTCACGTGCTCCTTGAGGACTATCCCGGTTCCGGGAAAACGACCCTTGCCAAATCCCTGGGTAATTCGATTGTCGACGACATCCCGAACCCCGACCTGCGGAACTTTGCCAGGATCCAGTTCACTCCAGATCTCCTGCCTTCAGACATCACCGGGGCCAACATCTTCGACCCCGACACCAAAACTGTGCATTTTCAGAAAGGCCCCATTTTTGCCTATGTGGTCCTCGGGGACGAGCTGAATCGAACCTCACCCCGAGTGCAGTCGGCAACGCTTGAGGCTATGGCCGAAAAGCAGATCACCGTGGACGGCATGTCTTACCGTCTCAACGAGCTGTTCTTTTTTATCGCTACTCAGAACCCCCTGGATCTTGCCGGCACCTATCCACTACCCATGGCTCAGTTGGATCGATTTTTGTTCCGCATTTGCATGAGCTACATCGACCGTGCTAGTGAGATCTCGGTCCTGGCTTCCGAGCACGAACGCGCCCGCTCAAGTCCCGTGGAGAAGATCAAGCGGGCCGATTTCCTCGAATGTCGACGCACCGCCACGGAACGGGTTTTCGTCCACCCCGACATAAACTCGTGTCTGGTGGATATCGCTCGAGCCATCAGGTCTCACCCAGAGGTGGTCCAGGGCGCCTCCACCCGGAGCATTATGATGATGCGACCGGCTTTGCGGTCTGCAGCTCTGTTGCGGGGTCGGGACTTCATCACCGACGATGATCTTCGATGGCTGATCCCGCACGTGTTTGCTCACCGCCTGATCCTGGAAACGGGAGCCCGCCCGGTGAAGGACATTGTAGAAGAATGTTGCCGAGAGCCCCTGGAGGCGCTGAGTCGGAAAGGATTGGCTCGTTGAGTCTCTCCACGGCCCGGGTTTCCTCGGCCCTGTTTGGGCTTGCCCTGAGCTTGCTGCCGGTCTTTCTTTGGTGTCTGCCCGCCCAGGCCCGACAGCCTCAGCAATACAGCCCGGAGTACCTTCGCGCCGCCCAGGCCTTTTTGGCCCAGCGATATTGCGAATCCCGAGAGATCGCCGAACGTATGTTGGCCTCCGACCCCGACTCTGCGGAAGCCCACGCCGCTCTGGGCCGGCTGCATCTTTGGGCAGAGGGCGATCTGGCTCAGGCTGAGCACCATCTCAATCGGGCCCTAAAGCTCTTGGAGGCTCCGCAAAAGCCCCTGATCAAGGAGCCTCTCGAGGAGCTGCACCGAACGGTCCTTATGGACCTGAGGTTAACCGCCCAAGAGCTCGAGGACTATCGTCGGGCCCTGGAGGTCTTGGAGCAGCACGATCGCCTGTATAAGCCCAACCAACTCCATCTTCGAGGCTGGCCCCTACTCAAGTTGGGGGAACTCGACCTGGCAGAGGCGGTCATGCTCAATGTCCGAGAGCATTTCGATGAACTCGATCCCCGCCTGCCTGGAGTCTTGGACCTCTTAGGTCAGGTGCAAATGCAGCGGGGCCAACCCCAGGACGCCCTGCCGTTTCTTGAAGAAGCGAGTTTGTTGGAACTCGATCTCAAAGACTATCCCGAGCCGGTGTACTGGACCAACCTGGGAGAGGCCTACCGGGACCTTCTGAGGTTCGAAGAAGCCGAGCGAACCTGGCTTCAAGCCACACAATGGCCCCATCCTGAGACTTTCGCTGCCCCCCACGACCATCTGGCAATCCTCTATGCCGGCCAAGGCCGGTTTGATGAAGCCTTCGCCCAACTCGAAGAAAGCAAGCGGTGGCGGAGCCAGCTTTCCCAGCGAGCGAACGCTCTGACTCGGGCTCGACATCTCACCGCTGTGGGGGAAGTCATGTTGGCTTTCGGTGATTCTGAACTGGCTCTAGAGGCCCTAGAACTAGCCCTCGATAGCCCGTTCAGAAACTCTATGGTGAGCGAACCCGCAGAGCAGACCTGGAACCAGCGCTACCTTTTGTATGCTGCTGCTTTGGCCTTAGAACTTCAGCGAAATCTTGAGCGTTCAAGTTGGCTTATCGGAGGCGAGAAATGGGGCTTGTGGAAGCAGAGCTTGGCCCTAGAAGCCCGCCTTCTCTGGGCCCGAAATCAGGCCAGGGTGTGGGCTGCTCGAGGCCTCGGAGTCCAGCCACAGCTCAGCCCCTATGGTCCGGGCACTCTGAATAGCCCCTGGCTTCTTCCGGAACTCTTACGCTGTTACGGGCGCGGGGTGGTTCTGGCGGCCTTGTCGGCAACAAACGCAGTTTCATCCGCCGAGGAAGAGGCCGAGGGCTACCGTGCCCTGTTGTCTCCAAAGTTTGGTCCTCAGGTACCGACTATCCCTGGATCCGAGCGCCTGGCTCTGGCCAGTCTCTTGGTCGAGCGCCACCAGATCTTAAAGGCTTGGGAACTCGATGCAAACGTCTCCCGTCGGCACCAGGTGCCCTTTAAGGTAACGGTTGAAGGGCCCAAAGAGGTGGCCCGAGCGATACTGGCCTCCCCGCGCTTCCAGCGGGGAACCGACTTCTTACTCAAGGTCTCTCCAGAGTTAGGGGCAGAGTTCCTCGATGCTGATGGAAACGTGCTGATCGACCTGGCCGAGCAGCCAAGCGTCGAGGCCCTGTCTCGAGAAATCCACCAGCAGCTCTTCGCCTCCACCACCAGTTGGGATCAGGAGGCCCGACGTTTGTTGCTCTATGAGGCCAGCCCGGGACGATTGGAGAGCCAGCGTCTGCAGAGACTGCTCCAAGCGCTCTAAAACCCTAGTTTATCAGGCCGGCTTCAACGGGAAACTCTAAGGCGGTCGAAAAACTGCTCACGGTTTTCTTAAGTCCGACACTGACCTGGGTGCCCGCTGGAATTGTGACCTTAATCGAGAACGAGCCATCGGCGGCCGCTTGGAAATGGGTCACCGGCTTGCCATCAACGAAGACCGCTCCTTCCTTGCTCCCCTCTCGCACCTTGCCTTGGAGAAAAAAGTCGTAGCTCTCTCCAGCGGGGGTGCTGAGGAGTTTGTCCACGATAATGGCTTGCAAACAGAAGACTTGGGTCACCGCGTAGCTGTCTCCTGCTCGAGCCAATCCTACCCCCACACTGTTGTACAT
>JBJHCR010000517.1:0-3133 GCA_050486105.1 Vulcanimicrobiota bacterium
AGGTTGACCAGAAGAAAGGAGAGCGCCGAGGCAGTGTAAGCCAGAGTGTCCGTACCGTGAATGACCACAAAGCCGTCGTAGTCGTGGTAGCATCGCTCGAGAGCGGCGGCGATGGTCAGCCAGTGGTGTGGACCCACTTCGGCAGAATCCAAAGGGCGAACCTCGGCACCGTCGGGTTCGGTCAAGGAGTTCAAGGTCCAGGAGACCCCCTGGCTTTCCCCCAGGCCTGCCAAGGCCTGTCTCAAGGTTTCGGTGCTTGCCGGCCTGAGTGGGGACCAGGGCTGATCCGGGACGGAAATCTGCATGCCGAATGTTCCGCCGGTGTACAGGACGCAAACTCTGGCAGATGGCGGTCCCATGCGTTTTCCTGTCATTGACAACTCTCTCTGTGGAAAAGTTCCACCAGGTTGCCATCGGGATCTCGGAAGACCGCTCGCATTTCCAGGGCTGGAGATTCTCGGGATATGCTGGGAGCGTTCTTCGCCGTCCGCGGTCTCTCATCGTCGGCGATTTGGCTCAGGCGCCAGAACAGACGCTCCAGAGGTTCATCCATCGCTAAGGAAAACTCGGTGATTCTCTGAGCTGGCTCTCCGGGTTTCCCTTTTCGTGCTTTCAAGATAAGTGCACCAGATCCGAGGGCGAACCGAAGGTGGTCTTGACCTAACTTTCCTGGCTTTTTCCCTAAGAGGTTGCGGTAGAAAGGGCCTGAGGCCCTGAGATCGGAAACGTATAGGACCAGACACGCCAACTGCACAGTCAGCGATTTGGCTTTTGACGAGACTCCTCCTTCTCGAGGCCGAGAGGCGGTAGGGCAGGTTGAGATCAGGTTTTGGGAAGAGAGTGGAGCACGAATTTGGGCTATTTTGTTGAAGGTGAATGGAAAAGCGGGTGGTACCCGAGCGATGAAAGTGGAGCCTTTCAGCGACCTCAGACAACATTCAGATCTACCATTGAGAGTTTGCAGGCCGATCGCTATCACCTTTACGTCTCCTGGGCCTGTCCTTGGGCCCATAGGGTCTTGATCGCCCGCTCTGTGTTGGGATTGGCCGATAAACTTCCTGTGTCCGTGGTTGACTGGTTTCTCGATGACGATGGCTGGAGATTCCATCCTTCCCATCCCTTCTCCACCCGAGACCAACTTTTTGGATTTGAGCGACTCCGCCAGGTCTACCTTGAAGCCGACCCGAGTTACTCTGGTAGGGTCACCGTTCCCGTCCTCTTCGATGTTCAGGCCAAGACTATCGTCAACAATGAATCTCGAGAGATCCTCCGTCTTTTGGGAGAGGCCTTTCAGTCTTGGCATGGACCTCAGCGACCTTGCGAATCCTTAGCCCCCGAGCATCTTCGAGGCGCTATCGACGAAGTTCTCGATGCCATCTATGAGCCAATCAATAACGGGGTCTACAAGGCAGGGTTCGCCACGAGTCAGGAGGCCTATGAGCAGGCTGTGGACCAGTTGTTCGAGGCCCTCGATCGCTGGGAGCAGCACCTTGCGGATCGGCAGTTCCTGATAGGCGAGCAGTTAACTGAGGCCGACGTCTGCTTATTTACGACTTTGATCCGGTTCGACTTGGTTTATTTTGTGCATTTCAAGTGTTCGCGACGAAGAATTAGAGATTATCCAAACCTGTCCAGACACTTGGCTAGAGTATTTAGTTTCGAAGGGGTGGCCGAAACGTGTCAGTTCGAGCACATCGCCAAGCACTACTATCAATCTCATCGGAACATCAATCCGTATGGGATTGTGGCCGCGCCGCCCTCTGATTTGTTTTTTCTTCACTGAGTCTAGCCCCTCTGAAAAGATATTCAGAAGAGAGGCAACGCATCGCAGAGCAGGCAGTCTGGAAGATCGTCTTGGAGGAGGTCTTCCAGACTTTGGGCTCGGCTTCGGCTCTGCTCCCAATGAACTTTCGACTCCTCCGGTTCCTGCCAGCCTTCGTCAGTCTCCGGGATCGCTTGCACCAACTGCTCGAAGGTTGGTGGCTCGGAGAGGTTCAGCATACGAGCCTTTCCGAACTCTGCTGCGAAGCGGGCGACCTGAGTGGACCACTCATCGGGAATATCGGCGTTCTCAGCAGGGTAGAGGACAGCCACCCCTATGATGGCTCGTTCCTGACGGATAGGGAGGACTGCTGCTTCAATATCTTGAGGAAACAGATGACGCCAACCGGTAGTTCGATCCAAGAGCGCTTGCTGCAGCAGATTTTCCACCACCGACGGCTCCAGTAATGGAGGAGAGCCCTCCATTCGGGTCGCCTGGACCGCCGGGTGCTCATCGGTATCTAAGAGATAGAGGTGAGCACCACCGAGATTGGGATCGGTCTTCCAGGCGGCCAACTGAAGTTGGATGAGGCGTGCGGTCGGCTCGGCATCGAGAAAGTTCATGCCATAAGCTTTCTGCTTGGACAGGGATGAATCCCGGTAGAAGTTTGAAGGTTCTGGGATCTAAATCGGAGGGATCTTTGCTTCCGACGGATAAACTAGGCGGCCTTCAACGGGTTTTTGCCCACGAGTACCCAGGATTGAAGAAGAAAGAGAGTTAAGATTATGGCATTGAAAGACATCGGAAAGAACACCCCTATCGCTGAGGTTTTGCGAAGAGTCCTGTCGGATCAGGGTAAGGCCATGAGCATTGAAGAATTGACTATCAACGCTTTGAATGTTTGGGGACGAGAGTTTCCTTTCACTCCGTATGAGCAAGTGCCGTTGGTCTACAAATTGGCGACAAACACTTTGGGTTGCACTGTGGACTTCGATGAGGTTGGGGGAAAACCGCCCATCATCAAGCGAGAAGAGGGCGCCGAAGACGAAGTTCCCCTCTCTCCGGAACTTGGCCCACACGATCTGAACCTCATAATCGACCAACTCAAGAAGATCAAAGTCGCTCTGTAGAGAGATTTTGGCTCACGACTTCGAGCGATGCTGGTTATTGATAGGGCTCAAGGCGATGTACTCTGGAGGCTGACCTCGGAACAGGGAGAGTATTTGGCCGATCTGGTTGATGATGTACAGGCGTTTCAGGTTAATTCTCTTTTCCTCGAGGCCATGTCCAACGACCAGAAGCTTGGAGACCTCCTCGAAGTCCTAGGACAGCGCTCTCAGCGTTGTCCCTTTTTGATGGTAGGCTTGGAGC
>JBJHCR010000518.1:0-3111 GCA_050486105.1 Vulcanimicrobiota bacterium
ACCGAAGGCTTGCCCAAGTAGTGATCGATGCGAAAGATCGAGCGCTCTTCGAACTTCTCTCGCAGCACCTGGTTCAGATGGCGAGCGGAGGCCAAGTTTCGCCCAAAGGGCTTCTCCACCAAGACCCTCGCGCTGTCACTGCAACCGGACTGCTCTAGGTGTTCGACCACCATCTCAAAGGTTTGAGGAGGAATGGCCAAGTAGTAAGCTGGGCGACAAGCCTCCCCCAAGGCGGTGCGCAAGCGGTGAAAGCTGTCGGGGTCCTCAAAGCGCATGGACTGATAGTCCAGCAGGCTCAACAGCTTCTCCCGCGCAGCAGTGTCGTGAGCTCCGGCGTGGTCCAAGCTCTCTGTAGCCCGGTTCCTCAGCTGCTCTTGAGTCCAGTCAGGGAGGGCGGCCCCGATCACCGGCAGATCGAGTTGCCCGTCCTTGGCCAAAGCGTAAAGGGCGGGAAAGATCTTTTTATAGGCCAGATCTCCGGTGGCTCCAAAAAAAACAAAGGCATCGCTACGCTGGCTCATGAACGGTCTCCTGCTCTACTTTTTCTCTAAGTGTCCGCCAAAACCCAAACGCATGGCGGAGAGAATCTTGTTGGCGTAGTCGTCCAGATTGCGCGAGGCGAACCTAGAGTACAGGGCGGTGCTCAACACCGGAACCGGAACTCCGCAATCCACCGCGGCCTTGATGGTCCAACGGCCTTCACCGGAATCGGAAACTCGACCGGCGAAATTCTGCAAAGTGGGATCGTCCACCAGAGCTTGGGCGGTGAGGTCCAAAAGCCAAGACGGAATGACACTGCCTCGACGCCACAGCTCGGCAATGTCCCTGAGGTTGAGGTCGAATTGAAATTCCTCGGGTTGGCGTAAGGGAGTGGTTTCCGCATCGTGCTCTTGCTCCGCGCGGCCGGCGTTGGCGTGGGCCAGGAGATTGAATCCTTCGGCGTAGGCGGCCATGATCCCGTACTCGATTCCGTTATGGACCATCTTGACAAAGTGGCCTGCTCCGCTGGGACCGCAGTGCAGGTAGCCATGTTCTGCGGTCCCGTCGAGGTTTTCCCAACCCGGAGTTTGGGGGGCACTGTCTTTTCCCGGAGCGAGGGTCTCAAGGACCGGCTCTAAGCGCAAAAAGGCCGACCTCTCTCCTCCCACCATGAGGCAATAGCCTCGCTCTAGGCCCAAGACCCCACCGCTGGTGCCGCAATCCATGTAGTGAATGCCTTTTGAGGCCAAGGCCTTGGAGCGATGGATGGCGTCGACATAGTAAGAGTTTCCTCCGTCGACCACCACATCCCCGGCTGCGAGGTGGGGGGTGAGGTCCTCCAGGAGGGCGCTGACCACACCGGCCGGTACCATCAGCCAAACAACTCTCGGGGCACTCATTTTCTTCAGGAGCTCAGGAAGGCTCGCCGCGCCAGTGGCCCCTAGGTGTTCGAGCTCTGAGACCGCCTCTTTGGAGCGATCATAAACGAAGCAGCGATGCCCCCCGTTGAGAAGACGGCGAACCATATTGGCCCCCATCCGACCCAGACCAATCATGGCAATTTCCATCTGTTCCTCCTAAGGCTTTTTCCCGTGTTTCGGACCGAGCGGCCCGAGGTCGGCTCATTCAGCATTGGCCGGCAGACTCCCCTCTAGCCAAGACAGACTACCGGGCCACAACTCAGGGGTCATTATGGGCCCACCACGAACAAGGTTCGCCCATCCCGAGTTTCGAACTCGACTGCGCTCAGAATTCCGCGAGCAGCGTCACTTCACCGTTCCGGATTGAGGGGCTTGAACAGGCATCTCGTGCCTACTACTTCTCAAGAGTCACGGTGCGATTTCGCATGTCCACATAGTAGTCACGCTTGCCGTGCTCCTGGCAATGGATCTCGACCTCCACATAGAGGCGCCCGTTCTCTCGCTCCACCTCCACCTCTTCGATGGTTCCAGGGTGGCGGGCCACCGCCAGCTTAAGCGCTTCGATCAAGGTCTCCGAGGAATAGGCTTCGACTTTATGGGCCTTGACCGGACCTTTGGATTCAATATCCAAGACTTCGAAGGTGAGCGGGTCAAGCTTCAATTTGTACTCCTGTAAGGCGGCGGTGATGATTTCAACTTTGATGTGATCTTTCTTGGTTGCGGCCTCCGCGACTAGTCCGGGCTTGGCGTGGACGGCGGAACGGATGGCTTCGATCATCTGTTCTGGAGAACTGGTCTGGGTTTCGGCCGAGGCGCCGATCGTCAAGAGTGCGACGGTAAACACAACGAAAAGAACTTTTGCAATGGTCTTCATGCTCGCGGTCTTCGTCAGAAAGACCCTGGTGACCCTTCAGTCCAAGGCGGAGCAGTGCGCTCAAAATTCCGAAAGTATAGGGTAAATCTATCCTGAAAGAGGAGGGAACGGCCTTCGGATGCTTTGAAGTGATCGGCATGCTAAAACTTCATGTCATTCTTTGCAGCACCCGCCCTGGCCGTATCGGAGAGCCGGTGGCCAAGTGGTTCGCCGACTTCGCCAAGAACACCGCGCTTTTCAACGTTCGTCTGGTCGACCTGGCCGAAGTGGGCCTTCCTCTTCTCGACGAGCCGAACCATCCCCGACAAGAGAACTATACCAACCAGCACACGAAGGAATGGAGCGACACAGTTCGTGAAGCGGACGCCTTTGTTTTTGTGACGCCTGAGTACAATTTCTCTCCCCCGGCTTCTCTGGTGAATGCCCTTCATTACCTCTACAACGAGTGGAACTATAAGCCTTGTGCCTTTGTCAGCTACGGGGGAGCGAGTGGCGGGATGCGCTCGGTGGAGGCCACCAAACAGATCGCCACTGTTTTGAAAATGGTGCCCCTGGTGGAGGCCGTGGTTCTCCCTATGGTTTGGAATCAGGTCGAGGAGGGGGCTTTTCAACCGAGTGAGGGCAACGAAAAGGCCGCCAAAGGCATGCTCGAAGAACTCCTGAAATGGGCCCAGGCTCTCAAGCCGATGCGATCTTGACCCCTCAATGCCGTTCTATAGACCGAATCCAGAGATGTCCAAGAGCTCCCGTGCCGACCTCGATTTTCATTTCGTCGTCTTTATTCAACTTATGATATAGGGAGGGGGATACCTCAACGGAGTTGGGGAGCCCATGAGG
>JBJHCR010000519.1:0-421 GCA_050486105.1 Vulcanimicrobiota bacterium
CTACAGAGGCTGTGCGCCGAATCAACCCACATCCCCAAACTCGCCCTTTCTCCGCCATGGGAACCGCAAATTCTTGCAAACAGGCCCACTATGAGCTTCGAATTTGCAATTCCTCTGACGAAAAAATTGCTTCGTTTGGACTCGGGGCGATTCGGCGCACAGCCTCTACATCGACAGTTTATGTCGACCTTCCTAGGATTCTTGCCGCGAATCGTAAACTCTCGTCACTATGCCTGACTCTACTCCTCAAAACAGCCCTGACAGCTCCAGGCTGGTGCGCCTGCTTTCGAAAGTTGAGGATATCGGTAACCGCTTGCCAGACCCTCTCACTCTTTTTGCCCTCATGTCCGTGGTGGTGATCCTGGCTTCAGTGTTCATGGCCGGACAGAGTGCCGAAATGATGCAGTGGTCAGGTGAAGTT
>JBJHCR010000519.1:431-1258 GCA_050486105.1 Vulcanimicrobiota bacterium
CCTCAGTTGGGAGGGAATTCGATGGATGTTCCTCTCGGCGGTGGACAACTTCATTGGTTTTGCTCCCCTGGGACCGGTCTTGACGGTCATGATCGGCATAGGGGTGGCTGAGCGAACAGGCTTCGTGACTATGGGACTAAGGCTTCTGGTCAGTGCTGCTCCCAAGACCCTGATCACGGCGACACTGGTCTTTGCCGGGGTCATGAGTTCCATGGTTGCCGATGCCGGTTATGTGGTATTGACCCCATTGGGTGCTCTCCTCTTTGCCGGCCTAGGTCGGCATCCCATCGCGGGATTGACGGCTTCCTATGCGGCTGTTTCAGGTGGGTTTAGCGCCAATCTTCTTATCACCGGGTTGGACCCTATGTTGGCCCGCCTCACTGGCCAAGCCGCCCAATCAGTAGACCCAGCCTACACGGTGCAGGCGACTTGCAATTACTACTTCATGGTGGTCTCAGTCTTTCTGGTAACCGCAGTAGTCACTTTTGTAAACTCCAAGTTCGTGGAACCCATGCTGGGCGAGTGGGATCCGAGTCAGGCTAGCGAGCAGGTCGAGCCCAGTGAAGACCCGACACCTGAGCACAGAGTCGCCTTTTTTAAGGCTATGGGTGCTGCAGGCCTGGTGGCTGCGGTGCTGGCATTCTTAGCTCTTGCTCCTTTCTCGCCCTTGCGAGACCCCATCACAGAAACCCAACCGGCAGTCGACGCCCTGCACCCGTTCTTTGAATCCATCGAGGTTCTCATAACCTTACTTTTCATTGTTCCTGGCGTGGTTTACGGGTTCCTGACGGGGGCTCTCAAGAATGACAAGGATGTCGCTAAGATGG
>JBJHCR010000519.1:1268-3100 GCA_050486105.1 Vulcanimicrobiota bacterium
TTCCATGGCGAGTATGGGGCTCTACATCGTTTTGGCTTTCGTTGCCGGGCAGTTTGTCGCTTACTTCAACTGGACTCATTTGGGAGCCGTGACCGCCGTGAAAGGGGCCGAGTGGTTGCAGAGTGTGGGACTTACGGGAGTTGTCTTGCTGTTGGCCTTCGCAGCTGTTTCCGGGGCGATGAACCTCTTGGTAGGGAGCGCATCGGCGAAATGGGCTTTTATGGCCCCGATTTTTGTCCCGATGATGATGATGATGGGCATCAGCCCGGAGATGACTCAGGTCGCTTATCGTGTGGGAGACTCCGTGACCAATATCATTTCTCCTTTGATGCCCTATCTCCCAATCATCATCGTTTTCGCTCAGCGCTACGACCGCAAAGCAGGAATGGGAACCATCTTGACTCCGATGTTGCCCTACTCAGTGGCGCTTGGTCTAGCTTGGTCCATTATGCTGTTAGTTTGGGTAGGTCTAGACATTCCAATTGGGCCAGGTGTAAGCCCTCATTATCAGCCAGCAGCCTCCTAGGGGGCCCTGCAATAGCGAAGCAAAGCTGCCGTTTCATCGTCTTCCACTTCTTGAGGAAGGAGTGAACGCAACTTTTGAATCAGTTGGGTCTGCACGGATTCGATAGGCTGCGTCCTAGACTGAATAAGATGGCGGGCGATCTCTGCGCAATGTGGAAAATCGCTCTCCAACAAGCCGTCAGTGACCAGGAACATTTGGTCTCCGTCACTTAAGTCGATTTCCTGGTCGCTGTAGGGGGTGTCGGCCAAGACCCCTGCCATCAAGCCCTCCCCGTCGCAAGTGACCCAGGTGCTGTCTGCGTGGACGAGCAGTGGCGGGGGATGACCAGCACGGCAGTAGCGCCATGCCTGGGCCTCGATATCCACTTCCAAGCAGAAAAGGGTAGCCATTCTGCTCCCTTCACCAAAGCGTTCGGTGAGGTATCGATTCAGTTGCTGCACTATAAGGGCAGGTTTGGCTCCGGTCTGAGTCAATTCTGAGTAGATTCCGTCTAGCATGGCTGCAGTTAAGGCTGCCTGTGTCCCTTTACCCATAATATCGCCCATGAGTAGTCCATAACGAGAGGAAGATGGTCTGGAAAAACACAGAAAATCTCCCCCGAGTTGCCTTGAGGCCAAACTGTGAGTAGCGATTTCCAGGGGGCCTAGAAGACTTCTGCTCTTCGGGAGAAGACTGTTTTGAACTTGCTTAGCCAAACTGAGGTCTTCTTCGAGCTTGAGTTCTTGAAGTCGAGCTTGGCGGTATTTATAAGCAGTGATAGTGGAAAATACGATCCCCGTTGCTCCAGCGAGGAGCGCTACTAGGTTCTCCGTTTTTCCCGGAACGAGGTGATAGTGGAATAGGAGAGTGGGAACGAGTATGGTCGAAGCCTTAGGTCCGTGGAAGAAGCATAGGACCATAATCGGGAACAAGAGCGCCAGGCCGGCCACTCCGGGATGTTGCCAGGCGATCAGAAACCCCGAACTCAGGAGTCCCACCAACAAGATGTTTAAAAAAGCATTGCCCCTAACGGGGAGCTTCCCTAGCAAAGCTCGCTCCATCCATCGATCGAAACTCACTATCCAAGTAGGTTTACGGAGCACTATTAGGCCGGGACCTCGATTCTAGATCAGCATTGAAACCAGAAGTGGACTTTGTCCGAAGTGGTGTCGGTGAGCCTGTTCTACCCGGGGTGTCATTTCCTCTTGCGAGATTGAATTTGGAAATTTGACTCAACCAGGTGACATCGACTCGATTCTGCGCTAAGGTCCTTGGCATGAGCAAGATCATCATCCCCCTTGACGGCTCTCAACGTTCAGAACTGGCC
>JBJHCR010000520.1:0-3090 GCA_050486105.1 Vulcanimicrobiota bacterium
CCTTAGGGGTACCTCAGGAGTCGGTGAGCCTTGGGGAATCGACGGAGGAGAAACCCGGATTCAGCTTAGGCCGGGTCGCTGCGGGGGCGCTGTTGGGATTCATGGGACGTCGCATTCCAACCACTATGCCAGAGATCACTCCCGAGCGCGCTCAAGCTCTAAAGGACAAAGTTCAGCCAGGAGATGTGTTGATGACCGCTGACGGCGCCTATCCGGGTTGGGCGAGAATGGAATTCTGGGCCATCGGTTCTCACTACACTCACGCTGCCTTCGTGGGGAGTGACAACATGGTTTACGAGGCTGTGGGAAGCGGAGTGATCAAGGGCAGCCTCGACGAGTTCTTTGAGGGCCGACTGAAGGTGGCCATCGCTCGTCCTGAGATCAGCGAGTCTGATACCCAGAAAGCCACGGAGTACTGCCGCGAGCATCTCGGGAAGCCCTACGACGGCGTTTTTAACACCGATGATGACAGCGAATTCTATTGCTCGGAGTTGGTCGCTAAGGCCCTGGCTTCGGGGGACAATCCCGTCGAGACTCCCACCAAGAGCATTTTCGGTAAGAAGGCTATTGCCCCGGATGTCTTCTTGAAGACCCCAGGATTTGAGGTCATTCACGATGACGGCAGCAATTACTGGAAGAATAAGCTCAGCTATTGGCCTTTAGGGGCCGCCGCAGTAGGGGTGGGCGCTGCTGGGTACGCCATCGGCGGGATCGGGGGAGCCGTCTTAGGAGCAGGAGCGGGGTTTGTCGGCTCGGTTCTGATCGGAAACAAGATCCAAACCGGCCACTTTTCGCCCAGTTTGCACGACATCGTCAGCAGCAAGAAGAAGGAAGCCTCTGAGGCCGCAGCCTGAGGAACCTTCTCGAAGAGTAAAAACCTACCAGAAGACGGCTGGGCGGTGGCTGCGAAATCTGCCAAATGTCCATAGCCGCTAAATTTCGAGGCCAAGTTCCGCACCACATTTTTCCTGAAGGTTCGTATTCTGGCCTTTTGCTCATGCTTCACGGCTGCACCCAGAACGCTCGGGATTTTGCTCTCGGGACAAGGATGGGTGTGCTGGCCCCGAGAGCCGGCTTGGTGGTGGTGTTTCCCGAGCAGCCGGAAAACCGACACTCTCGAAGATGCTGGAATTGGTATGGTAAAGTGCATCAGAGCCGAGGCTCCGGGGAGGCTGGAGAACTCGCAGACTTGGTCGAGGCCCTGCAAGAAGAGCTGGGCCTGAAACCCAAAGAGACCTTCCTGGCCGGGATGTCGGCCGGAGGAGCCATGGCTTCCAACCTATCCCATCTGTATCCCGACCTATTCGCCGCTGTGGGCATCCACTCCGGGCTACCTCCGAAAGCCGCTCGAGGCACTCTGGGGGCTCTGGCGGCTATGAAGGGTTTGGGTCTCCCCGGGGTAGAGAAGAGCAAGCCGACCTTGAAGATTCCCGCCATCATTTTTCACGGGGAAAAAGACACGGTGGTGAATCCCAGCAACGGTCGTAGAATTTTTGATTCGCTGCTTCAAGGACAGCCAGAGCTTCACCAAACCCCGACCTACCGCAGATGGGTCGAGCCTCAGTGGGCCGAATTTTGGCTCATAAAAGAACTCGCCCACGCCTGGTCGGGAGGCAATTCGGAAGGCTCTCACACCGACGCCGAAGGACCCGAAGCCAGCCGGGAGATGCTGAGGTTTTTTGGGGCGGTTTAGCTAAAGGGGATGACCCTTGGGTCAAAGAACGCCAAGGAGCCGATGAATGACATGTCCCTTTATTACAGTTTGGGCTGGATTGTTCTGGGGGCCACGCTACTGGTGGTACTCACGAGGCGCTTCCAGACGCCCTCGATCGTGGCTTACATTGCTGCGGGGCTGTTCTTAGGCCCGCTTTTTGGCTTACTCGAGGTCAGTGAGGTCTTGCACCTTATAGCTGAGGTGGGAATCGCTCTGTTGCTTTTCTTGGTGGGACTCGAACTCAGCATCGAGAAGATCAAAGACGTAGGTAAGGTGGCTTTTGTCGCCGGGATCGGCCAGGTGGTGTTCACCGCACTCGGTGGATATGGGCTCTGCCAAGTTTTGGGCTATACCGTAATGGAGTCGATCTTCTTGGCCACAGCTTTGACCTTCAGCAGCACGGTGGTGGTGGTCAAACTGCTGGACCAGAAGAAAGCATTGCACTCTTTGTATGGTCGTATAGCGGTAGGGATATTTCTGGTCCAGGACATGGTGGTTATCGTGGCCCTCACCTTTCTGGCCGGCCTCGGGCAGGAGAGTAGCCTGGAGGCCTCGGCCGTTGCCGGAGGGTTGACGCGCTCTTTTGCCGGGATGGGAGGGCTGCTGATTTTGGCCCTGGTAGCCTCTCGCTACCTGCTGCCCAAGCCGCTGGCTTGGCTTGCCCAGTCCGCGGAGGGCCTTTTCATAGCCAGCGTAGCCTGGTGTTTTCTCTTCGTCGTTTTAGCTGAGTGGCTCGAACTGTCCCCAGAGATCGGAGCCTTCCTGGCAGGTCTGAGTTTGGCTCAGCTTCCGTTTGCTCATCCCTTGCAACGAGCCGTTCATCCGGTCATGAACTTCTTTATCATGGTGTTTTTCGTCACTCTGGGAATTCAGATGGAAATTGGGGCGGCCTTTGAGCAGTGGCAGGCGGCTTTGATTCTCTCTCTCTTTGTCCTGATTGGCAACCCCTTCATTTTTATGGTGCTCATCGTCTTATGCCGCTTCGATGAGCGCACCGCCTTCATGACCAGCGTGACGGTGGCCCAGATCAGTGAGTTCTCCTTTATTTTTGGAGCCATGGGGGTGCAGAACGAGCTGATCGAACCTGCCATCCTTTCGGTCATCGCCTTTGTCGGATTGGTGACCATTGTGGTGTCGTCCTACATGATCTTGTACAACGAGCAGCTATATGAGTTCAGTCAGAAACTGGGGCTCCTAAGGGTTTTCCGGGCCTCCCAAGAGCGACCGGAGCACGAGTCTCGGGACCTGAAGGGTCACCTGGTGGTGGTTGGGATGAACGGTTTAGGGCGCCGGCTTGTGGAGAGTCTGCACGAGCAAGGGGAGACCACTCTGGCTGTGGATACCGACTATCGCAAGCTGGAGGGCTTGCCAGGGAG
>JBJHCR010000521.1:0-3058 GCA_050486105.1 Vulcanimicrobiota bacterium
GAGCAGAAAAGAATGGTCTCTTCATCGACAACTTCTAAGATTTCCCGGAACACTACGGCTTCGGCTCCAAAAGGCAAGAAACCTCCGGTGGAAATGCGACTGGTCTGGCCAAACTCAACGGGAGATTCCGGAGGGAACCCCGCCCGCACATCTTCGATGAGCTTGAGATCTACCGGAGACTCGGTGGAAGCCGTTTTGAGGTCTGCGGTTCTCACTGAATAGCCATCCATGGCTGAAGTGTCATCGCTTGGATGATCCTGATCAGCGATGACCGGTTCAGCCAGAATCAGACCCTCGGCATCGTCGATGAAGACTCGGGAGGTCTTGGGTTGCGGGATCTGGGAAAGGATCTCCCGAAGGGCCTCCTCGACACTGGTGGAAGGGAGGCCTTCAGGGGCGTCAGCCATTTCCAAAGCTTTCCACGATCACGGCGATCCCTTGGCCTCCACCAATGCAGGCGGTTGCCAGACCATAGCGACCTTCTCGCTGCTTCAAGGCGTACAGCAAAGTCAGCACTAACCTGGCTCCGGAGGCTCCGAGGGGATGCCCGAGAGCGATGGCTCCCCCATTGACGTTGGTCACGTCCCTTGGCAAGCCCAGTTCGCGCTCAACGGCGAGATACTGGCTGGCAAAAGCCTCGTTCACTTCTATCAGGTCCATTTGATGCAAGCCCATGCCAGCTCGTTCTAAGGCCTCTCGAGCCGCCGGGGCTGGTCCGATGCCCATGATGTCCGGCTGCACTCCCTTGATCCCCCAAGACACGATACGTCCCAAGGGTTGCACCTCCCGTTGAGCTGCACTTTCGGCCGTAGTGAGCACCAGAGCCACCGCTCCATCGTTGATTCCCGAGCTATTGCCGGCGGTGACTTGGCCATGGGCAAAAAGCGGAGGGAGTTTCGCCAGTTTCTCGAGTTGAGTGTCAGGTCTGATGTGCTCGTCTCGTTCCACTCGAATCTCCCCCCTCTTGCCGGGGATCACCACAGGAACCACCTCTTCTTGCATCCACCCTTTCTCCCAGGCTTCGTGAGCCAGATGGTGAGACAGGCAGGCAATCTCGTCGGCTTCTTCACGTTCCACTTCGTAGGCACGGGCTAGGTTCTCGGCGGTGACCGCCATGGGGCAGCCACAGTAATTGTCGGTGAGACCGGCGGAGAGAGCGTCGATCATCGGCGCTTCCCCCAGCTTCATTCCCCAGCGTCCGTAGATGTGATATGGGGCGGCACTCATTTGCTCGACTCCCCCAACCAGAACTTCTTCGGCGTGCCCCAACATGATTTCCACCGCTCCGCTGATGATAGCTTGAAAACCCGAACCGCACAGACGGTTGACTACGTAGGCGGGCACGGGAATAGGAACCTCGCAGCGCAACCCGACGTGGCGTGCGAGGTAAGCAGCGTTGGGACCGGAATGAAGAACATTACCAAAAATGACGTGGTCGATCTCTTCAGGAGGGACTTTGCTGCGCCTCAGGGCTTCCTGAGAAGCCACGGTGGCCAAATCTGTCGCACTGAGATCCTTGAAGGACCCTCCAAATTTCCCGAACGGTGTTCGAGCACCCGCCAAGATTATGATATCGTCTTTATTCATGTCTTCTTCCCTCTCCCAACTTATCTAACGGCCTTTGAACTGAGCTGTTCGCTTTTCGAAGAAGGCGGCCATGCCTTCTTCCACATCTTCGGTGGTGCAGAGCGCCCCGAACTCCCTAGACTCCGTGACATAGCCATCTGAAGCTCGAGAACTCTCAAGACACGCTCGGACAGCCCGTTTGGCTGCAGTCACGGCCAGGGGGGCGTTGGCCAGGATTTCTTTTGCTACGGTCTGGCAGGTCGCGAGGAGCTGGTCGGTTGGCACGACGTGATTGACCAGACCAATTCTCCAAGCGTACTGAGCGTCGATTTTTCGTCCGCTGGCGATCAACTCCACTGCGTGCCCAGGGCCCACCACTCGCGTCAAGCGCTGGGTTCCGCCATAACCGGGAATGATTCCCAGACTCACTTCAGGGAGCCCCAATTTGGCTTCGTGGGCCATAATCCGCATATCGCAAGCCAAAGCCAACTCTAGACCACCGCCCAGGGCGAAGCCGTTGATTCCCGCTATAACAAAAAGGCGGCTGGACTCGAGGCGAGAGAACAGTTGTTGTCCTCTACGGCTGGTTCGCTTGCCTTGTTCAACAGAGAGCCCCCTCAGTTCCGAAATGTCGGCCCCAGCAACGAATGACTTTGGTCCTGCTCCGGTGATCAATAGGACTCGGTGCTTGGGATCTGATTCAATCAGGTCGAGGGCCTGCTCCATTTGACTGAGCGTGCTCAAGTTGAGAGCATTCAACTGCTTCGGCCGATTCAAGATCATGATCGCCAGGCCTTCGTCGAAACAGAGCATCAAATCGGAGAATCGGTCATCGTGACCTGGTCTTTGGGACATACCTTTCATACTTTGCCTTTCTTCTGATGGGGTTATGTTGGGGAACGAAAAACCGCTGGGCAGTGCCATTTAGAAACGAAATACGGACAGGTCGGATGGAACCTTCTTCTCGCCGCGATAGTCATAGAAACCCAAGGCTGATTTTCGTCCGAGATACCCGGCGCGAACCATCTGTTTGTTCAAAGGACACGGTCGATACTTAGGTTCACCAGTCTCCTCGCATATCGCTGACAGGGCGTGCAATTGAATATCCAATCCCACTAGGTCGCACAGGGCCAGGGGACCAATGGGCATGTTCCCACCGAGCATCATAGCTTTGTCGATTTCGTCGACTTTGCCGGCTCCCTCATAGACGGCCCAAATGGCTTCGTTGAGGTAGGGAAGAATGAGTCTATTGAAGAGAAATCCCGGGGTGTCTCGAGTTTCCACCGGACTCTTGCCGCAAGCTTCGGCCAAGGTCCAGACAGCCTTTAAGGTCTCTTCGGAGGTGAACGGGGTGCGAACGACCTCCACCAGTTTCATGATCGGAACAGGATTGAAGAAATGCATGCCAGCGACGTTCGGTTTCCGGGTATCGGTGGTGGCATTGGCAAGTCCGGTGACCGGCAGCGAGGAGGTGTTGGTTAGCAGCAAAGTG
>JBJHCR010000522.1:0-3045 GCA_050486105.1 Vulcanimicrobiota bacterium
ACTCAATCGTTCCGAAGTAGAATCCCACGGATTTGGGACGGAAAGGATCTCAGCACTTTCGGCCACCTCGGAAATATACTTATCTTGGAGGTCCAGTGGGAGGTTCTTGCCCTGCAGAACCGCGAACATCTTGCTTCTCAAAGGTGTCATTGACACTCTCCTTTCATGGTCGACGTGCTACCGTCGTGAAAGGAGTTTTCGCTTTACAGAGACTTTTTGCAGCCTTGGAGTCCGCGGGTGGTGGGCGGGGCGGGGCAGGGCGGGCGGAGGTGTCGACAGAGGCTGCAAGCCCCAGTAGAACTCTTCTCTACCCCGTCAGCGGTTTAGTCCAATCCCTCTCTTCTCCCCCCCTCCGCGCCTCCTGTAAATCCCCCTCCCCCTCCCAACCTCCAAAGGATTCACATCCTGTTCGGGGGTCGGGTTCGGGTGGGCTCGAAGTAAGCAAAGTTCGGCCGTAAGAGCGCAGCGGCCTCAAGCCTGTTCTCTTCGGAGTTCAGGCCTCTTGAACGAGAGCAAGAGGATAAAAAAGAAAGGAGGCAGTCCATGCGCTTACCTAGACGTGACTGCACTCCTCTGGCGGTTATGATCGCTGTAGCTGCAACGATCACGGCCGGGCTTATCTTAGCATACTTGCTGGGCTGAGCACCAGAGGATCCTGGGGTAGGGTTCGCCCTGCTCCCTCTCACTTTTCCGGAGAAAAGGCTTCACAGCGAAGCACAGAGGCAGTGAGATTTTTTATCTGCTCCTCCTCTCAACCTCCCAAACAAAGAACGCCCCCCCGCTGAGGGAGACCGCTCTAATTGGTCGTGACCTAAGTTAGGTCGGGGTTAGCCGACCCTTAAGCGAACCGTCAGCATTCCCCGAGAAAATCAGCCCAGTCAAAGCTAAGTTTCCTCCAACTCCAACCACCATTTGAGCTCCTCGGAAAGGGCTTCGGTGATCCGTTGGATTTGCTCCAAAGAAGAGCCTTCGGCAAACATTCGTCGGCCCACGACCTTCCGGGCCTGCTCCAGGCCTTGCTCCAGGCCTTGCTCTAGACCTTTCTCCAAACCATTCTTTTCCCAACTGGTCATTAAATCCATCTTCGTCACGGGGAGTTTGTTGAAGTCTCTTGATCTCGCCGGACGAGAGAAGAACTCTTGGGGCGAATACAGTGTCCCTGCTTGAACCGTAGCTCTCCCACGAAGACAAGAATCAGCGGACGAAACATCCGTCAAATACTGACGCCTTCGAGGATTTCTTTGCCGCCCTAGCAAATGCCCTCTCCGGGTAGGAGGGACTTGTTGTGTTGTTTTCCCTGTTTGACACAGAGACTACTGGTTTCACTTCGAAGCATCGCATTCTTGAGATCGGCATCGTGCAGCTCAATGACAAGGGCGAGGTGGTACGGGAGTTCGAGACTCTAATCAATCCTGAACGGGATATCGCCAACTCCCATGTTCACGGAATCACACCTGGCATGGACGAAGTGCGCCTCCCAACAGACGAATACCGTCGAGACGCCGAGGACATCTGCGACGAAGAAATCGCCAACGGCACCGCCCTCATCCTCAAGCAAAACATCTCCCTACCCGCCGAAGACCTCGTGCGCGAAACCGCCCGGCTCTTTGGATTCAAGCAGTTGGGGTCTAAAGTGAAGAACCGGATGGAGACGGGCTTGGCGTTGTTGATCGAGTCGGGAAGGTGCTCGGAAGAGGGTGGGCGGGTGAGTTGTGGGGCGGTGGTGAGGTGAGGGGGGTTGAATGAAGATTTACAATTCGGAACTATCAGTTTCACCCACTGACCTTTCCAGCTTTCTTTCCTGTCGGCAAAAAAATGCTCTGGAGTTATCGGTAGCTAATGGCGCTAGGAAAAGACCTGTTTGGCATGACCCATTGGTTGAGACTCTGGCCGAGCTAGGGCGGGAGCACGAAAATGCTTATGTCCTGAGCCTGAAGGCTACCGGCAAGTCCGTAGAGGACCTGTCGGGAATAATGAATCGTGAGCTAGCTCTAGAACGCACGGATAGGGCGATGGACAAAGGAATCGACATCATTGTCCAAGCAGCCCTAGCGCACGGCAAGTGGTTTGGCTGGCCTGATGTGCTGCTCAAGGCGACAAATTTTTGTTCCAAGTTTGGGGACTGGTCCTACGAACCGGCAGATGCAAAACTCGCACGCGAGACTCGCGGGGGCACCATATTGCAGCTGGGCGTCTACTGCGAGCTTCTTAACCAAGTCCAAGAGCGCCCTCCCGAGTGGTTTTATGTGGTGGCGTCTGGTCACGGCGACAGTGAGCGGATCGTTCGGCCGTATCGCTTCCGCGAGTATGCTGCCTACTTCCGTTTGATGCGCGCCAGATTCGAGCAGGCTCTCACCGAGGATTTCACAGAACTCGAAAGCCGTCACGAGGCCGAACCCGTGGAACACTGCCAGGTGTGCTCCTGGTCTCAGCATTGTAGAGAATGGTGGAAGAACGTAGACCATCTCTCGCTGGTTGCAGGGCTCAGTCGTATCCAGCGTCGAGAACTCACGGCCTGCGGTGTCTCCACTGTCCTCGAGTTATCGGAGATTGGCTCCCCTCTTCCTTTCCAACCCCATCGAGGTAGCATTGCGAGCTACGAACGTGTACGCGATCAAGCGCGAGTACAGGTCAGCTCGCGTGATGAGAATCGCTTGCTTTATGAATTTATCCCGGTCCCTGCCGACAGCAGTGACACTCAGGACCCAGTAGGCCTTGCTCGGTTGCCCCAACCCTGCCCCGGGGATGTATTTTTCGACCTTGAGGGTGACCGTTTGGCTGGAGAAAATGTCCGGGAATACCTCTTTGGGTTAGTTACCGTTGAGACCGATGGCAAGGAGAAATATCACTCCTGGTGGGCTTGCAATCGTCACCAGGAGCGGCAGGCTTTCGAGGCTGTGATGGATTTAATCATAGAGCGGCTCGAAGCTTTCCCAGGAATGCACATTTATCACTACGCTCCTTAGTAAGCGCTGTTTCGCCCTATAGATTTTTTCTAGATTCGTAGGAAGGACTTTTCATGCCCGTGATCAACCGGGTGCCATG
>JBJHCR010000523.1:0-3026 GCA_050486105.1 Vulcanimicrobiota bacterium
GGAACTCATACCGAAGCTTTTATGAACTTCTAGCTCCTGCATGGCCAACAGGCAGCGACCCAACAGAACCTTGATTGGGGCTAGGGAACTCGAGGCGGTTTTGGCCAATTCGTAGGCCACCTCATCTCCGTGAGAAACCAGCGCGTCGACGCTCCAATGGAAGGGGAAAACACCGAGTTTTGACATGCCTCATTTTACCATTTAGGATATCTGTACGGCAACTAAGAACGGGGCTTGTCTTGTTGATTTATAGAGATTTTCTATCTTTTTTGGACAAGCATTCTGGAAGTAAAAAGAACTCTTCTGGTGGTCTTAAGGAAGCTTCTTCTACCCCTCTTCCTGGCTGTTTCCGACCTCCGTATTACCTTCCCCCGCGACCCAGGAGCGGCTCCGGGTAGAAACCATGTTTCTCTAAAGACGAGCTACTCCAGTTTCGGCTAGCACCAAGAGGGATGAGAGCGCTCCGGTCTCGACCCTAGCTAACCCGCGGAGCTGTGGTAAAGTCCTCGGAGCAAAGGATTTGGTCGAGAATCCCAAGTTCTGATTCAGCTAAGCTTTGCTCTCCCCCCAAAGGTTTTCCTGGACTTTTCCAAGGGGACGGGCTCACCCAGGTTTCTTCTTTGTCTAAACTTCCGCGAAAGCCCGTCCCCGTCAGACCGCGAATCGTGCGCGAACCCTGGTTCCGCTCAATAGTGATCGGTTTACGTGGCGCCCCGGCCTCCCCAGGTATCTCCCTTCCACACCTGTTAAAGCCAAGCGATAAATGAGCAACTTCAAACTGAATCGGCAATGCGACAAAGGCCACCACTGCGACTTCAATGAGGCAAGGGGCCGGGAATTTTAGTTGACGTCAGACTATCAGTGAACCGATTGACATTCAAATGAACGGTAAGTGACCTTTCCCCTCCCGCAAGTTACTGCTAAGATCGTACTCAAACGAAGAGAAAGCGAGAATGGAATGATGCCTTCAGCAAATCCGGCCCGAATCAGGGCCGAAAGAGAAAGTAGAGCATGGACTCAAGATTACTTGGCAGAGTGCGCCAATGTCTCATTGAGCACCATTCGGAGGTTGGAGAAAACCGGTAATGGGCGCCTGAGTACTCTCCAACAGGTAGCGGATGCGCTTAGCCTGCCTGTCACAGTACTTTCTGAACGAACTTCTGACGAGATGTCCTCGATCCAGACCGTATTGGCTCTTAAGGAAGGTTTTGAGCGCGAGGTCCGACCATATACCTTCGCCACCAAGAAGAACCCTCAACGTGTTTTCGTTGTAGATGCAGCCAGACGACACGAGTACCTAGAGTCAGGGTCGACCGCGTACTTTCGATCTCATTTTCACGGACTCTATTTTGGGGGCATCAGCCTCTTCATTGAACTCTTGCCCGGGTCGATTACAGCAGACGGGAAATGGCGAGTCCAAGAACCAAACTACGTTGGAGACGATGCGGTACATCTCCATCTCGTGGGGCGGATTTCTTTCGACGATATTCTAGGCGTGGATTTTCGGGGTAATGAGTACTATCAAGATCCCCACATTTACTGTAATTTCCACGGTTCGCTGGATAGCCCCTATATTGGGTTGCAGTACCTTTGCGAGATGAGTACTGGGTACCTTGCCGCACTCAGGGCTGAAGATCGTGACCCGGACGACCCCTACTATGAAACCCATCCGGTAGCAGAGTTCTAGCGAGTCGAGCCAGCCTTCGACTCATTTACATCCCGGTCTCATGTTCAGTTGGACGAGAGAAGAGCCTTTGTTAGCTCAAAAGCTTTGTTCCGCTCAGTGCGGTTTCTTCAGCTCTAGTTCCGTTCCACGGGTGATCACCAGGCGATCAAGCCCCAACCACCATCAAGTCCTCCCCTCTCCCCGCCCAACAAAAAAACCCCGCCATAGCGAGGTTTGTTGCTTGGAGCCGGGAATCGGATTTGAACCGACGACCTACTCATTACGAGTGAGTTGCTCTACCCCTGAGCTATCCCGGCAGCAGGGTGAAATTAGCATAATTTGGGGACGTGGTCAATCAAGGTGATGAGGTTCAACGACTTGCACTCAGCCCTTACGGTTATTGAACAAGCGATCGCCATCGCAGAAAATGGTGAACTATGGTACTACCCAGCCTTGCTTGCCCATCGACTGCGGCTCTTGAAGTTGCTGGATTCCAACTCCATGGAGGTGCAAAGCGCAAGACTCAAGTTCGAAGAGGTCTCGAACACCTCTCCCGCAGTCGGGTTGATCTCCCTCATCGAAAGCTCCGTTTGACTGAACCAGGAGCTGAAGACATTCTCTGTTTTTGGGCGCTCGGTGCAAGCCAGGATTGATAGAATCTGAGAGGGGCTACAACGTCCTACCTTCTCGCTCGGCGCAAGCCCCTCAAAGGAGCGTTTTGGAACTCAGAGAATTGAAACTCCTTATGCCTTACCAGGAGTTGCTTCAGAAATACCATTTGGAGGGCTTCACCAAGATTTTGCAACCTCTGGCGCGCCCGTGTTTGAGGGGCACCCCCAGCACTGCTGAGACCGAGTCCTTTTGCGGTGGGTTACCCACGGTGGACCAGGGCTTTGAGTGGCCTTGCAAGTCTGGGCGTCCCCTCGATTTCGTGGCCCAGATCGCCTGTTTGGACATCCCCTATTGGTCTCAAGACCAGGGTTTTCTGCTATTCTTTTACGACAACGAGCACTGGGGTTTGGAAGCCTCCGAGAAAGGTTACATTCAGGTCCGTTGGCAGAAAGGAGAGCGCGAGTTTGAGGAAAGCCGCCTTCCTTCAATCACAACTAAAGCTTTCTTCGGGCTGCTGAAAAAGGTCTATCGACCGAAAGTGTATCAAAAGGTCTACCTGCAATTTTCTGAGAGCATGAGTTTTCCCTCAGAGGACCGGCTCACTTTCAAGTTCCCAGATGAGGCCGAGGCGGAAAACTACTGTGACTTTCTCGAAGAATTGAATAGGGTGTGGTCAATTTTCAGCAAGCCTCTTGAAGGGGTCGCCAGAGCCCCGGTGGATAAAGCCGTTCCTGTTCCTCGGTGATGT
>JBJHCR010000524.1:0-3019 GCA_050486105.1 Vulcanimicrobiota bacterium
CCGGTTGTCCTCCCATCCATCCCGCCTGAGAGGAAGCAGGACTGCCGACATCCGGCTCTGGTTCTCCACCGAGCCAACCTGAACTTGCGGGTTTTTGATGACTGTGACCCCCGCCCCCTGAAAGCCAACCGCTCTGGTCTTCTTCAACGAAGGCGGCACCGCCTCCAGCGAGGCCACCACCGCCAGCGAGGCCACCGCCGCCAGCGAGTCCACCGCCTCCAGCGAGTCCACCGCCTCCAGCGAGTCCACCGCCTCCAGCGAGGCCACCGCCGCCAGCGAGTCCACCGCCACCCAGGCCACCTCCAACTAGAGGTTCATCAATATCAGCTCCCCAACCAGCTTTCGGCTCGGAGGGTGCTGCTTTTGCCGCCCTGGGGACGGGCTCAGAGACTTCTCCACCCCAAGTAGACTGCTGTTTGTCACCACCGAGCCAGCCTTCACCCCCGCCGCTCTTGGGCTCACTGCTTGCCTGCCCCCACTTCGGTTCTTCAGTACTCTGTCCCCAACCATTAGCGCTGCTGCCTCCCCACGCTGAGGCGCTACCTTGATCGGGAGCCTGCTCGGCAGGAGCGCTCCCTCCCCCCCAAGCTCCCCCACCGGTTGCCCAAGCACTGGACCCGTCGTTGGTGGGATCTGCCCAGGAAATGCTCTCTTCGCGCTCCACAGTAGAAACGGAACTTTCGCCTGCCGGGCCCTTGACTGCTGCAGCCTTGGCGCTCTTAGAGCGGTGATTTGCTGGAGCCGATACTTTCAACCACGAATGGCATTCTGGGCATCGGCTGTGGACTGCGCCGTAAGTTTTATCGCAGGACGGACAGTACATTCTACCTCCGAAATTGTCTTCTAGCTTCCCTGGGGTCAGTTTTATTGTAGCATTACTCTGGGGAATATTTCAGCATGCTGAAGTTCTTTTTTAGGCATTCTTGGAACGGTGGGGTGCAGAATCTCCTAATAGATACCTTCTCGTGCTTGCCTCAGACTGCCTGCTTGAACTGGCTACAATCCAAAAAATGAGGAAAAACCCTCACAGGCAGAGACCCGCCACTCACTGAGATTCAACCTGGAACCGAGTGTTAGGGTTTCGGGCTACTTCGAATTGCTAGTGCACCGTCAGCAAAGTTCATCCCCACCTCTGACGGCCATGCATCCTCTCTCGCGGCGTCGAAGCTCACTCAAATACAACCTGGTATTAAGCGTTCACTTCTCCTTGCATCACCCACGCGGACGTGGCCACCCACGCAAGCGCGGGTTCACGGCGTCTGACCACCATTGTTAGGGACGAACTTCACTGACGTTGCACTTGCGGCTCTGCCTCCTTCGAGGTAATCCGCGTTTTTTCTTTACAGAGAGTTGGTTGGTCCGTCCATCTTAACTAGCGAGGAACTCAGGCGACTGTCGCCAGAGACTGTTTGCCGGAGAAGGCCAGTGCGAGATCCAGAGCCTTTTCAGCATCAACCAAGCCCGCTCCGTCTGCCGCCGGCCGCCCGGTTTCGGGATGGGGAGGAGCCGGCAAACTGGCCTCGCGGAGGATAGTCTTGAGATCGTTGCTGTTGAGGTCCGGGTTGGCCTGCAACAGAATGGCTGCCAAGCCGGAGACCATGGGAGTAGCTTGGGAAGTTCCTGAGACCGCAAAGTAATCGTCACCGCGACGCGGGAAGGCTTGATTGTCTAAGTGAGATCCCGGAGCCAAGGGGCCGAAAATCGCCACCCCAGGGGCCAAGACATCGGGCTTGTGCAGACCATCGATGGTGGGTCCTTGGGAAGACTTCGCCCAAACTGTGTCATCGGAGGGATCACTGGTCCCTTTGCTGTCATAGGCGCCCACGGTGATCGCGTCGGGATAGATCCCAGGGGTACTTATTGAGCCAGGGTTCGGGCCTTCATTACCGGCGGCAACGACCACAACCAAGCCAGCGTCGACAGCCTTCTTGACTGCTTGGGACCAAGGGTCAAACTTATATCCGCGTCGAGCAACCTCTCCCAAAGACATGTTGACCACTCCAATGTTCAGGTCATCCTTGTTGTCAACGACCCACTGAAGCGCCTTGATCGCTTCTGCCACGGTAGTGATCCTGAGTCCTACGAGTTCCGCGTCTGGTGCCGTTCCCTTGATCTCGCCGTCGCTCTGGGCCCCGTTTCCGGCCGCCACTCCGGCAACGTGGGTGCCGTGACCGTAACCGTCGAATAAGCTTTGCTTCTTCTCTCTAGAGAAGTCGACCCATCCAACAACTTTGTCTTTCAGGTCCGGGTGAGGAGCAATGCCGGAATCTATGACTGCGATCCTCTGTCCGCTGCCGGTGAAGCCGCGTTCCCAGACCTTTTCAATGTTTGGGAGTTGCTCCACTCTCCCTTCGCCATTCTGAGGAATCATATCATCAGACAACAGCTGGGGAACCCTCGGGTAGTTGATAGCGTGATTGAGTGTCAGACTGGCTCCGGGAGGGAGAGTTCTGGCGAGCTCGGCCAAGGATTCTGGCTTCACGTAGGTGGAAAAGCCGTTGACCAAGGGCAATTCAAGCCTTTCGTCTCTAGGAAGCACCGGGCATTGATAACCCCCGCAATCGTCATCACCACTTCCCCTTGGCAGGGTGATGAGCACTGGCACTCGCTGGTCAGCAGTGAGATCGCTGGGACGGTAGTCGAACGGGGACTTTTCGTCGCTCTTGATCCAATTGTCGTTGAGGTTAGAGTCAGGGAGGCTCTTCTTGACCCGAGCTTTGGAGAGCGAGGTAGTCGACACGCCACCCGAGTGGTTCGCCGAATTATGAATTGGTCCGCTGAGTGTCAAAATGCCTCTCCTTACTTCTCAAGGTATCATTTCAAGGTTACGAATTTGTAACGAAGATGTTTCTACCGGGACATTTCTTGATTGGAGGAACCGCTCTGGCTCTACCAGAACCGCCTTAAACATGCTGGTATTAGACTATTGGAGCGATCCTCATGACGCCCTCGAGAGGGCCCTGGAAACCTTGGAAGACGGTGGAATCTTAGTTTATCCTACCGATACAGTCTACGGAAT
>JBJHCR010000525.1:0-2973 GCA_050486105.1 Vulcanimicrobiota bacterium
CCGTCAACACAGCCCACTTTCTTGCCGCTGCCGGAGAGTTTTTACAGCGCTCTGCATCGCCCACCTTGAGATCTTCCACTCTCTCCGAAAAGCTCCTAGGTGATTCCACCGCTCGGAACGAGAGTCACCCGGCGTCAAAAAGGAGCAGGGAGGGGTCGATCTTCCGAACCTCAGGAGAAAGCGGACAAGTACCCTTCACCAAATGGTTACTGAGGTAGCGAAAGAGAACAAACCTCAACTTCTAGGGCGTGTTGACATTCGGCGTTCCGAGCTACACGAAGAAGATTTTTGTGCTCCGGTAGTAGAATTTATCGCCTAGTACCGGGCGTACTTAAGAGAAATTTTGCTGCCGGAGCGCGGAAATCCGCGAGTGTAGCGATAGAAGGTTGAATGTCAACACGCCCTAGTACTCGAACCTATCTAGATGGACTCCTACGAGAAGCGGTCGGCCGGGTCGGAAGACGAGCGCATGACCGGGTTGCTCGGGAATCTCTCTGAGAAAGTAGGAGTGACCTTCGATGAGATCCTCTTCGAACCCCAAAGCGTTCAGGCAGCGAAAATAGCCTTCTACTAGCCTTGGTGGCCCGTCATATCGCTCATCTTCAGTGGGACGGGTTGCTAATATCAGATCCAAGACTTCCCGCGAACGAGCCACAAGTAACCTCGGAGGGGTCCCGCTGATACAAAATGAGTCACCGTCGCAATGCAAGGACTCGCTCGGCTTCAAGTGAGCTTTCAGTTTCCCAAGAAGTCGATTCGTGAGCCACCAAGATCCTGTCAACTCGGCCTCGATGAGAATGTATGCCTGTCTTGGGCTGTAGCTAAAGCAATAGGTTGCCTCAACGATGGGTAAATCTCTTGCCTTTCGATTCAAAAACCAAGCTTGCGATAATCGGCGCTGACGTGCGTCACTGCCGGAAAGCCTTAGGAATCCCGCTTCAAGAGCTTTCTCTAGAATCTTGCGCTCTTGTTCGTCCCTAAGTTGTCCGGGCGCCTTCCAACCCATCACGCGTTCTCATCCAAGAGTCGAAAGTCTTCCAGTGGCACATCAACCAGCGGCAACTGCTGGTGACGCAGCGCGACACAGCGCCCTGGTTTTCCAGCAATTGGTATTATGTATGCGTAGGCCCTCTGGCCAGGTTCCAAATCCGACCAGTAACGACTGCCATCTACCGCCTCCGCCATCCCCTCATGGGCTGTTCTCTGAAGTTCCAGAGTTCGTGCTGGAGTTCGGTCCCTCGAGAAAAGGTCCAGAATCTCCCCGGCCAGTTTCACCCTGTCTGTATCATCGGGAAGTCGAATGGGGATATGGCCAAAGTCCTTCAACTTCCAACGGCGACAGAGTTCTTTCTTCTCATCCCCAAAAATTCGGCTCAATGGTGTCCTGCTCATCTTGGACACCTCCAACCAAAGTTCGGTACCTCGTTGCTCGAAGCAGATGCAATCTTCGCGGTTATCGTAGCAAACTAGCTCCCAGGCTGATATTAGCCTTTTTCGACCCTCCGGCTCGCCAAGAGCGTAAAGCCAACCTTGAGACATCGCTATCCTTATGAGTCTCTGTTCTTCGGAAGTTAGGGCTCTGTGACACAAGTCTATTTGCTTAGAGATCTTGTCCAAAGGCTCACCTCCTATGGGGGTTCTGTTGTTCCTCTTAAGGGTCTCATGAAGGCGGAATCAACAGATAACTCGGCCATTATACCCCCCTCGTTGTCTTCGGTCACCTTGGCACCAGATCGCACCGAAGTACATCAGTCTCGGAGTGCGCCAACTTCCTGGTCGGTTAAGACCGAAGCGTAAGGGAACTGAGGCGATTTTCTCTTGCGCTTATGAAGTTGGTAGACTTTCAATCTCTCGAAGGACAAATTGGACCTGACGGCAAGGAAAGACCAGAGGACATCCGTCATTGAGATGAGGCGGCAAATCATCCGCCAGGACATGGTCGAAGGGTGGCTGCCTGCTGTACCAGGGGTGAGCGTCAAGCTAGACGAGCTCCTGGAGCAGAAGTCCACGCTTCCGAAACAAGATTTCTTTGCCCAGAATGCATTCCCTCAGAGGGTTGCTCCTGATCGGCAAGAAACAAACTTCGTGGGTCGCTACAAACATCAATGCCTGGTCGAATTCCAGAGTGAAACTTGCACAGTATCGACTTCCTCTAGCGGACAATTGGCAACCTGTTTCCGCAAACAACCACAGCAGCCTTACCGATAAGGGCCACCTTCTCAGGTTGCTTCCCGTCAATCTTAGTAGCGAAAAGGCTAACACCGTCAGCCCCAAACGCTGCTATTCCTCCGGCGATCGGAACATAGACATTGCCAGCGGAGTCGCAGGCAGCTTGCGAAGATGGAGGGTCCGCTCTGCAAAGGTTAGGGCGAGCACTAAAGCTACTACCGGAATCCAGGGTAGGTCTGGCTTCGTTGGGCCGCGGATTGTGGCCATCTGCTCCGGGATGAAGCTCTTGATGGCAGGATCAAGGTCAGGACTATCAAGAGCGTGCTCGTACCAAACTAGGGCGTTCTCGGGCTGGCCCAATCGGCGATAAAGTTCCGCACCTAGATAGATCAGGGCTGGTTTGTTCTCAGTTTGGGGATCAAGGAGGGCTAGCTTGACCTGGTCCAGAGCGCGACGGAGGAAGAAGGATTCGACCTCGGCTATGGCTCTAATTCTAGCCTCGATGTCCGGTGGTAATCCTTCCATTTGAGGAAGAAGCGTTAGGAATCGTTCATATTCTCCGAGGTGCCAAAGTAGGCAAGCCAACAACAACGACACTTCTCTTCGATCGCTTGAGGTTTCTAGGGTGCGAAGGGTTCGCTCGAGCTCAAGAACCGTTGTCCAAGCGTCGAACTCGGGATTGATGGTGCCTAGTTAAGATGGACGGACCAACCAACTCTCTGTAAAGAAAAAACGCGGATTACCTCGAAGGAGGCAGAGCCGCAAGTGGCTTACGCCACAAATCTATACAAAGGAAGTATCCGT
>JBJHCR010000526.1:0-2959 GCA_050486105.1 Vulcanimicrobiota bacterium
CTGGCGCTCAACGGGAGGCTGATTGTGAAGACTGTTTGGGGTGCTTTCACTTCCGCTTCATCGGAATCTGGGGCAACGGACTCTAGCATCCTCACTCGACCCAAATGCCGTTCTACCAGGACCTTGACAACCTTGAGCCCCAGGCCAGGTCCATCGAGGGCTTCTGACAGAGCCTTTGGTGACTCCCCAGAGTTGGCCACTAGCAGTTCCGCTGTCCCTCCTACCCGACTCAAGCTCACCGAAATGTCACCCTCGCCGTGCTTGAGGGCGTTGTCCAAGAGAGCCTCGACCACCACTGTCAGCTCCGTCGAATCCCCCTCCACCAACAGGCTTTCAGGAGCAGCTAGATGGCATTTGCGCTTCGGGGATAAAGCTTTTCTGAAGCTCTCTATGCAGCTGCGAACTGTGCTCGTAAAATCCACTTGTTCCACCAAGATTGGAGCTTCATCGAGGTCGAATCGAGTCCATTGTGTGAGAGTTCTTAAGCCGACTCCAACGGACCAAGGGGTGTGCTCTGTTTCCAAATTCTGACAGAGATGTTGGAGAAATGCTCGGACTTCGCGCTCGGTGTCCCGATTTTCGGTCACGTTGTGGAATAGCAAGATGCTCCCTAGTTCAGCGTTTTCCCGTTGGCGCAAGAAGGTTCGATAGACCTTGTAGGTTTGTCCGCTTCTCCGGAACTCGGCCTCCTGATGGGTTCCTGGAGGAGAGGTGAGGAGTCGAGCGAGCACTCCTTCGGGGAGTAGGTTCTCGATGGAGGTTCCTGGCAGCCGGTCATAATTCCAACCCAGGGCCATCCCTGCAGCAGGATTGGCCATTCGCACTCGACCTTCTTCGTCTAGGGAGACCAATCCATCCAGACTGCTTTTGCTGGTAGCCTCCATTTCTGCCTGGGCCTGCTCCAAGGCTTCCACCGGATCGGCCAACTGTCCAATGAAGGGAAAGCTGACAACCAGGGCTAGCAAGTAGGCCGAAAAAGCCAGGCCGCCCAATTTCCAACGCGCTTCGCGGAGACGGGTGTCTAGAGGTTGCAAGCTCTTGGATACCAGCAGGTGGGCAGTCGGGGTCGGGTGCTCGACTCCCAGAGGAACCTTTCTCCAGAGTGCGTTTTTTTGGCTTGACTGCTGGGAGCTTAGAGACTCCAGAATCTCATCAGCTCCAGCTTCGATCTCCAGTTCGGCACCCAAGCTTTGGGCTTCTCCCTCGAGAAAGGGGCGGTCCAGTCGATAGGCTACGCTGATGAAACCGTCGATGTACCCCTGGCTGTCCACCACCACCACGGTGGCCGCCTGATAGAGTTTTTCATCTAACACCCAATAATTTCGCCAGCTAGGGGTTTGACCACCCCACTCTTCTAGTGTATCCCAATTCGGATGCAGCCTGGGTTCTGGTTCGCTCAGGCGGCTGTCTCCGCGAATCTCTCCCGAGTCTTCCGCTACCAGGATCAGATCGACTTCTAGACCTTGAGCGCTGGCTTGCAGGTAATCGCAGAGGGTGACCGGGTCTGTGCGTCGGAGAACGTTGCGAAAGCTGGGCGAGGACTCGAGCATCCCGGCCATCACCTCCAAGGTCTTGAAGCGCTGCTGTTCTCCAGCGCGGAAAGCGGAAACCGAGGTTTCCAAACTCGCGTTTAGGTCGGTCTTGACCTGTTGTCTCAGATCCGAAGAAAGCCAGACAAACCCCCCTAAGAGCACTGCCAAGAGCAAGCCTGCGATCAGCAGCCACAGACGAGCCCGAAGCCTCACCTGAGCTTAAAGTCGACTTTGACCACGCCGGTCTCCGGCACCTCAACCAATTGGATCTGCCGGCCGAGCTTGGGGTGCCAGGCTTGGATCTTTGCTTTTCCAGCAGGGAGATTCTCTAGGCTATAAGTGCCCTTGGAGTTGGGCTTGGTGAAGTGTTCGTTGGCAAGGATCAAAATGTGTGCGTTCATATAGGAGTGGATCTCACAGAAGAGCTCTACGTGGCCGGGCTGGTCGAAGAACACGCTGTGGGACTCTCCTTGGGCATATTCCGGCAGGTGAAACCTTTTGGCTTCGGATTCCGAGTACACCGAGTGAAAGATCCGGTCTCGATTGGGAAAGTCCACTGTGGTGCCTGTGCGGATAGCGGTGACATAGGGGATGAAGGTCTTGTTCTCCTGGAGGATTTCCACCCTCTTGGTAGGTCCTGGAGGGGTCGACAGGTCCAAAACGGAGATCACCACGTGCTCGACCTCGGATATCTTGGAGCCGGCAGCTTGGGCCTCATAGGCTCCTGAGCCAGAACCGCCGGCGGTCTTGACCTTCTTGGGCACCTTCACCTCAACAGTACCGGTAACTGTGCCCGCCAGGCCGGGCAGACAGAGGAGTCCAAAAAATAGCGGTAGGATCCACTTTCGCATGCGGTCTACTTGAACATCGACTCCCGATAACCTGGTTCAGATGTACGGTGCTCCCAGTCTTGAAAATAGTTTAAAGGAGGGGTTTCTCTTGAGACGAATCACTCCGCACTATCAAAAAGGAAGTTGAATTCGACATGTTCAGATGGCGCCGACTGGTCTACTTGGCCGTTTTACTTTGCACGGGTTGCGGAGGACTTTCGAGTCACCAGGAGACCTCGGGCACCGGGGCGCTGCATCTGAGTTTTGCTCCAAGGACGGGAGAAACGGTCAGCCGATCTCTAGCTCAAGATTCAGGCGCAGAGATCCAGCGGGTGAGTGTCGATATTCTGGATCTCGCCGAAGGTCAGGCGGTGGTTCCTCGGTCGGAACTGCTCCTGAATTCGGAGCAGTCCACTCGAGAAGTCGAGATCAGCGGTGTCCCGACGGGAGAGCGCCTGGTGGATGTTCGCGGATACAACGGACAAGAAGTCCAGGTGGCCGCGTTCTCGGCAGTGGTGACTATCCTTCCCGGACAAGTGACCACGCTCCAGGCAGAACTCATTCCATCAACGAACCCGCCGCCAGGACCAGAACCGG
>JBJHCR010000527.1:0-2953 GCA_050486105.1 Vulcanimicrobiota bacterium
GCATAAGCCCTAAACTCAGTCACCGACCAGCGCTCGTCGATGTCGGTTCCTAAAAAAATTCCGTCCTGGGCAAAGTGCCCAAACTATCGTTCTCCATCAGCCTCGGAAGCGGCTTTGTGAAAGTCATCGAGAACTCGGCCAACCTGGTCTTCAGGGAAGGCCACAACTAGCGAAGTCAGGAGAATTGAGATGATGACAAATCGAAGTAGAAATCCCATTCTCTAGAGTTCGGCTGGAAGGGATGATACCCCCTTCAAATCCTTCGAGGAGCATCGTCGAGGGACCAACCTTAGGGTTTTGATACAGCGGGGAATCCTTTTCTGCCAACGAAGGCCAAGGAACAAGACTTGTGGAGGTCTCAAGATGTCAAAAGTCGGAACTGCCCTGGTATTTCTTCTATGCTTACTCGGCACAGGTTGCAGCGAATCGGGTCCTAATCCAAGAAACTCGGCCCCAGCAAACAGTGATCAGGCCCAATTGGCCGTGGACTTCGCTCAAGCCCTGGCGAATGAAGATTTTCTCCAGGCCGAAGTCATGCTGGCACCAGAGCTAGAGTTGAGTTCCGAGCAGCTGAAGAAACAGTACCAAGAGATGATCGGTTACGGGGATGGTCCTGCAGACGAGGTAGAATTGCAAGAGACTCTCGATGATTGGGCTCTAAAGAAGGACGACGACATCCTTTGGGCCTATGTGACCTTGGCTGGCCCTGAGTTCCTCGAAGGGATCAGCGTGGTCATCTCCGGTGACCCCTACAATCCGAAGATCCGGGAGATTGAATGGGGACGGCCGTAGTCGCTAGACTACACTGATCTGCGCCCTAGCGCCTGAAAAAGGAACGCGATCCAGGCCGAGGGCCTCGACGCTGAACGGGTCCGTCGTTCATTGAACTCCTTGGGAGCCCCCAGCTCAAGGAGCAAAAAGAACAGCCACAAGGCTCATTAAAGTTAGCACTCCAATCCATGCCACCAACAGACCCAGGCAACCTAAGGCTCCCTTGGTGACAGGGCTTAGCTGGCTCCAGCCCTTGGGGACCCCCAAAGCGCCCGATGTTGGGCTCGTTGCAGGACCACCTTGGTTGTCTCGATTCTTGCTCCCCCCGAATAGCCCCATAAGGATCAAACCGATCGGGACCACGAAATAAACGACCAACTGCCCTATGGCTTCCGGAGATTCCAGGGTCTGCGGAGGGTCCTTAGAAATGAGCGCGCCTGCAGTAATGAACCATAAGATCCCTAAAGCAACAAAACCGATTCTACTAATCATCGCTAGCTCTCCCAAACAGAAATACGACCTGCCCCGGGAAATTCTGCGGGACTAAATAGTACTTTATTTCCAGCAAACAATGAAGTCAAGCTTACCCCCCCGAGAGGGTGCTTCTCTTGTGTGCCGGCACAAGTCAGGCGGCGGACAATGAAGGTGAGCTATAGTCATCGATCAGTTTGCGCGGTATCCCTCACCAGATCGATGAGTTGAATCCGAAACCTTCTTGCCCTTAGTGACTGCTTCGTGTGTGTTTCTATGATATTATCTCTTGAATGGGGGTGCGTTATGAAACAGCGATTCACTGGTCGAGGAGTCAGTTCCGGCTCGATCATCTTCGGTTTGATCTTTGCAGTCCTAGGAGCCTTTCTTGCCAGCCAGGCCTGGTCGATGCGAGATGATATGGCAGCCGAACCCACTGAAATGACGATGGCCGAGTACTTGAAAACCCCGGCCACCGGATACCTCAAACTCACGGACTGTACCGTCACCCTCGACGCAGCGGTGTTTCAAGGAGACTCCAAGGCCATGGAGGTGGACTATCTGATCATTCCTGTCTTTCCTGTGAAATCCGATTCCTCTAGGACTTCGTTAGCCATGGTTGTTGACGACCCCGCCTTCATTCTGGCTGCCCAGGCCAAACTCGAAGCGGAAAATACCAGACGTCGCCCCACTGGAATCATGGGAGAGCAGCCGGAGGAAGCTCGACTGAGAGCGTTCGGAAGGACCGGTCATGGCATCGAAATCGAAGGGGTTATTCGGTCCGACCTCCTCAGCGCAGACGCTCACAGCAAAGCGGGAAAACTGGCCGACAACCGACTCACCAAGGAATTCAAGACGTTAAAGCCTGGCCGCCCATGGTCCCCGGGTGAAGCGAATCTGGCCCTGATGCTGGCCCTGCTCCCCTTGTTACTCGGACTCAAGATGCTCGTTGCAGGCTCACGAAGCTGAGCGCCCTGGCCACAAACTCCTCCCATCTGCTCTACCCGCATGCTCATAAAAGCCCCCGGGATTTCCGAGGGCTTTTCGCTTGAGATCAATTTTGAACTCGCAAGCAAGGAGATTTCCTACCTATTTCGCAAGGCCTCACTATGGACGAATTCGTCGAACGGTTAAACAGCTATCGAGCCGGAGAAATCGGAGCAGCTGAACTGGTGACTGCCATAGGACAAACTTCACAGTCCCTATTGAAGCACGAATCTGATGTGGCCGGCATGCTCGATGGGGTTCCCGACTTTTTGGTGGCTCACGATCGCGATCTGTGGACCGCTACTCTGAGTGAGCTCAAGCATCATTTGTCCGAACTCCAGAGTACGAGTACTAAGCCTGAGGGCTTCGAACAGCACGCAGAACCGATTCCCGATCTCTTCGGACAACTCTCCTTGCACGCTCTCCTTCTGCGGGAGAGCGCCTGGGCCGCTCGGGGCCCAAGTTTCCACGGCGGAGTTAATGAACTCCTCCACCTGTTGGTGCAGGCTCTGGAGAGCGGCGAAGAAAAGTGGTTCCAGGTTCTCCAGCTCAAACTCGAGGCCGAGTTCGCCCGCTTAGAATCCCAAGCGGAACTCTATCAGAACCTGCCGGAGTTCGCGGCCCAAGGCATGGAAGAGCTGCTCCCGGAGTATCAGAGCATCCTGGAAGAATTGAGCCGTCTTGAAGAGCTCGAGGACGAGGCGGTGGACGAACTCCTGAACCG
>JBJHCR010000528.1:0-2948 GCA_050486105.1 Vulcanimicrobiota bacterium
GTTTCTACCTCTGTGTCGAATTGCCGCCGGCCACCACGCTCCGGATTGGTTGAACCACCTGGAGCCCGGAATCCGAGCTTTGTTGATTCAAGGTGTGATTTTGAAGGGCAGCCAAAGGCTGGAACCCAGTCCCAGCATCACCGCTTGGCTGGCTAAAAACAGCAGCGACAATCGAACCCTTCGACAGCTTTTCCTGGAAGAGTTGAGCCTCCAGGACAGCAATCGTTTAAAGAGTCAACTCAAGGTCGAACCCTTGAGCCCGGCCCACAGCGCCTGGTATGAATTCAATCGAGGTCGCTACGCCAAAGCCCGACAACTTTTTGAGGAAGGCTTGGTGTGCTCCCAGAGAGAGACCTCCGGAAAGGTTTCTCTTCTCGGCTACTCCGGCTTTCTCTATCCTCTCACCCTGGTAAAATCCGAAAAATTTGATCAAGCTCGACGATACCTAAACGGCCTCAGAGGTTTGGATATGAGAGCTCTCCTCTGGTTGGTGGACATTCGTCAACGCGGCGGAATCGGCGACCCAGTTTGGCTGCCTAGATTGCGAAAGCAATCCAACGAATTGCTGGGAGTTGAACTGCTCAACTGCGTACTATGCTTATATTGGGCCGGAGTGGAAGACGCCTTTGAGTTCCTACCGGCTCTACAGAAATTGAGAACGAAGGCCCGAGAATCCGGGTATGTTTGGATCGAGCGTGAGGTCGGGGTCCTGATCCGGCGGCTCTGGTCCCAACAACCTGAGGTACCCGAAGACATAGAATCCTTTGGCGAGGCCGGAAGCGCCCTCATCGACGTGCTGGAACCCACGGAAGCCTGGAGGCGAACACTTGACGCTCTCAGGCAAGTGGCTCACGAGATCGGGCCCCAGACTGACGAACGGGTTATATGGAGGGTAGAGGAAGACGCCGGTCAGTTTTCCGTGAAGCCCCTCCTGCAGAAGCGTTCCAAGAGAGGTGGTTGGACCACCGGCCGCGAGCTACTTCCGGCCAGGATTCTCAACAAACACGGAGACTGCCTCATCGAACAGGACCGAGCTGCGCTGAGAACCCTGGTCCAGGGTCTGGATGCCTATCGAGTTGGCGACGAAACCACTTTAGCAGAATTGGTAGGCCACCCCTACGTTTTTTGGGAGGATCGGCCGGACATGAAGGTGGAGGTGGACCGTGGCTCCCCGGAGCTTCGAGTGCTGCAACAAGGGGAGCAAATCGTGGTTGACATTCAGCCTATTCTCCCGTACTTCTCCGCCGACGTTGGAGTGCTGTCCGAGGGAACCCATAGAATTCGAGTCTATCGCCTGACGGAAGCTCAGAAGTCCATCGCTCAAGTCTTAGGTCGAGGATTCCGCATGCCCGTATCCGCCTTGGACGAGGTCTCGGAGACAGTGGAGGCTCTTTCGCCAGCCATCGGAGTGCAATCAGAGTATGTCGGAAGCTTTGCCGGAGCCAAGCCGGTGGAGCCTCAAAGCGACCTCCACTTGTTCGTTCTGCCCCACAACGCCGGACTCAAATTTGAGATAAGAGTCTTGCCCTTGGGCGAGGAAGGTCCGTTGCTTCGGCCCGGGCAGGGAGGGCGAAACGTGGTTGCTGAAACCAAGGGGGGACGTTTGCAGACGGTGCGAGATTTCGAAGCCGAAGAGGCGGCGCGTCAGCAGCTCTTCAAGCATTGTCCCAACCTTCGCAAGCATTCTATGGGAGGGTTCGACTTCTCGGTGGAAGATTCGGTGGATTGTCTAGAAATTTTGGACTGTTTGGCTCAAGGCCAGCACCTGGACATCACTTTTCACTGGCCCGAAGGCAAATCCATGAATGTCACCAGGACGGCCGCTCCAGCGGAATTCACGGTGAAGAAGAGCAACGATTGGTTTGCGGTGGATGCCAGTTTGAAGGTCGACGAAGACACCGTGCTCGATTTGAAAGACCTTTTGGAAGCCCACAGCAACGGCCACGGGCGATTCCTATCCTTGGGACACGGTAGGTTTGTGGCCCTGACCGAAAAGATCCGGCGACAATTGGAACGGCTCAGCGATCTGGCTACCCAGGACAAAGACGAGTTGGGACTTCATCCTTTGGCAGCTATCGCTGCTTTCGGGACCGAAGACAATCACGTGGCCGGGGACAAGTTTTGGAAGAATTTGCGGCAGCAGGTCTCCGAGGCCATGGACAGTCAGCCTAAGGTGCCTTCAACGTTACAGGCCAAGTTGCGCGACTACCAAAAGGTTGGCTTCCAGTGGATGGACCGCCTGTCGAAAGCCGGCATGGGAGCATGTCTTGCCGACGACATGGGCTTAGGGAAAACCTTACAGGCCCTGGCTGTGATTCTAGACCGGGCTTCTCACGGTCCAACTTTGGTGATCGCACCGACTTCAGTGTGTCCAAACTGGATCGATGAGGCCCGCCGGTTCGCTCCCTCCCTAAACTGCTATCTTTACTCCGAAGAAGACCGGAGTGAACTCATCGCCAAAGCGGGGCCTTTCGATTTAGTGGTCGTCTCCTATGGTCTCTTGGCTCGAGAAACCGAACGATTCGCAAGTCGCACCTGGCAAACTCTGGTACTCGATGAGGCTCAAGCTATCAAGAATCATCAGACCAAGCGTTTTCAGTCAGTCACCCAGATCCCAGCGGACTTTCGCTTGGCGACCACAGGAACTCCCATCGAAAACAACCTAGATGAGCTTTGGGCTCTCTTCCACTTCTTGAACCCTGGACTCTTGGGCAGCAGAGATGTCTTCACTAAACGATTTTCAGGACCCATAGAGACCGGAAGTGACCCCCGGGCCCGGGGACGGCTGAGAGACACTGTCCGACCCTTCATCTTGAGGAGACTCAAGAGCGAAGTGCTTCACGAGCTCCCCCCGAGGACGGAGATCACTTTGCGCATCGAACTTGAAGACGAAGAGAAGGGCATCTACGAGAACCTTCGCAGAAAGGCGGCTGAAAGGTGCGAAGAAG
>JBJHCR010000529.1:0-2920 GCA_050486105.1 Vulcanimicrobiota bacterium
GTCCTGGAATGTTAGCTTAATTCCAAGGGATCGATCTGTCCAACCCCATCTTGGCACACAGGGGCTCCGAAAGCCGGCGAAACCCGGGGGGAAAATGGGTACTCGCGGGCTTTACCCCGTTCACCACGATACGACGGCGGAGCGAGATTAGGCAGCTCCATCCCTCCGAGAGGGCCTGCCCACTGGTCAGCAGGTCTTTGGACAAAAATACGGGGGAAATTAGGTAGCCACGGGGGTTTCCCCCCGCAGCTCCTACACCACCGTGCGTACGGGTCCGTACACGGCGGTTCACACGACGAAAGGGAATTCGCCGCCGGGGCGTTACCCCGTAGAACACTTAAGACGTTGGAATTCCTCGAGGATACTGACGTAGCCGAGCCGTCTTAATTCACGAATTGGGACGGCTTGGTTCATGTGGGAGGCCTTGGAGTTCCACCAGGGTCCCCGCCCATTTCCAGCCGACTTCTTCGCCCGCTCGTAGCTAATACCGCGCTTGACTAGCTCCTTTAGTCGGGTCTTATAGCGTTTCCAGTGTCTCCAGAAGAGTAGCCGGATGCGCCGTTTGAGCCAACCATCGAGCCGGTCGAATGCGGCCTTCACGTCACAGAGCTTGAAGTAGCCAACCCAACCTCTCACGGTAGGGGCAAGTCTGTTTAGCGTGTCTGATATAGACCGCCCACGGCTTGCCCTCCAGAATGGTCGGAGCTTCTTCTTGAGTCTCTTTTCCCTGTCGGGTGAGACTCGCAGCTTTGGTGTACGAGAGTTGGTCATGGAATAGCCGAGAAACTGTCTCTTCCAGGGGCGACCTACCGCGCTCTTGTCCTGGTTAACCCGAAGCCTAAGGCGCTTCGTGAGAAAGTTGGTGACGGATTGCATCACTCTATCGCCTGCACGTTTCGTCCGAACATAAATGTTCGGTCGAGTAGGCCGGGGGAATTTCACCCCCGACCTCTCACAGAACCGTACGTGAACCTCTCGGCTCATACGGCTCCTATTGTCCAACCGATGGCAGAAGCTGCAGTCTGTGCCAGTGAGCAAAGAGATGGGGTTCCTTCTTAGCAATTCGCCCCAGCCAGTGCTCAGCTCGACGCCGATGCCGCTTCAGTCGTTTGTATTTCCTCGTTGCCCACCGTCCCAGAATACGGTTGAAGTGCCTAAACACCGAGTACACGCCAGATTTCCGATACTTGCTGTAGTAGTTAAGCCAGCCGTGCAAAATCGGGTTGAACATTCGGGAGATGTCCTCCAGAGATTTGTCGCTCCGATTCTGCAGGCCCCAGGATCTCATGATTTGCCGTACCATCGTAGCCGCCTTAATGCTCATCGCCGGACTGAAGGTAACGAAGTACTTTCCAAACTTGTTCTTGGCTCTCCGGGGTTGAAATGTATATCCCAGAAAGTCAAACTTCTGTATCGGATAGCCCTCCGTCCGGTCATCGTCCTTGCAGTAGACAATCTTTGTCTTCTCAGGATGCACTTCCAGTCGACACTGTGCCAGCCTTTCCTTAATGGCTTGTCGCAACCATGTTGCTTGCCGCTCAGATTTGCAGTGCGCGACGATATCGTCGGCGAACCGCTCGAACGGAATCTGCGGAAATTCCCGTTTCATCCATTCGTCAAAGGCATAGTGGAGAAACAGATTCATCAACAATGGGCTGATTACTCCACCCTGTGGTGTTCCTTTCTCCGGATGCACAAGGCTACCATCTGCCATCTGAACGGGAGCTTTGAGCCACCGTTCAATGTAGAGAAGCAGCCACGGACAATCCGTGTGATGGCGCACGGCTTTCATGATCAGGTCGTGGTCGAGGCTATCAAAGCAAGCTTTGATGTCCAGGTCCACCACCCAGTTGTATCTCCAGCATCTCTCTCTCGCTTTTCCCACCGCTTGCAGATGGGACTTGCCCGGCCTGTAAGCGTAAGAGTCAGGGTGAAAGATGGGTTCTACAAGAGGCTCCAGGTAGGTTTTGGCCACCATCTGGGCTATCCTGTCCCCGACGGTCGGGATACCCAGCGGACGCTTTCCGCCATCACTCTTAGGTATCTCGACTCGCCTCACCGGAGGCGGAAAATAGCGTGTCCTGTCGGCTAGCGTGCTTGGATAAGTTTTCCTCAGTGTTTACTCTTGGAGCCGGAGGTACGAGAGATGAGCACAGATCAAAGTGGAAGATTGCAGCAGCTTGAGAAAGCATTGAGGAAACTCCGGAGCGAGAGTGTCCGGGTTAACAAGATTCCTACCGACATTTGGGAGGGTGCCGTTGACTTGGCCAAAGAGGTTGGCGTGGGTTTGGTGGCGAGGCGGTTGGGTTTGAATCACACGAGACTCAAGAGCTTTGCGGAAAGCTTAGAGGTTTCGTCCTCAGAGGCCCCCAGGGTCGCTCAGTTTGTAGAGCTAAAATCGTCACCACCATCCTCACCGATGAGTTCTTTCTCCTGCGCTATCGAGGTCGAAGCGGTGAGCGGCAGTGTGATGAGAGCCCGCATTGATGGAATCACACCGGGCGAGCTGGGTCTGATGATCAGAACGTTTGGAGCCTGAAGTCATGCTTCAGATTACTCCGGGCGCATTCCTATTAAGGTGCGACCTGTAGGCATGAAATAGCGAGAAAAAGGGAAAGCCTCCCTTGCAATACATCACGGCTAGGCCGAAACGGGGAGGCTTTCTATGAAAATAGGTTCTGCGAGGTTGCACCCTATTCCCGCATCTGGTGAACAATTCTTGGTCACCCGAACTGAACTCCGCGCGGCGATGGAGGAGTGTCTGCGAAACATCCGTGGCCAGCTTCTTGAACGGGCTTTCGCTGACTTGCTTGATGGCGGTCAGTTGTTGGATCTGGAGAAGGCCCTCCATCACGAAGTCGCCCGGTGCTTGGACCATTTCGTCGCCCGTCTCATCCAGGCCGCTCACTTCGAAGAACGG
>JBJHCR010000530.1:0-2917 GCA_050486105.1 Vulcanimicrobiota bacterium
AACGACCCTTGGCGGTGATGATTTCAAGCTCTCTAAAGTCGTATTCCGAACGGGGAACCGCTCCTTCATTCAACAAACTCTGGAACCGCTCAAAAGTACGTTGAGCGTCGGTCACGGAAGCCTCGGCCATTTGCACCTCGGTCTTCAGCTGCGCCACATTGGCCATCGCTTGCTGCCAAGCCGAGCGCAACTGGGCCACTTCGAGGGGTCGTTCCGGCTGCCGGGCCTTGGCCAGACTAGCTTCTTGCTGCTGAGCGCGGGCCTCGAGTTGCTGCAGACGAGCGTTCAAAAGGTCAGAGTTGAGTCGAACCAAGAGCTGGCCCTCACCGACCTGGTCTCCTTCTTCCACCAGCACCTCAACGATTCGCAGGCCGCCCACTTCGCTGCCCACCTCCAGTCGCTCACGGGCTTCCACTGTGCCGGTGATGGATAATTCCGAGGGGAACACCGACTGACGGACCTGGTCCACTTCCACGGTCAAGACTGCGACCGGATCCTGAGAGATCTCCATTTCCGGAGGTTGGGTGAGCCAGGCGATGGCCTGGTAGCCCACAATGCTCAAAACGATGGCTCCAAGCACCAAAAGCCAAGACCCCACCTGAGCTCTCTGGGGCTTGAATGGGCTGTCGATCACGCCAGAACTCCGTGCAGAATCAAGCTGATGAATTCCTCCACCGGAGTTTCGCTGCAAGAATCCTCTTCTTTGAGATGGGCCATAAAGAGTTGGGCCGCGATCAGACTGGCTAGGACTTTGAGGTCCACATCATGTCGGACCTCCCCTGCCGCCTGCCGGGCTAGGAGATAGATTTCTAAAGCCTCCTCCATGGACCGCCCCAGGCTCTGCAAGTGTTGCACCAGAATAGGGCGCTTGCGAGACTCGGTGAAAACGAGCCAGACCACCTCTCGGTGCTCGCCGAGCAATTTAAGGTAGAGGTGCGCAAAGCCCAACAAATGTTCCTCGAGCGGAACCTCCGAACGACTCAAGAAATCCCGAAACGTGGGCAGCAAGCACATCTGCTCGACGGCTGCAGTGAGGATGTCTTCTTTGGCCGGAAAGTAGTGATAGAACAGTCCATAGGAGACCCCCGCAGCCCGGGCGATCTGCTGCATGGTGGTGGCTTCCACCCCCTGCTCGAAAAACAGAGTGGTGGCCGCCTCTACGAACGCTCTCCTGCGGGCTTCCGAGGATTCTTTCTGGGTGACTGATTGACTCATCAGTCAAAGTCTTAGATCAACTTGGCGCTTTTGTCTATAGGTAATCAGGCACAACCCTGCCAGCCTACGCCTGGTGGGCGTTCCACAAACCTAGTACAACGTCTGCAAAATTCGTCCCTAGCCCTGGCGCCCATGCATCCTCTCTCGCAGCGTCGAATCTCACTCAAATACGCCTGGTATTAAGCGTTCGCTTCTCCTTGCATCACCCACGCGGACGTGGCCACCCTCGCAAGCGCGGGTTCCCGGCGCCTGACCACCATTCAGTAGGGACGAACTTCACAGACGTTGCACTAGTGATCCAGCGCCTCATCGCGAACAGACCAAATCCAGGTACTCCAGCGGCTTCTATAGAGGGTGAGCACCAACTCCATCGCGAAGGTGGCGAGACTCGTGTCTGCGGTCGGGGGCTCATACGTTCAGACTCCGTTTCAACGCGCGATGTTCATGCTTTGCCTGATCATCGCTGGCGAGACCATCTTTTGCCTCCCCTTTCACGTTACCAGATTCTTCCGTCCCACGGTGCTCCAGGTCTTCGAACTCACCAATTTCCAGTTGGGGCAAGCCATGACCGTCTATGGCATCACCGCCATGATCGCCTATGTCCCTGGAGGTCCCCTGGCCGATCTTTTCCCGGCTCGACGCCTGTTAGCAAGCTCTCTTTTGCTGACCGGCCTGGGTGGGTTCTACTTTTCTACTTTCCCAAGCTTGAATGGACTGAGCCTGCTTTTTGGCTTCTGGGGGGTGACCACCATCCTCCTATTCTGGGCTGCCCTGATTCGAGCAACCCGGGATTGGGGAAGCGCCGAGGAGCAAGGCCGAGCCTACGGGTTGCTCGACGGCGGACGAGGATTGCTGGCAGCGGCGCTGGCCACCCTTGCCGTGGTCATGTTTCAAATGCTTCTCCCCGTCGATCCCGGAACAGCCACAGCATTGGAGCGGCAAGAGGCCCTGAAGGGGGTCATATTGGCCTACTCTTGGATCACCATCGGCGCTTCGGTCCTGGTCTGGCTCTTTGTCCCGGAAAAGACCACCGAGCGCCAGAATCAGGCCGAAAACCGGATAGACGCCAAGCACGTTTTCCGGGTACTCACCCTGCCAACAGTGTGGCTTCAGGCCATGATCGTGGTTTGTGCCTACGTGGCCTACAAAGGCTTCGACAACTTTTCCCTATTTGCCGTCGAGGTCTATGGCTGGAACGAAGTCGAAGCGTCCCGGTTGAGTGCCGCCAGTTCCTGGCTCCGGCCGTTCGCCGCCCTAGCGGCTGGAATGTTGGGAGACCGATTTGGCTCGTCCCGGGTGATTCTGTGGGGATTTTTCATTTTGGCCTCAACGCAAATATATTACGCCCTCTGGACTCCCAACCCTAGCCTATCCTGGGTGTTGGTCAGCAACATCGTGATCGCTTCCATCGCTTTGTTTGGCTTGCGGGGGGTCTATTTCGCTCTCTTCGAGGAAGCCAAAGTTCCCCGAGCCTTCACCGGAACGGCGGTGGGATTGGTGTCGGTAATCGGGTACACCCCGGACATCTATGTTTCCTTAGTCGCAGGCTGGCTCTTAGATCGCTCTCCTGGGGTGACCGGGCACCAGCACTTTTTCCTCTTTATGGCCCTGTTCTCGATACTCGGACTGGGAGCCACCTTGGCGTTTCAAAAGCTCTGCCGACGGCAAACTGACCATTCGGAGAATCTCGAAACTCAAACCC
>JBJHCR010000531.1:0-2913 GCA_050486105.1 Vulcanimicrobiota bacterium
CTTATTGAAGGGGGGGCGTAACGAGGCCAGTTTGGAGCGGCTGGAGAAGTATGCACAAGCCATCGAACCTCTCGGAAGAGACCACCTTCGCCTCAAAGAGTCCTTCGAGCCGTGTCCATTCCTTAACCAAGAGCAACAGTGCTCGGTTTACGAGGCTCGACCGGTCATTTGCCGGGCCTTCCACTCCACCGATGTGGACAGTTGTCGAAGGGTGGTGGAGCAGCGAGAAAAAGTGCGCGATATTCCCATGTTCACCAACCTCTTCGGCTTCACCGGCATGCGTCTGTCAGGGGCCAGGCGCGCTCTCAAAGACCTCGGCCTCGACGATCGTCCGGTGATCCTGGCCCTGGCCGTGAGAATCCTACTGCAAGACTTTCCCGGCACCGTGGGCCGGTGGCTCCAAGGGGAATTAGTCTTCGACGAGGCGGCGGTGGCCTCCTGAGCGAGGCTGAAGTCGTTTATGGCACCTCTAGGCGTGGCTCGTTTGGGCCTAGGTCTGTCTGGGCGTGATAATGGCCGTGGCAGTACAAAACCAAGGGTTCTCCTGAGGTTCTCAGCAGAAAGGATTCGGAGTAGGTGTTGTAGCCGGCTGAGGGGCAAATAGGAAAGGAGCGAAGGTGCTCTCCTTGGAGGTCCTCGATGCAGTTTGGCAACTCTCCCCTATCTCGCTGATAGTTTCGACTGGCCTGGACCAGCATCTCTAGGTTTCGGCGACAGTCTACCAGGTTTGTGGCCGGTGAGGCTTCCCGGGAGGCTGGAGGAGCCAAGTGCATGAGAAGAAAGAAAAGACAAAACCCGCAAGCTGTAGCCAGCAGTCCCCGAATCGGGGTGATTTCCAAATTGCTCAGCCAAGAGACGAAGTTGTGGTAGCGCTCTTCCCAAGTCTTGGGGCCTTGTCGTTCGACTTCGATTTTTTGTAGTGTCCGCAAGGCTAGGCCTTCGGGCTGACCGGGTGTCTCCCACTCGCAAAGCAGGCCCAAGGCTTGACGAATCTCTTCGAGCTCTTGTCGGCAAGATTCGCAACTCTCGAGGTGCTCTTCGACGTCGGCGACTTCGCTGTCGTCGAGTTCGGACGTGGCGAAGCCCGGGAGACTCTCTTCGACCTTCTTACAGGATAGTGTCATGGAGTTGGTGTTTCTCGCGATTTACTAGGGATAGGAGTTTTCCGTCGTTCTAGGCTAGATCAATTTGGGGCCTGGTCGACGAGAACCCTTCTCCGGTAAGTCTAGCTCGCTGTTTTTGATAGAGCAAGGAGGTACTGATCAGCAGGGTCCCCAGAATGAGAAAAGTGTTGGTTTGGCTGTAGGCATCCAGGACATGGATGTCCACCAGGAGAATCTTCAAGGCCCCCGCCACCATAGTGCTCAAGCCGAACAATCGGTAGGCTCTCTTATGAAAGAACACTCCGGCGGCGATGATGCCAAAGGCGGCAAAGGTCCAGAATCCAGACAGCAAGGGTTGGAAGAGGTCTAAGTCCCCCCAGCGTCGGTGCAAGAAGAAGGTGAGCTGAAAGCAAGCCATCAGCAACCCGGCCACTACCAGGATGCTGCGCGCCTCAGGCTTATTCACCAGGGTGTGAGCTAGTAGCAAGAAGACCCCGGCCGCTGCAAAAGACAACGAAAAATGTGAGGGAGTCACCTGGGTTACGAAATTTGCGTCCCAGACCACCGACTTGATGAAGGCTGCGAACAAGAGCAACCTGGCGACATCGAAGCTCCCCTGCCCCAGCAGGTTCCAATTCCTTTGGCCTTCAGTGCGGCGCAGCAGTAGGGCAGCTAAGAGCACCCAGAGCAAAGTGGAGAGGGGACTGTCCGCCCAGACCAGGCTCCAACGGATGAGCAACAGACAAGCTAGGGCCTCGATTCGTGACACGGCATAGTCCGGTGAAAGACGCAAGGCCAGTCTGTAGGTCCAAATCAGCGCTCCGAGTACTCCGCCAAGACACAGCAGAGGCCAACCTTCAAGCCAGAACTCCAAAGAAGGTAGAGCCAAGCCGGCCATCGCCAGGGACAGGAAAACGAGGGAAGCGCGAGTTTTCGACATCCTCATGAGCACCACCGAGGCCGCCGCTGAAATCACCAAGCAAAGGAAGGGAAATTTGAGAAGCAGGATCCAGAGAAGCCGCCCTCCCAGAGCCGCCGATGCCAAGTAGTGGACAGAGCGCAATGGGTGGCTCCATGATTTGGCCTGCCACAGCGCAAGCCCGGACAAGACGCCTGCTGCTAAGAGAACCCCAACAGAAATCTCCCATAGAAGCGCCAGCACCGCAACCGGAAGCACCGTAAGTTCAAAAAAAGTTCGAAAGAGGTATTCGTGGTCGGTGCTGGATGCGAGTTTCGCGTAGACTAACTGAGCGAGCACCAATCCCAGCAGTAAGGCTTGTTCGGAGTGATAGGCGGGCAAGGTCGAGCACTTGGCGGCAAGAATGGCCCAACACAGCCACTCGGCTTGACTGCCTTGTCGGCTATAAAGCAACGCCCCGTAGAGCAAGGTGGTAAAAGGGAGCAGCAGCCAAGACGCGTCGCCGCCGGGCCAGACGCTCAAGGAGTGCCAAGCGGCGACCACGAGCAGTCCGAGCCCCGCCCAACGGAGAAATTTTGCTTGGGGACTCCGCCGGGAGACTAGAATCACCACCGCTCCCAGGACTACCAAAGCCGTGACCCTAAGGCTTTCGAAGGCGATCCAGGCCGCGGCCTTCCCGGCACCCAGAACAGTCAGGAAGGCGCTCCCCTTGGCAAACTGGATTTGCTCACGGGTCAGTTGTGCTCGATGGTGATACATAAGGGCGTAATAACCCACTAGGAGTACGCCACTAGCGACCTGCAGAGTTCCGGCCACAGTCATGCTGGCTACCACGTAATACACTTGAAAGGTCGCCAGGGCCAGAGAAAATAGAGAGAATCGACTGGCAAG
>JBJHCR010000532.1:0-2877 GCA_050486105.1 Vulcanimicrobiota bacterium
CCTTTCTTTAAGGTTTTCATAGAGATCGCACAGGAAAGTATTCTGCCAGTATGAGAGGATCTTCTCGGAGTGTTTGGAGCTTGGGCTCACTGCTATCATTTAGTCTATTTTTTCGAGACTAGAACCTTTGCAACCTTGGCTCTGCCTTCGTCCCGGATGGCATAACGCGACGACTGATGGGCGGGGACGGATCCCGATTGGTCCCGGCGGGCGGGGATAACAACCAACAATGGCTCCAAAGCTTGTTGACCCTGGGTATCAATGTCCTTGCGGCGTCTTTGTTCTCCTTGCAAACCACCATCTGGTGGGAGTTCTGGCTACTCTTTCTTTGAGCTAAAGTGTTCGCTGTTTCACCCTTGGCCGGAGCGCCTCTGAGCTTGAGAGAGCAGAGTTAAGACAAGAGTTCAACGATCATGGAACCAGCTTGACCGAGGAGAGCGTATTCTTCGGAATGGTCTAGAGAAAGAGGTCGATGCTTGGCTAATGCTTCCCCTGCTTCTCGCTGCACTCAGGTTTCGAGACGGCCGGGTGGCCGCTGTGGGACTTCACGACTTGACGGAATATCTCGCTTGGGAAGGGCCTGCCCCGCGAGCCCCCTTCCAGCCCAAGGTTCCAAGTTTGCACCCAGACCTCCCCAGGTATCTCGTTTCCACCCAACTTCTTCCCCTAAGGGGCCGACCCAGCTCAAAAAAAGGCCCTGCTAGGGCCACCCGGAGAGTGGGATGGAACATCTAGGATGAGGCAGTTATCTAAGGAAATTCTAGTTTCCGTACAAGTTCAATCAATTCGTTGAGATCTCTCTGAGAGAAACCGAGTCCGCGTATAAGCAGAACTTCATCTATATTCGCTGACAGAGCAATCATCTCGACAGATTTAGGCTCACCTTTAGCATTAATTACTTGGTAAAACAGATGAACCCCGCCAATATTTAATGATTGAATCTCGGAAAAATCTTTAGGATTTTGGTGCTGTCTTCGATATTTCAGATAGCCGATTGGATCCCGAGAAATCAAGATGAACGGAAAGAGATCAACACTCCTATGCTCGTCTACGAAAACCACCAGGCTGTCTTCAAGTTGCTTGGACTTGATGCCGTCAGGGAGGGTTATAAGCCAAGAAGAGTCTGCGGTCAAGCGATGCTTTCCCGCAGACTCGGCAAGGCTAGGTTTGATGATGAGCATAATCGCAATTAGAATAACTATAATCCACTGACATACTCTCATCTTTGGCTTTATCTTCAGGGAAAAAGTTGGGTCCTAGAAACAGATTGGACGTGAACGTGATTGATGCCCCGATTGTATCCTCCGTGCCGATTAATGTTGTAAACAGAACTGCCTTCCAAGAATAAATTGTTATTTATACTCAAGGTAGTAATACCGAAATCTGACAATTCTTCGGCCTGAGCGATGTTTGCATGAGCATGGGCAAGCTCATACCCGCTGCCTGTTCTAGCTTCATGTGCCGCCTCAACAAGTTTATGGATTAGAGCTCCATAGGCGTAGGGGGCGCCAGCTTGCTCTTTGAGCAATCTAAATGGTCTCAAATAAATCTCGTGAAGATCTATTCCGTACTCTGGAGTACGAAACAGGCCATAGTTCGGACGAAAACGACCTCTCTCTTGTGTGCTTGCTCTAGGCTTAACACATTCATCACTTTCTACAATCTCACGAAAGTATTTGCGGGCAGCACTAGAACCACCACTACCTTCTCCCAGGATAGTAATTTCTCGATCAGCACCAATTGCTAGTCTTAGCCCAGTGGCCTCTTCGATAAGATACTTAGAATGCTGTACTGCTGGGGTTTCTCCAAAAAGGAATAGTCTCAACCCCTCCGCATCCACGAACCTCAGTGGGTTATTCCCGCCATACCCAAACAGATTCATCCCACCCGCAAATCCAATGGGTGTTTCCACCGCTCTTGGAGGTTCTTGGGTTCCGATGGAGCGCACACCATAAAACCAGAATAACAGACTCGAACCGGATTCGGATAGGCCCAAAATCAAGCCATCGAGAGCGACTGAGATCGACTAAGGAAAGAGAGAAGGGCGAGGGGTGTCTGCCCGGCGGCAGTAGCTGGTGAGCATGACCCGAAACAGTTGACCGGTCATTCTCCGGCCCTGGCGACTTAAGAAGAAAGCCGTTTCGTAAGGATCGGCCTGCCCTTGACGACCCAGACGCAAGTACCGCTCGAGATCGGTCTGGAGACCCTCGCCACGATGCTTTGAACACCGTGCGAGATGTGGTGGATTGTGATGGGGACATCGTGGCCAGCTACGAGTTCTCCGAGTACGGGCAGCGGTTTTCGAGTTCTGAAAGCGAGGCGAGCAGCGAAAAGACCTTCGTCGGTGGGCTCGGTCCCAGACGAGGTCAAGAGCTCACCCGAGTTCAAGGATAGCCAAAATCTCTCGACTGCAGGCATAAGCAGCGGCTAAAGCTGCGGGTCCCGCGTCCGGGCTGGCGACAAGCTCTATACTCTCAAGTCAGCCGAAATTGAGGTTAAGGAAGCCGATTCCGGAATCATCGCTAAAATGAACTCCGAGTGCTCCATGGATCGGGGCGAATGGCCTAGGAGGCTGGCCCTGGCTGATCCCCGTCTCCCCTCCAAACGCCTGAGTGTGGCCTGGCGTAAGAAGCCTTGGGCAACGAGTTCCCAAGCGTCGGGAACCCACGAGAGGTGAGTGGGTGTCGCGACGCCCTTCGAGCCCGTTTCATCCTGCGATTCCGCTGGAAGCTCAATACCCGGCAAGCATACTAGGAGGCTGCTGATTTAATCGGACTCTGTCGCATGGTTTTGTCGAGTTTTGTCGTATAGATCCTCGAACATGTTTCGAGGAGTTGATAGTCAGATGTCATTTTGCGAAATTGAGGCGTGGTGCGG
>JBJHCR010000533.1:0-2858 GCA_050486105.1 Vulcanimicrobiota bacterium
TGCTTGAGCCATGGGACGCATCAAGTCTCGGGAAAAGACGCCGATCACCTGATGGGTAACCGGGGCGGGGTTCAACAAAGGGCCTAGAATATTGAACATGGTTCTGACCCCGAGATCCCGGCGAAGCGGGGCCACCTTTGCCAACGCGGGATGGTAATGGGGGGCAAACAAGAAGCAAAAGTTTTGTTCCGACAAATTCTGCTCTAAGGCTTTGCAGTCTTGGGTTAAGGGCAAGCCGAGTGATTCAAGAAGGTCAGCGCTGCCACACTTGGAAGACACGGAACGATTGCCATGTTTGGCTACCGGAACCCCCAAGGCGGCCACCACGAAGGCGGCCAGGGTCGACAGGTTCATCAACTGAGCCCCATCTCCGCCGGTACCGCAAGTGTCCAACAGGAGCGGGCGCTTCTCTCTGAGATGCAAAGGTCGCTGCCGCTTGCGGAGCGCTTCGGCCGCTCCCAAGATCTCATCTCGGGTTTCGCCCCGCACCTTCAAGGCACACAAAAGACCCGAGGCAAGAATCCAGGGTTTGCTGTCGGCGGATTCCTCTAGGTCTAGAATGCCGTCAAGAAGTCGGTGGAGATCATCAGCCTGCAAGGCTTCTCCGTGGATCACCCGCTTAAGGCAGTCTTGAGTGTGCGAACAGAACTCTTCGATCACTTTAAGCCTGGCCGAAGAGGTCAACGAGAAACTGGTGCATCTCTGGGTCCGAGCGCCTTAAGGTCTCCCGATGCCTAGATATAAAGTAGGCCTCTACGGATTCCGCAAAATACTCTGCCGGCTGGGTTGAAGCGTATTCGGTGATGAAGCCTCGTCGGCTTTTCTCGAAGCGATACCATAACTCCACGCTTAGAGGATGGTGGCGTTGCCGCTTCTTGCTCCAAGCGTCTTCGTAGGCATGGGCAAATTCATGTCGAACGGTGGAGCGCCCGGACCGTCGGCTTTCATCGAGAAGTTCCTCACCGAGGCAGATCACTCGTCTTTTGGAGGCATAGACTCCTCGAACTGCAGACCAAGGTCGGCCGTCGAAGGTTCGCTCGCCGGCCCCGAACAGCTTAAGTCCACCGATCTGCACATCCGTGAACGGAGTATGGGCATCCACCACCACGATTCTGGTTCCGAAATTCTTCACTTCCGTCAGCATGCCTTGGCCAAAGACCTCCAGGTCCTTGGCCACCTTGATGACCGATTCTCGGTTCGGGGCGATGGCCACCATGTCTGCGCCGATTCGGGCAGTCCTAGTCAGGCTTGAGCCAGAGAGCTCGCGCGAGGGTTCTGGCTCCTGGCTTCGCTTGGGCGGAGGAGCGTCCACCGGACGGAAGGTGGACAGGGTCATCACAGGAGGCAAGAAGGGCTGCACCTCTCGTTGATGAGGCAGAGTCGTTGGCGGGGAAACCTCTGCGGCTTCCAGTTGGTCAAGCAAGGCGAGAAACTGCTCCTCGCTCTGGTCCCGTTCGCGATCCCGCCCACGTTTCTTGCGCTTCTTCAATTTGCGGAGGAGATCTTTTGCTTCCTCAGATAGGTGAACTTCATCTCGAGTCAGCAGGCGGAGCAGTTCCTCCGGATCGAGTTCCTCGTCCTCTAGGTCGACGAAGGCTTTAAGGTCTCGGAGGACGTTGGGGGCTACGCTTTCGGCCCTTTTTTGAGGAACGGCCCTGAGGTGGGCGGCATCGTAGCCGCCCAGACTCGGGCCCTGAATTCTTTTCATAGACACGACCATGATTATAACCTGGCTCGGGGGGAGAAGTCACGCCCGCTTTTACAAACAAGCTAAGGATCTGGTCCGAAATAACTTCCCGGTTTGGGCCGCAGATGCATCCCCCTGGCAGCGTTGGTTCTCGCTTAAGTATTCTCGATACTAGTCGCTCGAACCGCCTTGCCACACCCCCGGCGCCTCGACAACCGAAAATAGAAAGTTATTCCGGACCAGATCCTAAGGCAGATCTAAGAGGAGATCGAGCCTCCAAACATATTGAAAAAACTTCTCCAAAAATGGAGGACAAATGAAGAATCAGCCCAATCTGACTTGAATGATTTTCCAGAGGAATTTGTCGCGTGCGTCTATTTAAACTGGCTAGGAATCGACTTTCTAAGGATCGCAGAGGCGAACAGTTGGGGGCGACTCATAAGAGTTTTCCTCTTCGCTGGTTGGGAGTTCTCTTGACCTGCAGTGTGGGGGCGGCTTGGGCCCTCAGCCCAGTTTCAGAACTGGAACCGATGGCTCGGGCGCAGACTTGGGAGCACGGCCTGATCGTCGAAGGCGAGTCTCAAGCGGTTTCCCTGATCTTGGGCTCTCTTCTTGGTCCTCAAGTCTTACCGGTTTCCGAAGAACGCCTGCTGTCCACCTTGTCCGAAAGCGGTCGCAGAGTGGTGTTGTCGGGTCCAAAGTGCTCTGAGCTTAGGCTTTCGTTTCAGGAGGCCACCCGGGAGGCGGCTTTCTTGAGAGCCGTGGAGGAGTTGGAGGAAGAGTATTCCCTGAGGGGCGTCTATCCCCAAATTCCCACTTGTGATGACAAGACCCTCACCGATGTAGAGTATCGAAATCAGTCCGAGGGCGTCACCTTTTCCAGCGAGAGTTTGGTCTATCATTCAGCGGAGGGCTTCAAGGCCGAAAGGTCAGAGGAGACCCCTTTGCGCTTCAAATGGCGTGGGGCAATCGAAACGGTGCGCAGCGGTTGGGGTCCGTGGTCTAAGGATGTTCAGGTTTGGAAGCCGAAAGCCTCGGAGGGCGACGACGGATTGTCTTGGCTCGAACGGCTGCCTTCGCCTCCGGAGCAGTCTGCTCGGCTCTTTTTTCCTGTGTCTCGAGAGCTGACGGGATACTTTTTTCGTCCGGCTTCGGGGGACAGTCCCTACAC
>JBJHCR010000534.1:0-2857 GCA_050486105.1 Vulcanimicrobiota bacterium
TCCTAGACCTGTCGTCAGGGCCCCCTCCACCGCCAGAAGGCTGAGCAGACGGCCTCGAGGTAGCCCTAAAGTCCTCAGTAGGGCGTAGTCTTTGCGCCTGAGTTCCGAGGCCACCGAGAGCGAAGCCAGTATAGCTCCGCTGGCGATGACGATAGTGGCAAAGGCAAAGAGGGACAAAAGCCGGTGGGCCCAGCCCAAGCGATCAAAGATCTGGGACACCTCTCGAGCTACCGGAAAGGCAAGAGTTGCCTCGGTGCCCAGCCGATTGACTCTCTGGGCGAGACTCATGCCTCTCTGGGGGCTGTCGAACTCCAAAAGGACGGAACTCACCTCGCGCACCGAGTCTGGTATAGCCTGTCCTGGCAGGGCTCGATACTCCTCGCCGCTCCCTCTAAGAACGTGGCCCTCCATGCGCCAAACCCCTTCCAGAGGGATCCAAAGGACGCGATCCACCGGGCTATTGGTAGGGGCCAGGATGCCCACCACCAGATATCTCTCGCCATGGGTGTGGCCCCCTTCTCCCAGGCCGTGAGTGGGCTGAAACTCTGCTCCCAGCCTAAGGCCAGGCAAACGTCGGGCCACCTCGGCCCCGATCACCGCTTCCCGGCGGGAGGAGTCAAATATCTTGCCCTGGGCTAAATGGATACTAGGACCAGATTCCGGAGGTTCGGTGAGCAGTTCGGGCACTGTGCCCACCACGCGGTACCCACGAAAACTGTCGCCCACGGCGATGGGATAAGCTCGGCGCACTCCGGGTTCGGAAGCGATGGCTTGATAGAGTTGCCAAGAAATGTTTCCAGGCGAAGTTTCCAAATGGAATAAGCTGTTCAGCACCAACTGCAAAGGGCTTCCTCGGGCCCCTAGCACGGCATTGTAGCCCCCGGTGCCGTTCAGGAAAGCCATTTTGGCTTGGCTTCTCAGAGACAGGGTGGAAAGCGACAAGGCCAGCGACAGAGCAGCCAACAGAATGGTGATGCCAGTGGCGAACAGATTGGATCGCATGCTCCCCCAGACCAGATGGAGCAAACCGCCCGGGGCCATCATGGGTCGACCTTCCGAGGGGCTTGGCGCTGCAGGCCTTCCAAGGTGAGGTGGGTGTCGAAGGTGTCTTTCAGACTCATATCGTGGGAGACCAGCAAGAGGGTGCTTCCGGACTCCGACGCCAGTTCCCGGAGCAAGGACAAGCAAAGCCCGCCACTGTCGGGATCGAGATGAGCCGTAGGCTCGTCTGCCAGCACCAAGGCCGGTCGATTGACCACGGCCCGGACCAGCGCCGCCCGTTGCCTCTGCCCCGCTGAGAGTTGGGACGGGCGGTGCTTCAAGCGATGCCCCAGTCCAACCCGGGTCAGCAGTTCCACCGCTCGCTCCCGGTCCGGGTTGCCGGCGAAGCGCATGGGGATCAGCAGATTGTCCAGCACCGAGAAAGCTTTCAGTAAGGGATAATGTTGGAACACTACGCCTAGGCGAGAGCCCCTAAGTTTGTCCCAGGCTCGCTCTCCGATTTGGGCTACTTCTTGGCCTTCCAAAGTATAGCGGCCAGAATCAGCTTTCAAGAAGCCCGCCAACAGATTGATCAGAGTGCTCTTGCCCGAACCTGAGGCTCCCGTCAAAAGGGTCTGGCTGCCTGATGAAAGGGACAACCTTGGAAGATCCAGCACCAGTTCGGTTCCTCGACGCACCTTTATGTCGGTGAGATCTACAGCGCTCATCTTCAGGGGCTGGTTAAACCCGTTAGAGGGGAATCCTCTCGAGGGATCACGAGGAGAGCTTTGAATATGAGACTTGAGGAAAGACTCCAGTTTGCATACAGGTATGGCAGGCTCGTGGCCGAAGTTTTTCACTTTATCGAAGATCTGGCCGCTCTTTATTGGTAGGGGCGGCTAAGCCCCGGAGGTGTGCGTGGAGAAAGAGAACCATCTCAAGGCCGTGGAGCCCGCCACCGCCATAGTGGCGGGAGGGTGTTTGTTGTCCATCCCTGCCTTGATCTTTGGGGGGCGTTGGGCCGTTCGCAAGATGGAGTCCGACCATTACGCCATGGTGCATAGGGTGGAAGAGGTGGAGTTGGACCCCAACGTGGTGCCTCCCGAGCACCTGGCCAGTCTGGCCGACCCTCTGGAAGCCCTGGAGAAGTTTGTTCGGTCCCTCAAGCAGACTACCGAGCAATTTGAAAAGACCGGCGCCCGCTTCACTAAAGCCCATTATGAAAGAGAAACCAATCGCTTGGCCCTGATACGTGGGCGTCTAAGCCAAGAAAGTCTCGAAGGGGATTCCAATGCTCAGGTCCTGCTGGTGGAGGCCGAGCAGCAGTTGGCCCGATTCGCCCCTCAGTGAACCATTTTTCGGTCATCCGTGAGCGGTTCATTTCGCGACGATGGGTTGGGAATGAAGAGTCCGCCTCTTGTCAGACAAGCCCTCATGCCGCTAACCTGTTATGAGGTAGACCTCGCCCGGTGTCTGTCTCTGTCATCGAGGAGCAGGCAAGGTTTGGGAGAACCTTTTCAGTTGAGGCTATTGGCCTTGCTTTATTGGGAGTTCTTTGAAGAATCGGTTTTATAGAGTTGTCCGCCAACCTGTCGGCCAGTTGCGCCAGGACCTTCCGGACCACACCCGGATGTTGGTGTTTTTCTTGGAACCCTTCAGTGAGGAATTCCAAGTCTGTTGGCCTCAGAACGACGTGCCCGACCTCTCCCAGGTCTCGGCCAAGGTGATCTCCACCTGCGCCAAGCGCCAGCGGACGGTGGCCATCCATGACGCCAAGGTGGACCCCCTCACGGTCAGTTTGGGCGATGCCGACTTCAGTTCGGCCCTAGCTGTTCCCCTCTTGGACAGCAGCAATAACGTGGTGGGACTCATCTAT
>JBJHCR010000535.1:0-2828 GCA_050486105.1 Vulcanimicrobiota bacterium
GAGCGGACTACGGCCAGTTTGGGCCGAGCTGGAATTAGGGTGGCCATCGACGACTTCGGAATTGGCTATTCTTCGCTTTCTCGCCTGGACTTGCAGCATGTGCAGTTTCTCAAGATCGATCCCAGTTTGGTGGCCGGAACCCAAACCGATCAGGCCAAGGCCGCAATCTGCGAAGCGGCTGTGCGCCTAGCAGTCTCATTGGGACTCAAGCCTCTGGCTGAAGGGGTAGAGACCTCGGCCCAGGCCCGCCACTTGGTGAAGTTGGGTTGCGAGTTCCTTCAGGGTTTCTATTTCCAAGAGCCTTGCAGCGCCGATGAAATGACCAAACTCCTGGCCGAACGTCGAGTTTGGAAATTTTAGCCTCACCTTTCAGCCTTCTTTAAGGCAGGCGTCCTAGACTGGAGAAAAGTTCCCAAGGAGTCTGTTATGAGCCAGTTTGATATCCCCATCCGAATGCCCGGTGGATTTAAGAGTCTGGAAGCGGCCAAGGCCCACCGAGAGATTGTGGGCAAGCTGGTTGAGAAACGTGCGATGGCTGCCGAGGCTGCCGAAGACCTCAAGTCTATCGATAAGGTGGAGATCGATTCGACCCCGTCCGATCTCTATACCGACCTCGCGCCAGGTAAGGGACACGTCATTCTTCTCAGTCAACCCGAGGGTCAACCGCTCCTAGGAGCGGAACTCAACTACGATCCCAACACTGGGGAAACCCGCAGATTGGTTATCGACCTCGATTCTCGAAAACTCACTCAGGCAGGAGAGAGCTTCAAGTTGGAGCAGAATGGAGAAGGCGGTTCAAGCACCACCTACTTCCGCTTCGATGATCGGCGTGGAGTGGTGTCCGTGGTCGATCCCGAGAGGCAAGTACCCGCCATCTTCGGGGATGCTGATCCCAAGGAACTCACTGCAAAGACTCTCCAAGCCAGCCAGCCCATCCTTTTATTTTAGAGGACCGCCAATTTACTAGCCAAGAAGGCCTCTGTCGAGGCCTTTTTTGCGCGGTTTCTTAGAGGCTGTGCGCCGATTCGTCCAGACTCCAAACGACGCATTTTTTTGTCAGAGGAATTGCAAATTCGAAGCTCATAGTGGACCTATTTGCAAGAATTTGCGGCTCCCATGGCGGAGCAAAGGCGAGTTTGGCGTTGCGGGTTGATTCGGCGCACAGCCTCCTTATAGGGAATTTTTGGTCTGGTTCGAAGTACAAAAGATGCAAGACTTCTCTGATGATCATCTTGAAACGTTTCGCCGCCGCTCCGATGCTGCTTTCCAACAAATGCAGCAGCAAGCCGATCGAGAGATGGCTCGCTTCTTGCAAACCTATGGTGGGGAGAGTTTGGACACCTTTGGAGAGACCTTCAGGCCCCCCGTGGCCACCAAGTCGTCACTCAGCACCGCTCCGGTTGGGGTTGCTCGAGGAACGGCTGAAGACCCCAGGGCAACTTCCTTTGCGGACACGCTAGGGGTTGGTCATGAGTCCATCGGCAAGGCCCGTTCACCCTCAGCGGTTTCCGCCATGACGATCGGAGGTATGGCTGAGATCGGAACTTCCAAGGGACCGCTGGTGGAGGGAGCCGCAGGGATGGGTCCACCACCCGAGTTGGCAGGAGTACTCAACGATTTTGAACTCTTGACGGGAGACCTCAAAGAGGAGGCGGCCAGTATTGGACGAGAGGCAGTGCGTGGCACCAAGGATATTCTTCAAGGTACGCGTTCAGATTTGGGCCGGATGGCCAAGCAAGAGGCCGCCGAGCTCCGGGCTGCCGCCCAGCGGGCACTCCAAGAAGAGCGCGACCTCCGCAACCTCAAGGGCGTCGCTCAACAAGAGATGCAGAAGGCCCAGGAGCGCCTGAGAGCTCAAGCCGAGCAAATGAAGGGTGATGTCTTAGGTCAGGTGCAAGGAATGGCTCAGGGCACAGTGGAGCGGCTGAAGCAAGCTGGATCCAGGCGCTTGGGGGTCGACCCCAATCTGCCCATCGAACCCAATGAGAGTGGGACCTAACCCCTTTAGTACCAAAGTGCCAGAAGAGACGTTCGTGTAACGCTCTGTTCACAACGTTTTATCGATCGCCCCCTATACTCAAATGAGATAAACAGGAGGACGATCCCCGTGCACATTTTGACTTCAACACCTCAAGCGCAGCCGAAAGCAGCTGTGCCTTTAAAAAAGGAAGCCCCCACTTCGGACTCTTCAGGAGCCGAATCTGCAGTGCAAGATTCGGTGACCCTCGATGGAGATCAGCCGGAGAAAGAGTGGACTGTCTTGGTTTGGGCCAACGGGAAAGCCAATGGAGCTGATCGTCTAGCCCCCTCGGTGCTTCGCGAACTAGAGGTCGCCGGCAGCGACGAAAAGATGGACATCGTTGCCCAGTTGGGTCGAAAAGGTCGAGTCTACGACCGGGTGACCAAGGACTGGAGCGGGGTTCGTCGTTACCACGTTGAGCGCAATCCTGACCCGCCGCCTTTGCAGCAAGAGATCATGAAATGGTTCATCCCACCTTACACCGCTGGGATCGTCTCTCCGGTTCTTGAAGACCTCGGCAAAGCCGACATGGGGAGCTCCGCCTCTCTGTCTGAGTTTCTTCAGTGGGGTATGAAAGAGTATCCCGCCAAGAATTATGCCGTGGTCATCTACGGTGAAGCCGGCGGAATGGCCGGTGCCGCCATCGATGAAGAGACCGGTCATCGTTTGACCGGAGCCGGCATCGAGCAGGCTCTCAAGGAAGCCACCCATGCCACCGGAAAGAAAGTTGACTTGGTAGCCTTCGATGGCTCCTATATGGCCGGACTGGAGACCGCCCACCATCTCAAGGATGTGGCCGACATCATGG
>JBJHCR010000536.1:0-2820 GCA_050486105.1 Vulcanimicrobiota bacterium
AGTCAAGGAGCCTTCGGACAGGCCTTGACCCTGGCTCAGAATCCCGAACTCTTGTCCAGTCGAGAACGGGCCATCGATCTGCTCTTAGCCCTCCCTGGCTGTGAACTTCATCAAGCCATGAATACGGCCCAAGAGTTGGAAAAACTAAAGCTTGGTGGACTAGCCGACCTGTTGGAAGTCGCCACAACCATCTTTCGAGACCTCTTGCTGATGGGTCAGGATTGTCAAGAGTTGGTGGCCCACAGTCATCGCTCGGGGGACCTAAACGATCTCAAAGAGCGCCTTCCCGCCCGGTCCGCCCTACAGGCCTTGGAGGCCATCAAGGAAGCTCAGGTCTATCACCAATCCAACGTCTCCGGCAGACTACTCCTGCAGCAGATGTGTCATCGACTGGCAAAAGGAGCACTCTGTTGATCGCTGTAGAACTCGAAAGAGTGGGAAAACCGCACCTTTATCCTCGACCCTCCCTGGAACTCGAGAAGGGGCAAACCGTGGTCGTGGAAACTTTGAGGGGCACGGAGCTCGGCAAGGTTCTGTCGGCCAACATCCCCTTCGTTGGTGAGGCTCCGAACCACGCTTTTCAAGTCTTGAGGGTGGCGACCGTGGAAGATCTTCAGCGCGATTATCAGAATCGTCTTGAGGCCGAGGAGTCATTCCACACGGCTCGCGAGGCCATCGAACGAATGGGCTTGGAGATGCGACTCTTAGAAACCCGTTTCACCCTCAATCGAGAACGGATGGTCTTTTTCTTTTGGGCCGAAGGAAGAGTTGATTTTAGGGCCTTGGTGCGCGAATTGGTGTCTCATTTTCGCTGTCGCATCGAATTGTATCAAGTTGGTTCCCGAGATCGGGCCAAGATGCTGGGAGGCATAGGACCTTGCGGACGAACATGCTGCTGCACTTTGTGGCTCCGAGACTTTTCCTCGATTTCCATCCGCCTAGCGCGAGAGCAGCAGCTGATGGTCAAGCCCGATAAGATCTCTGGAGTCTGCGGTCGCTTGATGTGCTGCCTTCGCTACGAGTACGAAACCTATCGCGCTTTGCGCCAAGAGATGCCCTCCATTGGAAGCGAGTTGGATACCCCCGATGGCCTAGTCAAAGTCCTGGAAGCCGACCCTATCGCCCGCACTCTCCTGGTGGAAAAAATTTTCACAGAAGAAAACTCCGGCCGAGAAATTTTTCGAATACCTCTGGGACGCGCTCAAATCGGAGAGGGAAAAAGCTGCCGGTCTTGCTCCACTAAGATCGCTCGAAATCAGCATGAATCGGAGGCTGATGACGATTAATTTTCGTGACCCGAACTCTTGGGTTGCAAAGTTTCATCATGGGAAAAGTTCTCCACAAATCCACAGAGTTATCCACAGGCTTTCCTCAAATCATCGAATCGATCACCAATGTTGCACAATCAAGAAATTTTGAGCAAAACAGATCAGAAATGGGCCGTGGTCACCGGAGCCTCATCAGGGATCGGAGAGGCCATCGCCAAGCGTTTGGCCCAGGAATGTTGGGGCGTAGTGCTGGTCAGCGAGCAGCCCGACGACCTCCAACGAGTCCACCGAGAAATCTCAGCAGCCGGGGGGAAATCCCATCCTATGGAGCTCGATCTCCTTCGAACTGAGGAAGTCGATCGCTTTGCTCAGCGCGTCCAGGATCAAGTCGGTTTCTGCGAAGTTCTCATCAACAACGCAGGAATTGGGCTCCACAAGACTCTACTAGAGTCCAACGATCAGGATTTCCAACGAGTCTTCACCATCAACTTTTTTTCCGTGGTTACCCTGTGCCGAAGTTTTCTTCCCAGTATGTTCTCCCAAGGCAAAGGGCATATCGTGAATATTTCTTCCGCTTCGGCTCGCCGCAGTCTCTCCAAAATGTCTTGTTACGGGGCTAGCAAAGCGGCCCTGCACGGCTTTTCCCAAGCTCTTCGTCTGGAACTCGAAGGTACTGGAGTGGCGGTAACCGAGATTCTTCCCATCTCGGTGCAAACCCCATTCTTCAAGACGGCCGGATATCAGCCAAAGGGTTTGGTTCAGACTCCGGACACGGTGGCTGCCGTAGTCTCAAGGGCTCTCGTTTCTCGACAAGCCGAGATTTGCACCTCAGCACTCACCGCTTGGGGATTCGTTCTGGACACCTTGATGCCTAACGTCACTGCCGATCTCCTCGCTCAAGTAGAGCGGCGGCGTCGCAACCGAGAGTAGTCATCCCAGTGCGCCGCCTGGCTCGAACCCTTGGCTATCTGCTGGGAAGATCTCGCTCTGACCCAGACATTGCGGCGGGCAGAGTGGCCAAGATCGGTTCCTCTCCTGGGATAGACATCTGCTGGAGCGGCTCCAGCCGTAAACCACCCTTGCTGCTCTCGCCAGGATTTGGGGCCCAGCTTCACGATTACGGAGCTCTGAGGCAGTTGTTCGCCGAGCGCTACTGCTTCTATCGCCTCCGCCACTCCGGCACCGACCGAACAGCCGCTGCCCGTCTTGGTGTTTATCATTTGCTCCAATTAGGGATTTTAGGGTGGTCTCGTCAGTTCAGTGCTCGAAAGCTGCGGCGACAGATTCACTCTTGCGTCAATCGAGAGGTTCGCTCGCTCCAATTCGAGCAGGCTATAGGCTTTGTCCTGGAGCACTCTGGATGCCCCTCGTTGAGCTTGGTGGGACACAGTTTTGGGACCGACACTGTGCTGAACTACGCTGTGACCAAACATGGCAACAAGCACCTAAATGCTCTCTACCTTTTCTCTCCCCATCCTGTGGACTATCTGATACCCCAGCAGCAATTGCAGCAGAAATTGGCCGAAAAGGTCTTGGTGATCACCGGAGACCA
>JBJHCR010000537.1:0-2801 GCA_050486105.1 Vulcanimicrobiota bacterium
AATTGGTCAATACGACATCGGCGCGAAAAATCATGCTAACGCTATCCATGTACCTGCAGGCAATTGTAGTCGGTTTAGGGTGGCCATCGAAGCGGCTTCTAAAATCAAGACTTGGCAAGCTTGATTGATTCCAGTAGGCACAGAAGTGAGAACCGGGTGAAGCGCGCATCATCGATCTCACACCACTCTCTGAGGTATGCCGAAAGGAATCTCGGTCGTCCGAGCCTCGCACTCGGCTAGCAGTTTGTCGATGGCCTCTCCAAGAAAGCGCTGCATTTCCCCGTACCTGGTATTCTGTATGAGCTTGAAGCCTGACAGATCGGTGTCTAGGTGGGAAACGTCGACCAGGGCGACCACAGGATGCTCCAAATAGGGAAAGCTCTCTTGCTGGATCAGGACCCCGTCTCGAACTTAGTTGATCCGGTTAGGAAGCAACTCATGAGATTCCAAACCGAGGATCACCGAGCAGGACTCGCCCGCCCTATGAGGGTGGTCTAGGGAAATCAAAAAACTGTGGGCGGCCTCTGGGGCCCTTAGACCGATTTCGGGGGATTTGGAAGGGTAGTAGGCCTGGATCACATGGAAACGTTGGTGGCAGGCTCGACCGTTGTAAAGATCAGGATTTTTAAACCAAAAAAGAAAGGGTACTCGATTGTCAAGGCGTCCTCTATAGCCGGGATAGCGGGGTGTCCCAAACTCTGTTCTATCGACTCTCTGGCCGTTGACCCGAATAGGGATCGGCGAAAAAATGCAGCGGTCCCAAAGGGCGGCCTCCTCTTTCTGGATGGCGTTGCGGTGGCCCTTGACCAGATCGAGCAGCCGAGTGTCCCCCACGTGCCTCAAGGCACAGGTGACATCCTCGGACTTTCTTTTGAGCAGAAAACGGGTCCCTTGCTGGGTGTCCGTCGGATCTAGGGTCGTGAACTCGGTGCCATCAGCGGTCCAGGTTTGCTGGTAGGATTCCCCTTCTCGCGAGCAGGCGATCAGCAATTCTCGAGCGTGGGCTGCAACCGCCGTATTGACGCTCGAGGCCAGTCGGTTTAAGGAACTCAACTCCGGACTGTTCTGCTCTTCAGCCGCAAGGAAGAGATAGTTCAAGAGGTCTTGAAGTTGGTTGGCTTTAGGGGGGAGCCCATCGTGTTCCAGACTCACTTGATGAGCTTGGCACTGAACGTCGATCTGGGTGGCTCCGGCGAGCACAGCAGATTGCACCAACTTCAGGATATAAAAGAAAGGGTTGGTAGGCTGAAACTCCTTAAGCTTGTCTTCGGCTTTGCTGACGTGGATGGTGAAATCGCCACTCTCGGAAACGACTTCCCCTTCACCGCTCATACTGGCCAGTAAATCGTGAAGCTTCAGGTTGCGCTCTTCGGCCAACTTACTGACCCTCTCTGGCCGCTACGATAGCGCGGCCAATCTTTTCTATAATCTCTCCTTCAATAAGTGGCACCCCATAGTCAGTGCTCGCACTAATGTTGAAGTACTGACCTTGGTGGAGGAACGTACAAGTCCTGAAAGTCGGTCTCTCGTTGACCTGCCAGTGACTCCGTTGGCCTATGGACCATTCTGAAGCCGAGAGTTCATCATCCAACAAGCTATGGGGAAGTTCTCTCTCAAGAAGATTTGTGTTCCTGCTCAAGGTAGTGCCCCCAGTGATAGTAAGTTGGTGTCCTGGCATGCGCCATTTCTCTTCAAATGCAGTGGGTCGACGGTTGCGGTCGACCTCAACGCAAGTTTGAGTGAGAAGCTTGAGGTCAAATTGAGCGGCAAGGTCTGGCGGCACCAGAGTCGCACCGAGGACAGCTCTTGAAAACGTTCCCATCCCGAATTGGTCGACGGCGCCCCTCTCATCGAGAAACACGAAAAAACTAGGGGGTCCTGCATAATAGCTTGCGGACTTTTCGGGAAGTGGGTCTAGGGTTTGACCTTGGTGGAATTCTTGACCGTCCGAGGAGACTTTGAGTGAGGTACCTAGGACGCCTCCTACTCCTCGAAAGGAGTAAAAGAGTTGGGTTTTAGACTCCGGACTGCGAGTTAGATATTCAGCCAAGCCGGGAGACATCCCCAACCAAACACCGTCAATGGTGTGACCTTTCTTGTAGGGCGACGAAACCAGAGTGATATTCTGAATGAATTCCTCATCGTGTTCGAGGACGAGAATGATTTGCTTGTCCAACAATAGGAATGGGCCTTCCAACTTGCAGGTCTCAAATCTCGTCTTGAGGCGCTCAAGTCTATCGCCAGGCTTGAGAAGCTCGTGCTCCCCTTGAAAGATCCTACCACCGGACACGTAGAAGACCTGATCTCCTGCTGTGTTAACTCCAACTTCCAGGTTCTCGGCATAACTCTCAGGAGGTGCCTCCCCCAGAAACAGGCCTTCCATGTTGAGCTTTTTGGAAGGATTGTAGGGGACTAGGGGAACTATGGGATCCTCGGTCTTCTCAGGATTCATGCTCTTCCAAGTGCTGCTGCTGAGGTGTGAGGCCCACAGTAAAGCGATCATGGCGATCAGCAGCGGAATTCAGCCTTGTTTACGCAAGTTCGGTAGCAAGCAAAGGGAGAGAATGAGACCACTAAACAGAGCTAGAACAAAATGGGCCTGACTTTCTAGCGGAGTAAAACTAATCCAACCCCCGATGCCCACTGACAACCCAAGGAGGGTGCCGGTCAGCAGCAGGCGGAACCTGTCAAGGGGTGTGAGACAAATCTTCGTTTCAATTTAATGAGCAATCAGAAGTTGTCGGTGGGTTGATGTAGACGGCGCGCTCCAACACGGGTAGTTTTGGCGGTCCGTTGATGAA
>JBJHCR010000538.1:0-2766 GCA_050486105.1 Vulcanimicrobiota bacterium
GAACTGGAACGCCTCAAGGCGGAAAACGCTGCGTTTGCGGAAGAATTCGAAGAACTCACCAACCAACTCCAAGAATTGTCTGACTTCCAGGCCCAAAAGGAGGACCTGGACGAAGAGATTAGAGTCCTCAGCCAAGATAATTTGGAACTCGAGAAGGAGCTTGAAGAACTGCGAGCCTCTTCGGAAGAACAGCGCACCCGTTCGGACAACCGTTTCAAGGATTTGGAAGAACAATTGGTGGAGACGCGCTCTCGCCTGCTGAACTTCCACAATGAAATGGAGGACGTCGACCAGGCGCGCCTAGCAGCCGAAGAGCGCTCCGAAGAGTTGCTGAGCCAACTCGGGGACCGAGAGCAGAAAATTGGAAACCTCGAAAGCTTGATCTCGCTCTTTGAGCAGCGAGAAGAGACCAACTCGCGTCAATTGGAGGCGATTCGCAGGCAGATCAGCGAGTTGATCGACGAAAATGGGGAACTCAAACGAACATTGGACGACAAGACTCGCCGATTGGAGAAAACTGAGAAAGCCCTCGGGAAAAACGAAGAAGACTTGAACAATTTGAGTCGTCGATACGAAAACGCGGTCACCAACCTAGACAAGACTCAGAGCGAGCTGATCGAGGCCCGCAACAGAGCACTCAATTCCCTGGCCAAACTCGAAGAATTAGAACGCCGAGCTACCAACGCCGAAGTTTATGCCCGGGATCTCAACGACGAAAATCAGCGTCTGACCGGGCAGGTCAAGCGCCTGGAGGAGCAGGTCTCGAAGCTTGGAGGTTAGCTGAGCTCGATCCCCCGATCCCTCCAGCAGCCAAGGAACTCAGGAAGGTCCACCAATCGGACGAAACCAGGAGTCTCAAGGGTGCCTCTTCTGCTGCAACTTGGACTAGGGAGCGGAAAAGCGTTGGAGAGGTTTGGAGCGCCCTGAATACTCGAAACCGAAGGTTTGGTCGCTGCATCAACCAGAGCAAGGCGTGCACCGCACACTGATAGCGAAACTTCTCCCTGCGGGCCACTCCTGGATAGCACTGAAGCTGCCTTTGGAGCAACAGTTGGCTCAAGCTCTCGGCCTGAACTAAGCCCAAACAGAGACCTTGCCCAGTGAGGGCATCCAAATACCCCCCGGCATCGCCCACCAGGGCCACTCTCAAACTCCGATGGAGAACGCTTCTCACCGGTTGATAGAGAGGACCCACAGCCCGTTCTGTTCCTTCGAATCCAGAGCAGGGAAGTTCGGACCTCAACACCGGCGGAAGGAGATTCAAAAGGCGCTCGTGCAAAGCCCCCTCTCCTGGCAGGGGCCGGCCTAATCGTTTCGGCGACCACAGGAAGGCCAGACCGAAGAGTTCGTCTCCCAGAGGTGTCAGATAGCTCTCCAATCCGTCCCCGAGTCGAACCTCGACGCCGTCGGATGAACGACGGGATCGGAAGTAGACTCTGGTCCCCCAGCGCTGCCAGCCATGCCTCTTCGAACCCTGGAGGCCAGCCACCGACCTAACGTGAGAATGCAGCCCGTCGGCCCCAATCAGAAAGCGAGTTCGAGCCGAGTGATGCTCTGTGCCCACTTGAAACTGAAGTTCTAGATGCTGACCGGTGAAGGCAAGATTTCGAAATCGGGCTGGTCGAATCACCTCCACCTGACTGCCTGCTAAAGCCGTGTCGAAAGCTGCGCTGAGTGCGGCTCGGCCCACCCCCCAAGCAGGCCTGGAAAGCTCGGCTCGCAAGCCTTCGACTCGCTCCTCGCCGGGGACGGCCAAGCGATAGGACAGCGTTGCAATCTTCCCTGCGCTTCGTATGTTCGGGGTGACTCCCAATCGCTGCAAACACTCCCAAGCAGCCGGCAACAGACCCTCTCCGCAGATCTTGCTGCTCGAGGCCCCAGCGTCGAGCAGCAATACCTTCCATCCTGCTCGACTCAGATGGAGGGCTAAGGCCGAGCCCACCGGACCTCCTCCCACCACGGTGCAATCCCACCTCACCTGTTATCCAACCACAGGACGACCTGGTTGAAGTCCCGCCAGCCCCGGCCATGCGAAGTCGATCGACGTTGGGCTGCCCAGTCGGGGTAACCCAAGGTGACCAAGCCCAAGGGCAGCCAAGATGCGACCTCAGGAAAATGCTGAAAAACGACCTGGCACCGGTGTGGACCCAGATAGCCACAGGCCAGGTCTTCACTGTGAGCCGCCAAATAGAGGGCCATGAGCGCCTTGCCTCCGTCCAAGACCGGATAGGAAATTGGCCAACTCCCTAGGTCGCTGGACTTATCGGGTTCTGCATAGCGCTCTCGATAATCGTCTACCTCGGAGCCCACCAAGAGGTGAACCGGAGCCGAGGAGAACCAGCGCGGGAAGCCCCGCTCGGCATAGGCTTCCTCGCCAAGAAGCTGAGCTATCTCGTTCCGGGTTTGAGCGTCTTGAAGCACCGCTAGGCGCAATCCTTGGGCGTGCCCGGCCGAGGGGACCCGGCGCGCCGCCTCCAGGACTCGAAGCAGCTTATCTCTGGGAACTTCCTCCGGGAGATAGGCCCGACACATTCTCCTGGCACGAAGAACTCGATACACTTTGTTCTCCTCGGTCATAGAGGCTTGGTAGACCCGGTTACCTCAAGCGGGCAGAGTTGGCCCAACTCGTAGAGGCGAGCCGTTTCGCTCCGTCTGAGCTTGCCGCTCGAGGTGATCGGTAGACTCCCGGCTTCAACCAAAAGCACTCGCTTGGGCAGCAGGGCTGGAGCCTCGTCCTTGCAGACTGAGACCACCTCGGCCTCGAGA
>JBJHCR010000539.1:0-2757 GCA_050486105.1 Vulcanimicrobiota bacterium
GCCCAAAGAGGTCGAAGACGTGGTCCTCACCTGCCCAGGGGTGACCGACGTCGCGGTGATAGGGCTCCCTCATCCCCGTTGGGGGCAAGCGGTCACCGCAATCTATGTGGGAGACGCAAAGCCGGACGCGGTCGTGGCTTACTGCAAAACAAGCGATCGCTTGGCCCGCTACCGGTGTCCCAAAGCGGCCCTGCCCGTGCCCAGTCTTCCCCGCAATGCCACCGGAAAAATCACTCGCTTCGCCCTAGTCGAGCAATTTCGGGAACACTATGCCAAGGTCGAGATGAACCCGGGCTCCCAAGGCTCATTCCAGCACTCCGGAAAGGAATCCCAATGATTTCCAAATTCATCGCCGCCGTAGGCCAACTCGACACCGTCCTAGCGGACGTGAAAGCCAACCTACAGCTCATCGAGGAGCAGGTCGCTCAAGCCTTGGAGCGAGGGGCCGGCCTGATTCTTTTTCCGGAATTGGCCCTCTCTGGATATTCGGTAGGCGCCAAATTTTCAGAAGTTTCAACCCGGCTCAACTGCCCCGAGATGCGCCGCTTGCGCACCCTCTCCAGGAAGATTGACATCTGCCTAGGCTTCATTGAAGAGACCGACGACGTCGATTTCTTCAACAGCTCGGTCTACCTTTCCGGGGGCGACATCCTCCATCTGCATCGAAAAATTTACCTGCCCACCTACGGGCGATTCGATGAACGCCGCTACTTTGGTCAGGGACGAGACCTCAGTGCCTTCAACACACGATTCGGACGTATGGCCATGCTGATCTGCGGCGACTGTTGGCACCTCCCCATGCCGTATCTGGCGGTGCACGACGGAGCCGACATCTTGCTGGTGCTGGCCGCGAGTTCCGAGCAAGGCCTAGCTGAAACCGTTCATCCACGCAAGGCCTGGAACGCCATGAACCACTCGACTGCTCTCACCATGAACTCCTTCGTCCTCTTTGCCAACAGAGCAGGCGTCGAGAACGACCTACAATTCTGGGGAGGTTCGCGCATTATTCTGCCCGACGGAAACGTATTGTCCGAAGGGGCGCCCAATCAGCAAGACCTGATCGCCGCCGAAATCGACATGCAACTCATGCGCCAACAACGGATCATCCTGCCCTTTCGCCGGGACGATCAGCTCGAACTCACCCTGCGTCTAGGTCAACGCATTCTAGAGCGAAAAGAACACCGGCAACGACTCTTTGTGAATGAGACCATTGAAGACGAGTCTTAAGACTTCCACACGTCCAGGTTTCTCAAGGCCTGCTCCGTCGGTGACCTGCCCCAGATAGCGTCCACCGCCAGGGCCAGAGCATCTTCTTTCTGGAGTTTAGGAGCAAGGCGCTCCAATTCTTCAACGGCCTGACTTCTGTTGCTTTGCTCGTCAGAATCTAGGGTGTTCCTCAAAGTGTCACGGATCAGGTCCAGGCGCTCTCCCTCCACCGTAGAGCCGGCTTTGCCCAAAACGGGAATCACTCCCCACTGATACCCTTCCTTAACCTTATCGCTCAAGGTCTGGAGATCTTCCATGCGAAGTCTTTCCCGGTCGATCCCATAGGCCTCAACAGCAGCGTAGGCCTCTCGAGAGCCCGGCTTGTTCGAGGTGAGCAGTTGGCGAGCCGAATCGAGGGAGAAGACGTCGGCCTCCAACTGGGAATATTCTATGCTATCGAACTCTTCGGCTAAATCTGAGACCCCCTTCAGATAATCTAAAATCTTGGCGAACTCACCCTAGAGTCCCTCACCCGACCCGATTCCCTCAATCAAGTCCATCTGGGCTTCACATGCAAAGGCCAACTCATCGAGATAGAAGACGATCACCTCGTCCTCGAGAAGTTCACGGTGGAAGAGGTCTGCGAGTTCAAGCAACCTTTTACCGAAGGCTGTCTTGGGACCAAGGTCGAACAGCCCGGTGTCGCTCATCGGACCTTGATGCTGACGGAGCTTTGCTTCGATGAAGTGCAACATCATCTCAAGATTCCCCCTCACGCCCTAGTCGGTTGGGCTTAGGAGTTTCTTAGAGTTGGGACCAAAATTGTTAAGTTTTCGACTTCTGTGGGCAGGTCATTCTGACCAACGTTGACCCGCTCTGAAATCAATTGATGCGTACTCCAATGAATAGGCATCATCAGACACCTCTGGCCCACAAAGGGCGAACACTTAATACCTCACTCTTTCCGTGTAAGGCGGGTGGTCATAAAGGCCACCCAATCATCTCCTTGCATCATCTCGGCAACGATGACTATCGAATCGGCCGAAGGGAACTGGTAACGCTCACGAAATTTGCCCGTGCCGCCATCAGGACCGGGGCCGCTGGCTTCAAGTACGAATTCCTTGGTCTCGGGGTCCAGGGCTCCTTCAAGCTGCCATTGGTAGTTCATGGAATTGTCGATCCAAAGACCTCTATAGGCCTTCTGGTCCAGATCGTATCCCAAGGTTTGGACCGCAGCGTAGTCCCCTCCATAGAGCTCCCCGGACCATTTGCAGACCACGAAGTAACCCCCGAGCATCTCGGCATGGACCTCGCCTGAACCGAGCTTGGTGGGCTCGGCAGCCGCCGATAGCTTCTCAAACTGCCACTCGCCTTCAAATCGCTGCAGCAGCTCGTGCTCAGGCAGCAGCATCAGCAGATTCGAATCTTGGGCTAACGAACTCTTGACAACACAGAGGACGAGAATTGCAGTGACCAAGATAAACTTTTTCTTCATCAGTCATACTCCTTAGGATCTGGTCCGGAATAACTTTCTATTTTCGGTTGTCGAGG
>JBJHCR010000540.1:0-2694 GCA_050486105.1 Vulcanimicrobiota bacterium
ATTGACGCGGTTTGTTTGACACAAATAAGGAGAAAGCAACGAAGCCAGCCGGGATGGATCCGCGATCCAAATCGGGAAGTTATCCCTGGCCAGATCCTTAGGCTTCCAGACGAGCAAACCACCGGGGATCCAAGTTGCTAATCAGACAGTTCTCCAGTTCCAGACTGCGCAGTCGCCCTGGGGACACCTCTTGGCCATTTTTTGTTCGGCGAAAATCTTCGCAGAGGTCGTAGAAGCCTCTGAGGGAGCCGCAGAATTGCTCTTTCATGCGGTCCACAAAATGGCCGTTGGAAATGACAAAGGGGAGATCGCTCGAGGTGGCCAGCATGAACTGCCGAGCCGCCTGGGCAAGCAGGCGATGCTGCAGCGGGTTGTCCGCTCCTTGGCGACAGAGTTCGGCAAGCGTCGAAGAGGCTTCATGAGCGTGTCGATACATCCAACTGGTCATTCCGTACATCCATTTTTCAAAGGTGCCCTCGTGTCCCCAGCTCGAGACGTTGCAGTACATATCTTGACTCGTGGGGTTGGCCGCCAGATAGGCCGCCGGGGTGATCAGTTCGGTTCGGTTCTGGTCATAATGGAGCTTCTTGAAAAGATAGTACAGAAAGAGCGGGCCTTCGTACCAGTGATGTCCGAACAGTTCCGCGTCGTAAGGGGCCACGATCAGCGGCTTCTTCCACATGGTGTTGCGGAGGTACTCGAATCTGGCATTTCGGCAATCCATGAAATGGCCCGCGTGCTGGGCCGCCTTATTGATGGCCCAGTCTGGATTGTAGGGCTCCTTGTGTCCTCCACGACGATCAGTGATCCGGTTGTACTTGAAAGGACCGCCACGGATGTGAAACTCCAAATAGTCCGGGTCGCCTGGATAGCCCTCGTCACCAGACCAAACCTGTTTCCCGGTTTCGGGATCCCTAGGAAAAATCGCCAGGCGAGAGCCCTTGGAGTAGACCGGAGCGTTGACTCCGAACTCTGCCGGAGAGTCTCCGTTGGCGATGCAATGGCTTTCTCCAAAGGTATAGCGGAAACCAGCCTCTTCCAAAAACCGCTCGATTCCGGGAGTGTAGGAGCATTCCGGCAGCCAAACCCCTCCCGAAGGGCGCCCAAAGAGTTCCCGGTGGGAGGCCGCGGCAGCCAAACAATGACCTCGAATGGCTGCTGGCTCGGAAGTCCAAAGAGGCAGCATGGGGTGAGTCCCTACGCAGGTACAGATCTCCAGTTTGCCCAGGTCTTGAAAGCGCCGAAATCCTTGGAGCAGATCTCCGTTATAGCTCAGAAAGAGGTCTCGGCAGCGTTGGTAGCGGTGCAGATGCATAGCGGCGGCGGTGCGGTAATGAGGCTCTTCCCGTCGGGTCCGCTCGACTTCCAAGCGGGCAAGCTTTATCAGGCGCTCCAAAAAGCTCAACACATCCGAGGCGTGTCTCTGGCTCTTCATCATGGCGGCAAGCGGCGGCGAGATATCCATGGAGAGCCGGAAGTCGACATCCTCGCTCACCAGTCGTTCGAAAATGTCCAAGAGTGGTAAGTAGGTGTCGCAAACCGCCTCGGGATACCACTCTTGTGGGTATCCGATGGGTCTCCACGCTTCATCTTGGCCGAAGTTCACCGGGTCGGCGATGAACGGCAAGTGGGCGTGCAAATGGAGCAGCAAGTAGCCGATGGATTCGCGATCTATTCGAGTCGGACCAGAAAGTGGCTTGAGCGACGGATGGTCTGAGGGTTGGGCTTCACTCTTGTGTTCGATGGGATTGCGCCCTGGGCCCAAACGGCCGAGTTGGCAAGGATTGGACCATTCCGTGAGACTCCGTCGGTGTTCCCCGTCGATCACCGACAAAAGTCTGGCTCTGTAGGTCAGGTCAGGAGCCAGGTCGAGGTAGTAATCTTCCGTTGAGCCGATGTCCACTGCTCGAGTGAAGCTGTCCAGGGTGCGGAGGTTGTCTCCCACCACAGTGGCAACTTGTAGGAAGCACTCGACTCGATCCGTCAAGTCCCCAAACTCTTCCACCAAGGCGTTCCAGGCGGTTTTCCCCACGTGCCAGTAGGCGAAGGCTCGCCGTTCGGTGATGGGCAGGAGTCTGAGGCGAGTAGCCCGCTCGGGGAGAGTAACTTTTCCAGAGGAGATGATTTGTTGCTCTTTGTCTTGCAGTAAGGCGACGCTGTAGTTTCCTGCTTCGAGTTTTGGGAAGACCCAGTTTCCGGTCTCAGCTACTGGTCCATGGATCTCGAACTCTTGTTCGTTCTTCCGGAGGGCAAGCTTGTAGGTTCCCTGGGGCAAAGCACTCCAGACAGCTTTGAGTTGGAGAGTGTCGGTTTCCACGATTTCCCGGTAGAGATGAAGCTGAGGAACTGGGGAACTCACTTGGAAACTCTGTTCTGCCAAGACTTGGAGCGGGGTGCGGGCCACTGGCTGGGCCAGGAAAAGGGTCTTGAGTATGGTTTCGTTTTCGGTCGAAACGACCGCCAACTCCACCTCTTCCACTAGTCCGCTCAAGGTGGCGTGGTCTCGATTGGGGACCGGAATCCACTGATTCATCAGCCGACCGTCTCTGTTCCACAGGACTCTAAGGGAGACGGAACAGTCCGACTCCCAATCCAGGCGATGCAGTTGCTCGACTTCATGCCGGTGATACTCCCAGTCGAGATCCGACCAGACCACCAAATGGGAGGCTGGAGAATCTTGAATCCAGGTGACTG
>JBJHCR010000541.1:0-2664 GCA_050486105.1 Vulcanimicrobiota bacterium
CTATCCGATACTTGAGCTTCTTGGCATCAGGGAGCGTGTCACCCCTGCTCTGGCTTCTTCAGTCGCTCGGCAAATTGCACTTGGCTCGGTCTCCCAAACCCAAGATAATCTCGCCGATCTGTGAGCTTTCGGCAAGCGTGCTTGGCTTAGTTGCGGTCGGCGGTGCATGATCGGCTTCTAGAACTATGATCGAGGAGGCCGGAATGTTTGAAGAGACTGAACGAAAACTCCAGGTGCTGGCAGAAGAGCTTGGAGCCTGGCGCCGGGAGCACGGTGGGCGCGGAAGGGTGGTACCCGAAGAGTTTTGGGTGAGAGCTTGTGAATTGGTGCCTGAGGTTTCACCCAGCAGGGTCGCAAACTCTCTTCGTCTGTCCTACAAAGGACTGAAAAAGCGACTAGGAATCGGTGACCAAAAGCTTATGCTCCGAGGGAACAATTCTTCTCGACCCCCTGAGTTTTTTGAATGGCTCGTCCCGCCTGCGGGGAAACTTGAGAAGTGCACTGTGAAGGTCGATAGTCCCAATGGTTCAAGAATGTTGCTGGAGCTTGAAGGTGGAGATCTTGTCGGGGTGTGCTCCAGACTCATTAGGGAGTTCACTGTCTGATGTTCCAGGTCACCCCTCAGATGAGAGTGTTGGTAGCCATCGAGCCGGTGGATGGTCGCAAGGGCGTTGATTCTCTTGTCTATCTGTGTCGGGAGAAGCTCAAGGAGGACCCCTTCTCCGGTTGCATTTTCTTGTTCCGAAACCGAAGAGCCACCACCTTGACCGTCTTGAACTATGATGGCCAGGGGTTTTGGCTGGCTCGCAAGCGTCTATCCAGTGGTCGATTTCGCTGGTGGCCCAGTGGGCAAGAGACAGCAGCAGTGGTTCTTCAGGCCTTTCAAGCCCAGGTTCTTATGGCGGCCGGAAACCCTTCCGTCCAGGCTGCTCCAGTTTGGAGAAGTGTTCGCGTTCCCTATCCCAAGGCGAGCTGATTTTTTTTGTTCTCTAGCATGATTTTTCGGAGCCAAAGCGAAGCACCGCTACGATGGCCGCTACTGCGAAGAAGAAGCGACGCTCTAAGCGTCCCAAAGTCGAGGTGAACGTCGAGGAACTCGATAAGATCGTCGACTCTGCGGTAGAGCAACCCCTTACTCAAGGTGAGGCGGAGAAGCTTCGAGGGGCCATCCATGCCATGGCTGAAGCTTTGCTGGCCAAGCAAAGGTCGACAGAGAAGACCGAAAAGATCATCAATGAGGCCGCCGAGAAGGACGAAGACGGGAACCCTGAAAGCCAGAAACTTCCTGCTCCTGGTCACGGAAGAATGCCCGTAGAGGCCTACACTGCAGCTGAGCGGGTTAAGGTTCCTCACCCGGAACTCAAGTCAGGACAGCTTTGCCCTGAGTGCGAGAAAGGCAAGCTCTCGGAGAAGAAGCCCCGAACCCTGGTGCGAATCACCGGAGCAGCGCCCTTAAGAGCTACTGTCTATGAACTCCAGCGCCTCCGTTGCAGTCTTTGTGGGCACCTCTTCACGGCCCAGACTCCCGAGGGAGTCTCCTCAGAGAAGTATGGTCCGAGCAGCAGATCCATCCTAGCGGTGCTCAAGTATGGCTACGGAACCCCTTATGACCGATTGGCTCGGATGCAGAAGAGTTTGGGGATCCCAATGCCTAACTCCACCCAATATGAACTGCTTGAGGACTTGGCCATCCTCCTCAAGCCCATCTTTCGAGAACTCTTGATGCGGGTGGCTCAGGTCGGACTCATCCATATCGATGATACCAAGATGAGGATCCTCAAAATCGAACGGCCTCCAGAGGATCCGAGAACTGGTCTATTCACGACTGGGGTCGTTGGCGTGGAAGGCGATATTAAGATAGCAATCTTTTTCACGGGTACTCAGCATGCCGGAGAAAATCTCACTGATGTTCTCAAGAATCGAGCCGCCGAACTCGAAAGTCCAATCTTGATGTGCGATGCGCTGTCTTGGAATACCTCGAAGCTCGACGCGCCGGATGCTGTCCGTCTGGCTCATTGCTTGGCCCATGGTCGACGTAAGTTTGTAGAGATCGCCCACAACTTTCCGGAAAGCTGTCTTCACGTCTTGGGAGAGTTGGCCAAAATTTACGGCCATGACAAGACGACCAAAGAAGAGAAGATGTCTCCCGCTGAGCGGTTGAAGTACCACAAGACTCACAGCCGCCCAATTATGACGGCCTTGAAAGCTTGGATTGATGAGCAATTTGAGCAGAAGAAAGTCGAACCAAATTCTCCCCTGGGTGGTGCGCTTAAGTATCTCAAGAAGCATTGGAGTCCCCTGACTCTGTTCCTAAGAGACGGGCGGGCTTCACTGGATAACAATATTTGCGAAAGAGCCATCAAAAAGGCCGTCCTCAACCGAAAAAACGCTCTGTTCTACCGCACCCTCAACGGCGCTCAAATTGGGGATCTCTTTATGGCCCTCATCCACACCTGTGAACTCAATGGTGTGAACCCCTTCGAATATCTGAACCACCTCCAGAGCCTGCCCACCGAGGAACTGCAGAACAACGCCGGCAATCTGCTCCCTTGGAATTACCAGCTCCAACCCGCCGAACCGAGCTAACTCCTAGGCAACAGGGACTTCAGGCTGCGGAAGTTGCCGAAAAAAATTGGCCCGCCGCACGCTTGCCGAAACCTCACG
>JBJHCR010000542.1:0-2664 GCA_050486105.1 Vulcanimicrobiota bacterium
GAGAAAATCAATTCGAGGGCCGGGGACCCGCGAGCGGGTGCCGGGTTGTACGTAACCGAGAATTGATGAAATCAGAATTGATGGATCTCCGGCCCAACCCCAATTCTTAGGTTTGACAGAGCACTAGGGACGAATTTTGCAGACGTTGTACTAGCATGGCGACCCCTTCTCGCCGAGCTTTGCCGGCCAACTCATCGCACAGGGGATAAGAGTGAAGACCCAAAGGCGTCCATTCCAAGGTCCTGCAGGGCAACACTGACCTCAACCGGAACCAGGCTGGGTGGATTACCTTGGTTTCCTGCAGGAGTTAACCCTCGTCGGCGCCCTGACTCTAGTGGTCTTATTCGGACTCTCAATTTCCATGGTGGCTGTCGGCTGGGAAATTCGGGAGCGTATAGCGCGGGTTAGGCTTGACGGAGACTGGTTGTTTGCTCAAGTTCGCTACCTGCTTTTCGTGGCCCAGAAGCCCGAAGCCGTAAGCTCATACTTGGCAAACCTAGACCGTCCACTTGCTCGAATTTTTCGAGAACTCTTCGAGCCTAGGCCTGCTGACCTCGACCAGGCAGACTACCTACTTACCAGCCTCATCGCCCGGGAGCGACTCCGACTTGAGCCAGGATTATCTTGGCTAGGAACCATCGCAGTCATTTCGCCGTTCGTAGGGCTTTTCGGCACGGTAGTCGGCATCACCAAGACCTTCGCAGACATCGCCGAATCTGGCCAAGCTGGCATCGCTGTGGTCTCAGCGGGAGTTTCAGAAGCCTTGGTTGCCACTGCTCTAGGGCTCTTGGTCGCTATCGTCTCAGTCGTACTTTTCAACAACTTCCGCGCACGGATCACAGAAGAAGTCGGAAGCTGGCAGACAGCGGCCCAATTGCTGGCAAGCTTGCTCTGCGAAGAACAAGAAACAGCCAAGCAGCGCTGGTCAAATCAACTCGCTGAGGTCAGCACCGAGAGTGCTCAAAAATATTTGGATTCTCTCAACTGATCACTGCTGCCAATCCTTCCACACTTTCTGTGTGAGGATGCTTGGCTCCCAAATGAACGTCACGAAGTGAATAAGCCTCTCTAAGGATCTCTTGAGCTTGCTTCAAGTCTCCCAGGGCGGCAGAGATTCTAGCCGAGCGGACGAGGTAGCGCGAGCGATCAACAGGGCCGCTCGCATCCCCTTCAAACAGCTTTCCCGCCCTTTTAGAAGCCGCTGCCGCTTCTAGAAAATGGCCTGAGCGGAGGGCCAGTTCTGCTTCCAATTCGTGAAAAGCACTTTTCCACAGCAGTGGGCTCTGAAAGCGATCCAATTGTGCTCGACCTAAGCGCAAGTAGAATCTGGCCTGGTCTTCCCGCCCCAGCAAGCAGGCCACGTGACCGGCTCTGAGCAAGAGTTCGCATTCTCCGAGCCCGACATCCACAAAACCCGACTCCCTGAGTACCTGAAGACTCTCCTCTAGTTGACCGCATAGACATCTGATATCAGACAGGGTGGAGATCGCCATTCGGCGGCCTTCCCGCCTCTTGGTGGACCACGACTGTGCTCCCTTCCAAGCTAGTTCGGCCATCTCAAGGGCTCTATCGTAATTGCCAAGACTGGCCTGGGCCCGAGCCAAGAGGGCACGACACAAAACACGATAGGTGCCTGAATTGCGATGTCCAAGTCGCTTTTCGGTGTCTTCGACTAGGCTCCAAGAGGCATCGGGGTCTCCCACCAGCAGTTGGATTTGGGACATCTTTGCTTGCACCGCTAAGGCTTGAACTTTGGGCACGTTTCCGGCGAGATAATCAAAAACTTCCTCGAAATTCAGCAAAGCCTCTTCTGGACGTCCCAGGCATATCTCACACTCAGCAGAGTCCACCTTGAGAACCGCTCGCTCCCCTTCCTCGGCGACCTCCAGACTCCGCTGGAAGTAAGCGAGGGCCCGTCCGAGTTCTCCCCTTCTTCCGGCGATTCTCCCCGCAAGGTGGCAGGCAGCACCGTACCCGCTCCCTTCACTCATGGTCTCTACAGCCGTTGTCAAACAATTGTCGGCAGCATAGAGATGTCCACTCCGTTCAAGCTGAATCCCGATGAGGAAAATCAGATATCCTGAACCCTGATCCGGAGCCAGCCGAACTCGACAGATAGCCTCGACGACCACCTCTCGCCATGAGCCGCCTTCACTCAGACGGTTCTGGAAGTCCTGATACAGTTCTTCGAAGGCCTCGGGGACCGGAGCTTCAGTGACGTCTTTCCAGGGAAAGGGAAGAAAATACAATGGGGCGAGAGGAAGAAGAAAGCTCTCGGGATCGTAGAGATTGAGCACTTTATCTCTCAAGCTTTCGAGTCTACCCGGATGCTCAAGCTCGGTAGCTTGGGGCTCATCTCGTTCAGAGCCCAATTCTTCAAGCATTAAGTCATCGAGCAGCAATTCTCGAAATGGAGTGAGTTCAAAGTCACTTAGGATCTCTACCTGGGCTTGACTAATCAAGGGACCCTGAATATCCACGCTCTCGAGGGGGCGCTCGGGTTCTAGGCGCAGACGTTCGGCCTCAGCTTCAGCCTCGGCTTCCAGGCGCAGACGTTCGGCCTCAGCCGCAGCCTCGGCTTCTAGGTGCAGACGTTCGGCCTCAGCCGCAGCCTCGGCTTCCTGGCGCAGACGTTCGGCCTCAGCCTCAGCCTCGGCTTCTAGG
>JBJHCR010000543.1:0-2635 GCA_050486105.1 Vulcanimicrobiota bacterium
GCTTATTTCCCCTCTCCGAAAGCGCCTTTTTGCTTAAGTACTCACGGGTACTAGGCTCAAAAAAACACTTCCGGAGAGAGAAAATCTGCTTCGCGCAGCTTGAAACGCTGAATGTCAACAGACCCTAATAGAGCGTCTGCCTGAGGTGTCACACCGTCCCCTCGTAGTGACCATACCACGCAAAACTGTACCCACTACAGTGAACTGCTGGGCCGAGAGGTCACGGAAGAGGAGGCGAAGGCCGTCTCTTTTCATTGCAGCGCGTTCTGTATAGCGAACAAGACTCGCCTTTCAGGTGAAAACGTTGAGCGGGCTACGATTGAACTGTTATTCTGGAGACATGGAACGATCACTGGACAACTCTGAGACGGTCCGAGAATGGCACAAGTTCTTGCTACGATGAGGAGGCCGGCGCTTTGAAGGAAGCTCCGAGCAAGTTGAACAGACGTGGGTTTAAACCGAGGAGCGTCAGTATTGACCGAGAAGTTGTTCTTGACGATATGGAAGACCACACATTGAAGCGAGCCTGCGAAGCTCTCGGCCTGATCGCGCTGTATCTCCACGGCTCTCACTCGGACGGGAGTGCTAGAGCGGATAGCGATATGGACTTTGCCTACTTGTTACCTCACGGTCGGGAAGCAGGTCCTGTTGAGGACGTTCTTTTGCCGCTCCTTTCGAGAGTCTTTGAGTGCGACGAATCCAAGGTCGATCTTCAGAATCTTCGTCAAGCTCCTCCGCACTTTAGGGTAAGAGTCTTGGAGCGAGGGCGCCTACTTGAGGTAGGAAATCCTACGGAACTGGCTCGGTTCCACGCTAGCTCGGTTAGCGAGGACCGGGATTTGGAACGCTACCTGCGCCCATTTCGTGAAGCCATGAGGCAGCGGATACACCAGGGGCGTTATGCCTCCTGACCGCCGCTTCATTGAGGACAGCCTCGCTGCACTCGAGGAGAATCTCTCTTTTTTGGTCACTTTGGGGTCGTTGCCCGAAGCCGAGTTCAAGAGGAGCAAGCAGTCGACTTACAGCGCAGCATACGCTTTGATGATCTGCATCGAATCTGTTTCGGGAATCGCATCGCATCTGCTTGCGTCTCTGAGCACATCCTCTCCAACGGGAATGGCCCATTCCTTTGAACTTCTTTTTCGGGAGGGCATATTGACATCCTCGAGCCTTGCCAAGGAACTTGCCAAAATGAGCCGTTTTCGTAATCTCATCGTTCACCGTTATTGGAAAGTTGACTACGGCCAAGTTTATGAGATTCTGACCGGTCACTTGCAAGACTTTCGCGACTTCGCCGTTGAAATTGAGAGATATCTGGACGAGCGAAATCTTTGAAAGACAAGGCCAATGGGAAAGCACGAAACGGTACACAAACACCCCGCGCTTTTTCTCAGCATTCGTGGGACAAGGTGGTGCAACTCTGCTATTTCCTGAACGGAGTTGTTTTCGGTCGAGCAGGAGAATCCGGACGACTCCGCCCAGACACGCGCTAATCAACCAGGTTCTACAAGCCGCCAACCCCTTGGGCGAGGATCTCCCCAAGTCGAAGCCACACCCGGCCTGGAGGCACGGCTCCTGCCTACGGAGTGGTGATGACGGACATAGGCTCGATGCCTGCTGGGACGGCTGTTCCCGCGCTCAAGGCGCCGGTACTGGGTTCGATGGTGTAGACGGAGACGTTATCGCTATTGAAAGTCGCCATGGTGCTCCCCAAAGTGGCGGTGACGGTCACAGGAGTCCCGTTTCCGGTGTTGGGCGCGCCCAAACCCATGGAGGCTTGACCGATGGAATTCGGACCGAGGTTGTCGTTGGCAAGCGTTACGTCGGCGTTGTCGCTGCTCCAGGTCACCTGGCTGGTGAGGTCTCGGGTGGTGCCGTCGGAGAAGGTGGCGAGAGCGTTCAGAAAGCTAGAGCCCAACCGAGCTTCAGGCCGATGGCACGATTCACGGACATCACATCGACTACCATAGAGGAGAGGTGGAGCGGCCGGATGAGAAATTTACGAAGCTGTAAGACTCCAGCTGTTTGTCCACCTGAAGCTCAAGTCTGGTCGAAAACTGCCGTGAGGGCGAAATCCCCTGACCAACTGGTTTTCTTGTCCTGGGATGATCCCTTGAGCGTCTTGCGAAGGGATAACTATGCCTGAAAGCCTCCCAAGCCCAACCAACGACCTGGAAAACCTCCTCAGTGAAGCTCAAGGGGCGGGGGAGATCACTTGCACCGGGCTCGCCTTCACCTTGGACCAGAAGAAGGCCCTGCAGAAGGTGCTGGAGTTCTCGGTGAACTCCCTGCAAGACTGGGCTGTCTTGGTGGTGCAAAGCGCTTCCTCGAGCGAGGCTCATTCGGTGTATTTTGCCTCGGTGAACGAGCAGTTCCAGGTGACTTGGAATGTTTATGAAGAGCTTGAACTTGAGTCCTTCTCGGCCGATATTCTGCGCCCCGAGCAACTCCTTGAAGGTTGGCTTGAGCCCTTGAGACGAGCCTGCTGGGCGGTCATGCGTTTCGGTGAGGTCCGGGTAGAGTTCCAAGATCGCTGTTGGAGGTGGCACGACCAGGACATGCACCTGGGCCAAAGTGAGAACCGCATCGAAGGACTGAAATTCACCTTCAAACCTGAGAATTTCTCGACCTCGGA
>JBJHCR010000544.1:0-1678 GCA_050486105.1 Vulcanimicrobiota bacterium
TCATAGAACTGACCGCCGCCACCACGATGGCTAGCAATGCCAGTACGCTGAGAACCAGGGGCAATGCAATGCCCGGATTTGAATGCTCGATCGGCTTTTTCGTGGGAGCACCTCGACTTCGATACACCTCAGAGTCCCTCCAAGAGACCATAGACCGGAAGAAAGACAGCCAGCAACACATAGCCGACCACTATTCCCATGATACCAAGCATTACGGGTTCAAGCACAACCGTGAGGCGAGAAACTGAAGTATCGATATCGAGTTCAAAGCTGTCGGCCACCAGATTCAGAACTCGAGACAAAGATCCGACCTCCTCCCCCACCGCTACCATGGAAGTCAAAAGAGCTGGAAAGATGGATTCTCGGGCCATGGCCTCAGACAGACTTTCCCCATTCTTGAGAGCTTCCGTGGCTCGCTTCAGAGCAGCCTCCATCTCCCTGTTTCCTAGAGCCCCTGAGACGATCTCCAGAGCCAAAAACTGAGGGACAGCGGCCTCGAGTAAAATCGCCAAGGTCCGAGAAAATCTAGCCAAGAGAACGCTGCGCTGCAGTTCTCCCACCAGAGGGATGTTCAAGAGCATTCGATCGAAAAATCGGGCTCCCCGATCCGAGCGACCCAACTCTCGATAAACGACAAACGTCACACCCCAACCGACAAAGAGGGTCGAGGCTAGAAAAACGGGGTCTCGAAGCAGGCTGGTCACGGCGATGAGGCTCTTGGTGGGTAGCGGCAATTGGAGGTTCAATCCATCAAAAAATGAGACGAACATAGGAAAAACGAAAAAAACCAGAAAGGCCACCAGGCTCATACTGAAAGCGAAGATGAGAGCCGGATAGGCGAGAGCGCTTCTGAGCCTTTTCTGCAGGAGGAGGTCCCTCTCGAGATAGTCGGCTAGACGCTTCAGGATGTCATCGAGGGCTCCCGAGGTTTCGCCGGCGTAAACGAGCTTGGTGAAGACCGGAGAGAAGACGTCGGGCCGGAGCGCCATGCTTTGAGACAATCCTCGACCATCGCGCAGACTCTTAGACAGATCGTCAGCCGCTTGGCTTGTTTTTTTGGAGAATCCTTGCTGCTTTAGACAATCGAGGCCTTTCAGGAGCCCCAAACCGGCTCCGAAAAACATGGAAAGTTGTCGGGTGAACAAGGTGAGCTCTTCCAGGGGGACCCGCTGGAACATGCGCCAAATTCCAAGAGAGCCCATGACCGGAGGCTGCTGCCAGACGGACTGAACCTCATAGCCCACTTTCTTGAGTTCCATGACGACATCGAGGTGACCCGGCCCATCGGCCTGACCGCGCCGCATCTTCCCCGAGGGGTCGATCACGATGTAAGAAAACCTGGGCATTAAGAATGATTCGTTCAACCATCATCGAACCCTCCGATATGAAGCAACCTGACTCATCCACTGCCAACCCTAATGATCCCAAGGCACTCAAACAGATGGTCCTGCAGTTCAAAAAACGGGCTGAGGCAGCAGAGCAAAAGCTTGCGGTGGCCAAAAGAGAGTTGGTTAATCTCTTAACTAAAACTGAGGCAGAGCAAAATGCAAAGTCTCGGGAACTCAACGACAAACTTCTTGCCCTGAACTCCCAGTGCCAACTGCATCAAAGCGAAGTGGAGCGCCTAACAGAACAAAGCGAGGAGTGGCGCCTACGGTACTTTGATTCAGAGCAGATG
>JBJHCR010000544.1:1688-2609 GCA_050486105.1 Vulcanimicrobiota bacterium
ATGCAGACCAATCTCAGAGAGAGACTCGAGCATTCCAAGAAGAAGCTGGGAGAGCTGAACAAGCCGGTTCCGGTGGAGGCTCGGGATCCCGACGCACCCACTTCAGTTTACGTGGATCCTCTAACTGAAGTGGGTAATGAAGCCGAGCTTCAGAAAAGACTCAAGAAGAGCCTGCAGCGTAGCCATACCGGGGAATGCCTGTCGGTGCTCATGATCTTTGACATCGATCGGTTCTCGTCCATCAATGAGCTTGGGGGCTGGGATTGCGGAAACGATTTTTTGGTGCAGGTAGCCCAACGCTTGAAGTCCCTGGTTGGAGATTCGGCCCCCATTTGTCGCAGGGGAGAGGATGAATTCGCCGTTTTGGTAGATCTCGAGCGCCCTAAGACTCAGGTCTTGGGGTCGGAAGCCTCCCGTCTGCAAGCAAGGCAGTTCGCCGACATGCTGTTTAGGCAGTTTGAAAACCCGTTTAGCCTGGCGGGTCGACCCTCATCGGTCACCGTCTCTATGGGGATCTCTCTGGCCCCAGACGACGCGGATACCCCCAATGAGATGCTGGAGAACGCTCACTTGGCTCTGACTCAAGCCAAACGCCAGGGGAAGGCTCAGTATCGCTTCTACAACGACAGTCTCCACGAGGCCAAGGAGTTCCGCATCAGCAGGACCTTAGAACTTGAGAAGGCCCTAGACGAGAAGGCCTTTCAAGCCCTCTTTGCCCCCATCGTAGAAGTGGGAACAGGGGCCTTGGCTGGGGCGGAATTGGAGTTGTACTGGAACCACGAACGGTACGGACGAGTCGGGCTCTCGGACCTGATCCCTCAAGTTGAAGAGATGGGTAGAGCCGCCGAGTTTTTTGATTTTGAACTGAGCTGCGCTGCCGACCTTGCCCGAAAGCTTAGAGGCTCACTACCAGTAGTGATC
>JBJHCR010000545.1:0-2608 GCA_050486105.1 Vulcanimicrobiota bacterium
GTCAGAGTCAGAGTGAGAGGGAAAGAAATGCATCAGCCCTTAGAACAAGCTCATGCACAGATCAGAATCATCGAGGAAAGCACCGACTATCAGCACGCGCTAGACTCTGCTAGATCCATCCAGAAGCTGAGTGGCTACAAACAGTCGCAAGAGCTACAGCAGGCCTATGTGCAGGCGCTCCTGGCCTGCTGGCAGCGTCTCAATGAGCCGACACCGTTTCTCTCTCGTTCGAAGTTTTCCAAATGGAAGAAGTCTCCCAGCTTCCAGTTAGAGCTTGCCAAGGCTTTGACGCAAGCCACCGAATTTTGCCGTGACTCAGGGGAAGTCTTTCGCTTGACTGACCCGATCCCGTGCTTGAGCATCTTCAACTCTCCGTCGGGTACCGGGGTGCAGGTGCGAAGGCTTTATGCCGACACCTTGGCCGATAAGGTTCACCTCTCCATCAGGCTTGATGCAGCGGTGGCCTTCGCAAACCGCATAGCCCGGCTTGGCGACTACTCAACTTCAGAGCATCTGCAAGTTCAAGCGGCCAACTGTCTCTTGAAGGCTGCCACCTTTGCGGACACCGAAGACAGGGCTCAACAGATCTCGGTTCTCATAGACAGAATGCCCCTTTTCGCTCGGTCCAATCAGTTGAGAACGATTCAGACCGAGGTTGTCGAACAAGTCGGCAGCGGCATCCAACTCGCCCAGGAAGAGTTGGCTGAGCGTCTCTTGGACAAAGTTCGAGAATGCCAGGATTTCGATTACGCATATCACTTCACAAAATGCATTCGAGAATTGAGTTGTTACCAGGAGTCGGCAGTCATCCAAGAAGCTTATTCGCAAGCCTTGCTCAGTTGCTCGGGGTACTCTCCCGGTTCCGTTGAATGGAAAGAAGTCCTAGCAGAGCTTTCTTGTACTCCCGATTTTGCCCTCAACTCCTCTTCGCAGCCGGCCTACATTGCTATCTGGAGGCGTTTTTGCTCAAACTCTGCCTACAAGATTCGACCCATGGCCCTACTGCTAAATTTCTTTGACCTCCCAGACCGCAAGCAGTTCCCCGAAGTCGAGATCAGCCTGGCGAGAGCGATTCATGGGACCTATTCGTCCTTCTCCAAGACGCTCAAACTCGAGTGGCTCGAACGCCTATCGAACTTCAGTCAGTTCGAGTCCGACAATGAGCAAGGCATGAAATTGAGAGTGATCTTCGAGGAGATCCTGACGAGCACCCACCAATCATTTGTATCATCCCTAGGGGGCGACCAAGGGCGAGTTTGGCGATGTGGGTTGATTCGGCGCACAACCTCTGGAGTTTTCAAGTACGTTCTTCGAGCTTCTTGAGCGCCGATTCTAGAGCGTAAACCGAGCGTTCCAACCTCTGGAGTTGGAGTTCGAATCCTTGAGCAAGGTTGTCCCATCTGCGGACATTACGATTGTTCTGCTCTGGAGTCCGATAAGCTTGAGTAGGCTCCTTGGTCATACTACTGTCTCCTAAGAAGTAGTGTAATGGATATCCTGTGATATGGCTCAACTGCTCGATCGTTTCGATGCGGCAGCTTCGCTTACCGGTCTCCCAACCGGCAATGGTGTTCTGAGAATAGCCAAGTCGAGACGCCAAGCCCGACTGGGTCCAACCCATTGCAGTTCTAACTGCTCGTATTCTTCCCCCGATTCTTTCATTGAAGGTCTCGGACATAGCAACGCTTTCGTTCAGCAAGTATCCCCCCCCTTGACATCTTTATCTCGTTTTGAGATATTTTATCTCGTGAGGGTGTTCTAAGAGGTGTATCCCAATAGAAAGATTCTCGTCTTCGACGACGACTTTCAGATACGGATCTTCGTTGAGCGGATACTTTCTCAAGAATTTCTTGTCGAAGGATTTCCTTCTGGTGAGGCCGGCCTTGAGGCGCTCTCGTCGTCCGATCTGATTATCAGCGATATCGAGATGCCGGGGATGGGTGGGCGAGGTCTCCATCAGATCGTGAAGAGGGACTATCCGGAAAAGCCCTTTCTTGTGATCACAGGTCTTACCGCTTGCGATACGGCGGCCGCCTATTTCTACAAATCCGGAGTCCCCGTGCTTCATAAGCCGTTTACTCTCCTAGAGCTTAGGGCTTTCGTTGCCGATTCATTTTGCCGGTCCGCAGCTGGAATTTTCCCCGGCAACACCATGGATTCGCCCACGGCGGGGGATAAGCCATAAGAAGCCCACCGAAGGCAGCCAGTCCTGGTTCTGGCAACTATTTTGAGAAGTGCGGAATGTGAGTCTAGGAGGCTGCTGATTTAACCCAGATGATGCGTAGGAGGGCCGAAGGTGTCCAGTGGGAACGCCTGCGGCTTTCGTGTTCTAAGGGGGTCCGAGTGCAAGGCCGGGTACCCGGCGAAGCTGGGTGTTAGTTGGACCTATTTGAGCACCGCATCCAGAGGGTACCCGGTGATCACGACGCAGCAATCGGCGGGTACCCACCGAAGGTGGGTGATGAGGACGCGAGACGAGGTTCTCCCACGCATCAAGTGGGTTTAAGCACAATGCCCATGAATTAAGCGATCCTTTGGAGCTGAACAGCGTTTCGTAATATTGGTGGTAGCTCTTTGTCTGAGCTTCGTTTTCTAGGGTATCTCGTCA
>JBJHCR010000546.1:0-2601 GCA_050486105.1 Vulcanimicrobiota bacterium
GGTCGGCCTCTACACGAAACCGAGGTGTTGGTTGTCGGGGCTGGAGGAGCTGGCTGTGCCGCGGCCTATTCCGCTGCCGAACGCGGAGCGAAAGTGCTCTTGGTCACCAAGCTCACTCTGGGGGACAGCAACACGGTCATGGCTGAGAGCGGAATCCAAGCTGCCCTCCATGCTGAGGACAGTCTGCAAGATCATTTTGACGACAGCTTTCACGCCGGCCACAAAAAGGCCGTTCCAGCCCTATTGGCCCAAATGGTGACCGACGGCCCTGAGGTGATCCGCTGGCTGATTCAATTGGGAATGAATTTCGACCGCGACGGTTCCAGTCCATTCAGCAACCTCAGCCAGAAGCGAGTTGGGGGCATCAAGAAACCGCGGGTGTTGTCCTATGGAGACGGCACCGGTCTGGAGTTGATGAAAGTGCTGCGGGAAGCGGTCCGGCATCACCCATCTATAGAGGTCTGGCCCCAGTGCCCGGTGGTCGAACTCTTGAGCGATGACCAGGGATGCTGCGGCGGAGCCGTCCTATTCGACACCGAGCGCCGAGAACTTAAACTGGTTCGCTCCCGGGCCACGATCTTGGCCACCGGGGGCCTAGGTCGGCTGCACGTCCATAATTTTCCAACCTCCAACCATTTTGGAGCCACCGGCGATGGATTGCTGTTGGCCTACCGACTGGGTGCGCAGTTGCGCCACATCTCCTCTTTGCAGTACCACCCCACGGGCTTAGCCCATCCTGCTCACCTTAAAGGCATGTTGGTGCCAGAGGCAGCCCGCTCAGCGGGGGCCAAGTTGGTCAACGGATTGGGAGAACGATTTATAGACGAACTCTCCCCGCGCGACGTGGTAGCAGCCGCCATCATCGGCGAGTGCGAACAAGGCCGTGGGGTGCTTCACCAAGAGCAGGTCGGGGTTTTTTTGGATCTGCCCGGCCTGCTGCTCCATCAAGCCGACGTTCTCGAACGATTTCCAGCCTTGGTGCACCTGGCCCATAAGTGCCGCCTTGACCTACACCGCAAACCATTTCTGGTTTATCCCACCCTGCATTACCAAAACGGTGGTCTGGCCATAGACCCAAGCGGGGCCACCTCGGTGCCCCATCTTTTTTGCTGCGGAGAGGTCTCCGGAGGGATCCACGGCCACAACCGGCTTGCCGGGAATGCCCTCTTGGAGATCCTGGCCTTCGGTCGACGAACCGGTTGGCGGGCCGCCCAAGACCGGCACCGAAAGTTGACTAAGCGGGTGACCATCGACCATCTCCACCGATGGCAGAGGGAACTCACCCAGGCCGGCTTGCCGCTGGACCGAAGAGGGCCCGTGCTCTACCCGACTTACGCGAACTTCTCTTTTCGAGATTATCTTGAGAGCCGGGAATTCAGAACCAGACCAGCACAGATGCGGATTGGAGAGGGCAACCCATGACCCATCTCCATGGAACAGTGCTGCTGCATCCCAGCCGCTTGACGGGACCTGATCTGCAGAAGTGGCTGAAGGAGAGCCAAGCTCTGGATTGGGCCATGAAGCATCGAGATCACCTCGTGGACCTCGTAGAGAAAGCGGACTTGAGAGGCATGGGAGGAGCAGGCTTCCCCACTCACCTGAAATGGCGGGCGGTGCTCGCTGAAGATGCCCCCAAGAAAGCCGTGGTGGTCAATGGCAATGAGGATGAACCGGGAACATTCAAAGATCGCCTATTGTTTGAGTGGTCGCCCCATCAAGTTATCGAAGGGGCCTTGATAGCCGCCTTGGCGGTTGGGGCTTCCCGGGTAGTGCTCTATGCCAACCCTCACGGGTCAGAGGTCGGGCAACTGTTGGAGCTAGCCACCGCTCAGTGGACCCGACACCCCCTGTGGACAACTCTCAAGAGGAAGCTGGGTTCGGACCTGTCCCTGGAGGTCCACCTCTCCCGAGGCCTCTACGTGGGCGGAGAGGAGACCGCTGCCATCAGGGCCATCAACGGCGGTTTTCCGTTTCCCCACCGCAAGCCCCCCTACCCCACCCAACAGGGACTGAACGGCTGGCCCACGCTGGTGAACAATGTGGAGACCCTGGCCCAAGTGGTCCAGGTGGTCCGATTAGGAGCCGATGGTTATCGGAATCTTGGTCTGGGCTCAGCCAGTGGAACCAAGATCTACAGCTTGAGCGGAGATGTTCTCAAACCAGGCGTCTTCGAATTGCCTATGGGCACTACCCTGAGAAGCTTGATTTTCGAGCACGGGGGGGGCATGTTGGGAGATCGCGACTTCAAAGCGGTCTTCACCGGGGGACCTACAAACACTCTGTTGACCAAATGCGAACTGGATGTCCCCCTCGATTGGGACTCCCTGAAAGCTCATCGTTCTCGCTTGGGCACTGGAGCCATGATCGTGGTCTCTGAGGGAGCGGGTATCGTGCGCCGAGTGGCCGAATACACCGAGTTTTTCGCCGAAGCCTCCTGCGGGCAATGCCCCTCGTGCAAACTGGGAACCCGGCAACTCTCCCGCCTATTGCGACGCCTGGAGACCGGTGCCGGCCTACCGTCGGACCTGGACCGCCTCAGACATCTCTGCGGCTTGCTCCCCGGCAGTGGCCGCTGTGGACTTGTCGATGCTGCCTGCACGG
>JBJHCR010000547.1:0-2601 GCA_050486105.1 Vulcanimicrobiota bacterium
GGTCCTCGTCCTTGACATTCAGAATCTTAAGGCGAGTACTTTGAATCTTCATAGTGTGCCGGTTACCCCAATCTTGAAGGGGGATCGAGAGGTCTGTTCAACCTTGGAGTAAGGTGAGTGAGCAAAGGTATACCCGGGCCCAGGTGATGGGTCTGATCTTGGCCTTGAGATTCGTCCGCTTTGGGGTGGTTCTCTCGTTCCTGGTCTTTGTGCTGGCCCACGCCTTGGGTTTTGATGGTGACTACAAGCGACCTCTCACTCTCGCCTATCTTTTCGGACTCTACGTGTTCCTGATCGGTAATGTTCTGTGCGTCCTGCGTTTTCACACCTATCAACAGCGCTTTTTACTCGTGTTTCCGGTGCTTTTCGGAGCTTTCGGGCCTGGGCTACAATCTTCGTCCTGGGGACTGGCCCTCTGGGCTTTGCTGTTGCTGGGCTGGATCCAGGCTTTCGTTTCAGAGGCCGAGAGGGCTCCTGGCTTGGGTCAGGTTCGAGCGCTGAGACTGGCTCAACTTTGCCTGGCAGTCCTGCCTCTGTTCTTTGGACTTTCGGATTGGGTGGGGCACTCTCTCGGAATCATCGGAACGTTCATCTTTGCTGTGACCTTAATTTGGGCTTGGACTCGATGGCTCAGCGGGCTCAGAGGATTGGATGCCTTCCTTGATCACCAAGACGACGATGATCAAGATGGCAAAGGTTCCGCTTCCGGGCCTAAGACCAACTGATGGTGATCTTGCCAAAATGCTTGGCTGTCTTCAAGCGATTCAGGGCATTGGTCAAGTCAGACTCGGGATAAGTGCTGTCGACGACGGGTTTAAGGCCATTGTGCACCACTGCTTTTAGCAGTTGCTGCAGATGACGTTTGTGACCAACGACGACACCTTGCATTGCCACCGCCTTCATCATCAAAGGGAGCAGGTTCAGGGGCTCCTTGGAGCCCGCCAGGATCCCTAAGAGACTGATTCGACCCCCGATTTTCACGCTTTTCAGAGATTGAGTCAGGGTTCCGGCTCCACCAACTTCGACCACCAAATCGACTCCTTCTCCCTGGGTTTGACCTAGGACCCAATCTCCCCACTTTGGGTCTTGGCGGTAGTCGTAAGTGCTGTCAGCACCCAGGCTTTCGGCTCTGGCCCGCTTTTCAGATGATGAAGACAGTAGCAGAACTCTGGCTCCCGCCAATTTGGCCAGTTGGAGGCAAAAGATGGAGACCCCTCCGGTTCCGAGCAACAGGACGGTCTGTCCAGGTTTCAATTGACCCACACAAAAGAGAGCGTTCCAAGCTGTGACGCCGGCGCAGGGCAGGGTTGCCCATTCTTCAGGGCTCAGCGAGTCCGCTTCCTCAAGAATCACTAATTCTTGTGGTAGGAAGCGTCGGTATCGTTGGAAGACCCCTTCGAGAGGGCCACCGAGGGTCTGCCTCAAAGTGAAATGCTCGGGACGTCCATCCGTCCATTTGGGAGAGAAGAGTGGCAAAGCAATCTTGCCCACAAGGTCGTTGGAAACCTCGGAGCCGACAGCAACTATTCTCACACAAGCATCCGAGCCAGGCACTAGGGGTCTAGGGAACCTTGGGTTGTAGAGTCCTTGGACCACCAGCAAATCCCGATAGTTGAGACTCGCGGCCAAGATTTCTCCCACCACCTCCCTAGCATCTGGACTAAGAAGTGGACAGGCGGTTCGCTTGAGGTGCTCTAGCCCCCATTCTTCAAGGCTCCAACGGCCCACGGCTAGGTTGGGTGGCTCTCGAGGGCTTGCAGAGCGGCCTTTTGGGCGGAAAGGTTCAATACGATCTCTTCCACCCGGTGTCGGAAGCGCTCTTCTTCAGCTTGAGCTGAAGCCACCGCTTCGAAGTTCTTATAGCCATCCATGATCTCTTTCAGGCGATCGAAACCTATTGGCTGAGCCAAATCCCTGAGAATTTTCTTTCGGGTTTGGAAATCTGACTGATAGTACTCATCTGGAGGGTCGACGTTCTGAATCTCCACTTGAATCTTCTGGCAAATGCTATCGACATTTCGGCCCGAAAACTCATATTCCAAACAGAGCTCTCCAATGCGATGCCATTCTTCATCGCTCAAGGGCAAGAGATCTCTGAATTCTGCGAGCTTCTTTTCACGCATGAGTTCCACGAAGTCTTCGGCGGTGACCGGTCCCAGGATCTTATAGGGGTCCTGTGAGATTCGGCTCAAGGTTGCTTCGTCCATATTCATGTAGTTGGCGTCGCAAATAAGGAACCACTTTCCGTTCTTGGGAATGAGGGTGCCGTCGAAGATTCCAAAAGAAGCCCCCAAGATGTTGGACTCCTCGGAGCGCATTCCTGGGCTCGACCTGGCAGCAAACGCCGTGTCAATATCCGGCCAGTAGACGCCGACCACACCGGGAAAAGCTTGGACTTCTTCCTTGAAAATCTGTACCAGCTTATTGGCGGAAGCGTTCTGATATGATGAGGCCCAATCTGTCCTCCGAATGACCAGAAATCTTGCCGGGATGTTCCTTTTGCGGCAGTAATCTAGGAAGAAATTGCCGATGGCATGGGCGGTGATGGTCTTACCACAACCAGGACTTCCCTGTCCAAAAAGGACGGGATTGAGCTTCTTG
>JBJHCR010000548.1:0-2570 GCA_050486105.1 Vulcanimicrobiota bacterium
GGGTCAGAGAACTCGAGGCGGTTTTAGCCAGCTCATAGGGCACATCGTCCCCGTGGGACACCAACTCGTCGACACTCCAATGGAAGGGAAAAACACCGAATTTTGACATGCCTTATTCTATCAAGCTCGACACTTGTCCGGCAACATCCGAAAGACGTTGTTTGGCCTTTCTTTAAGGTTTTCACAGAGATCGCACAGGAAAGTATTCTGCCAGTATGAGAGGCTTTTCTCGGGGTGTTTGGAGCTTGGTCTCACTGCTTTCATTTAGGGCATGTTGACATTGAGCTCTTGAGTTCGGTTGCATGAATTTTGGGAGGCGGCGTCAAAGTCGCCGAGATGGCACATAGAAACCTCCTTAACAACGCTCAATGGAGCCGGATCTCTCCCCTTCTTCCGGGTAAGCCGGTGTCTGACGTCAACTATAATTCCCATGTGGCGACAATTAGACTTCCCTACCCTGGTTGGGCCTTTACGCGGAGGTCCGTAGGACCGTAGCTTAGGGCCCAGCCAGATCGCCGCTCTATGTGCCCTCCTCCTCACTATCACCCTGGGATGACTGCCGCTGGCGAGCGCTCTTGGTGCGATAGCTTGGAACCTTAAATTCCAAGATCGTTGCGTGATGAGGCCGGCACATTCCCCCAAAGCCGAAGGCGTTACGAAGTCACGAAGACCGGTGTGATACAGGAACAGGATCAAGAGATATGGTCCTTCGGGAACGCCTTCGGCTTTCACGACGGCCAAAGAGAGCCCCAGATGCTATCTCAAAACCCCCAATCCCAGCCCAGGAGGTCTCGTTCTATGTTCTGTTTGTCGAAATCCGCCGAAGGCTGCGAAAAGATCTCGGTCCGGGTTCGGCCTGTCGAAGACATCATCCCATCACCACGGGGTGTAATTACACCCCGCCTTCAGCAATTCGCGATCTTGAGTTCATGGGTGTAAATACACCTCTGGGATCGCATGAAATGGCGGTTCCCGAGATCAAAGAAGCCCCTCTCGGTCATCTCGGAGGCGTTTGCCGACGAGATACCGTGAGGGGCAGGGATTTCGAGAGCCTCTCTCACTCGATGAGATATGCTCTCTTCCGTGAGCTCTGGTTTGACTCCGGATTCCCCCCCGGCACCCAGGGCCGGGACCACCAAGGTTCCGCTGAAGCCGGGTCCCCGCGGAGCGGGTGGCGCCGCTGTGGGACTTCACGACTTGACGGGATCCCTCGCTTGGGAACAGCCTACCCGCGAGCCCCCTTCCAGCTCAAGGTTCCAAGTTTGCACCCAGACCTCCCCAGGGGTCTCGTTTCCACCCAACTTCTTCCCCTAAGGGTCGTCCTTTCTAGGGAAGGACGACCCTTAGGGGAAGGGAGAGCGGAGAAAAGACGCCCACCAGAACAGCCGGGTGGGGCTGTTTTGGTGGGTGCTGAGCTAGGCGTGGATTCCCTTCGGGGAGCTGGGTCGCGCTTTGAGCCTTAAAGAGCTAGTCATAGCCAGGAACCCCATTGAGTTGATTTTCCGAAGCAAGCAGCTCGACCATAGAATCCGTACTTGTTACGGCCCACCACTAGTCCGTTCAAGGGGGAACCTGCACTGAGGTAAGAGAGTTCTCGATCTGAACCATACTCAAGAATCGCGAAACTTCCGGTATTTATGCTGATTGTTGTAAAGGTTCCAAGAGTCTCTTTTTCAACTGAGGTCAAGGCGCACATCAAAAAGAGGAGAGCAGCGACAAGCATTATTGCAAATCGCGAACGAGGGATGGTTCTATCAGAGTCCATATAGGTCGTATTTCTGATAGAACTTTTTGATTAGAGGATCCAAGAATAAGACCGGGTCCGTATCAAGCATACCTCCAACGTTATATTTTTGGTCGAATTGATAGATATCGGAACAAGAAAAGTTACTGCCTCCTTCGACACGCTGAGCAAAACGTGCCATCTGGAGATAAATCCAGGCATGATTACGTGCGTGCCGCTGAGCATCCGCGTTGCCGGTTCCCATATAAATCCTCCCCGGGCTGTATAAGCTCTCAGGAACAATGTTAAACATCCTTCGATGGTTTGCGCGGTGTAATAGTTCATGGAAAAGCTCGACAGATTGCTGCTCCTTGTTACAAGATTCATTGTTGAGTATGATTATGTCCTCAAAAAATTCTCCCCGGTGACCTTTTCCTTTGCTTGAGTTTCCAAATCGAACATTATTGAACAACTTATCCCATGAAGCTGTGAGGTCCGGGTCGGAACCATAACCGGGGAGATTATCTTTGATGATTCCTATGAGTTCATTTGCTCGGGCGTGATCTGGAGAGACATCACTCCAGTCCTCTCGTGCCAGTCCACTTGGATCCACAAACCTCAGAGGATTAGTCGGATAAGCATAGAGATTGAGGCTAGAACCATTGAACCCAATCGGGTCCCTGCTGATAAACCTCCCAAGGACGCCTGCCGCGTAGTTCCGTTGCCCCATGTTGAACATCCCGGAGTCGGCGGTGTCGTCGTTGACGGAGAGGCCACCTACCCAGGTTTTGGGTGAGACGGTTCCGGAGCCTGATGAGGACAGCAGGTTGCCGTATTCGTCCCACTC
>JBJHCR010000549.1:0-2559 GCA_050486105.1 Vulcanimicrobiota bacterium
CTGCTCAATTCATGGATGGCCTTGGAGATGACTGAGATCAGGGTGGCAGCCAGTTCTTTAGGGTTCCCACGGGCCTGAAACTCTGCCGCAAACTGACTGAGAGAACGGGTCCCTACCAGGTATCCCAACAGGGAAGTCAATTCAGTAGCCACCTGAACTGACAGACTTGAGTTGAAGCGGCCTTTCACCATGTCGTCTTGGAAGCGATTGGCCAAAACCACCATCTTAGCTAGGCTACTTCCTCTAGGCAGTCCGTCCTCAGAATTGTAGAAGGAAACCGCTTTGGCTCGAGCCTCCCGTAAGCGCACGGCTCCCTCATCGATGGCCAGAGCACAAAAATACCCCCACAGATGACCGACAACCACATTCAACAACATGGCAGCACAATCGGACGCCCGTGGAACAGCAATAACTCCTGCGGCGTAGGGCCCAAACTCGTCAAAGTCCGTGGAGCATACCACGATGGGAATGGATTTATGCGAGCGAAAAATGGCGACTTCCTTGACCGCGTCTCGAAGTGCAACCTGGCTCAAACCAGCTGTCAGCACCAAGGTGAGAGGTTCGGAAGATAGGTCGATGTGCTTCTTGTCCTCGATCTGGTCGGTGGCGATAGACTTATAACACAACTCGGCAAGCTTGATGCGAATCTCATCTGCGGCCGCTCTAGTGAGACCGCTTCCAACCACCGCCCAGTCTCGTTGAGCAGGAGCGTACTTCCGCGCCAAGGACCTGATCTGCTCCTGAGTTTCCTCTCCCAGAACCGACCTCATCAAGGCCGGTAGGCGCCTGAGTTCTTCAAGCTCACGATAGAGGGTCTCTTCCGAAAGCGCTTGCAAGTGCTGAGCGAGGCGAAATACCAGCAGGTAGCCGGCCACCACCTGAGAGTAGAAGGCCTTAGTAGAGGCCACCGACATCTCGATATCCCTTCCGTCGCTAGTATAGAGCACTCCATCGAGCTTGAAGGTCATGTCACTGTTTCGACGGTTTACAATTCCAAGGACCGCAGCCCCCCGCTCTCGGGCCATATCGATGGTTCGATTGGTGTCGGTGGTTGTCCCCGACTGAGAGATGGCGATGATCAGACAATCACTCATGGAATCGGTCATGCGGTACCCTGATAACTCGGTAGCTTTCATAGCTGTCACCGACAGCCTTTGGGCAAAAATCCGCTCCATGAAGTTGGACACCGCCGAGCCTGCTACGGCGGCCGTTCCTTGCCCAATAAAAAGCACTCGTCGAATAGAGCCATCTTGGAGTCGGGACAAGACCGAGTTAGGCAGCACTGATTCCCCCAAACTCATCTTCACCTGGTAAGGGTCCTTATGCAAAGTGAACTTGCCGAGCAAGGTTTTTTCGACCGAAGTCGGAGCCTCTGAGATCTCTTTATGAAGATAATGGCGAAACTCTTTGCGATCGATATCCCGAGTGGTGATCTCAGCCTGACCGCAGTCTGTCTCCTTGAACGGCCGCTCTTGGCCATCTAGTCCTAGGGAGCGAACGGCCTCCCACCTCCCCGCTCCGCTTCGCTCGAGGATGCAGATCTGACCAGCCGTTCCGTCCATCCTCAGATAATTTGGTGTCTGCTCAACCACACCGTAGAGTTCGGAAGCAAAAACGTAGCCTTCGTTCATCAAGCCGATAAAGAGAGATTGACCCGATCCTTTGAGCGCCAGATAAATGCGGTCAGGATCGGCGGTGGTCTCCAGCACCACGGCCAGCGAGCCTTCACAATCAGCGATGGTCTTGAGGAAAGCCTCTTCAGGACCAAAGCCGTCACTCAAGTGGCAGTCAAACAAGACCGGAACAATTTTGGCATCGGTTCCAATCTTGTCGGCGATCCTTCGTCCTCGGGACGACTGAATTCGAGCTTTTAGGGCCTGATAGTTGTCGACATCTCCGTTCACACAGCATGAAGCAAAGTGTCCGGACAAATTCCCTTGCTGGTCTTCGGAGTCCAGGGTCACCTCATCCACGGGATGACAATTGGGTTCAGAGATTATCCCATTGGAAGCCCAGCGTGAGTGCGCGTAGATCGCACTGAAACTTCCCGGTGCGTCGACCAGCCTCCAGAAAGCTTGATCTGAGGCTATAATCTCGTAGAGACCGTGGACATTGTCGCCTAGGGCACCGACCTCCTGAGCGACCTTGTAAGAGAAGAGAACGTGGGTCCGCCCTTCAAGCAAGCAAACTCTCACGGCAGTATTCACGAAGTCTTTAGGCTGCTGTCGTTGCTCCCAATGAAGTCGATCCTGAGCTCCAAGACCTTCCAGAAAGGTCCTGTATTGATCTCCGGAAAGTGAGATTCGACAACAGATCCCGCATGAATCTCGACCTCGAACCTCCATGCGTCCGATATTTTCCAGAGCTACCGCCAACTTCCAAGCCTGGAAGACTAACTCGAGATTGGCTGAGCGGCCAGCCAGCAGGCGCTCGATCCTTCTGGGAAACGTTAGGACGTCTTCGTCTATGGCCCAAACCAAATCGCGAGCCAGGATTAGGTGGCGGTTGAATTCCTCCACCTGAAGGGCACCCAGATCTTGTTGATCCGCCAACCAGGCT
>JBJHCR010000550.1:0-2537 GCA_050486105.1 Vulcanimicrobiota bacterium
GCTCGGGATTCAGACCGAGGCCCGAAGGGTTTTCCATCACGCGACTTGCTTCCATCAAGAAAAAAAGCTCCCTGCTCCGAAAAACTCAGAATCGCTTCCAGAGAGTCCGATTGGCCACGTAAGGCACAAAAGGCGGAGGGTTGGTTCTCAACATCTCATCATAATCGAAATCCTTAGCGGGAGGATTGTACGCCACTCTCCGATACCAGGCCACGAAACCTTCCGGAGGGTTCGGGTCATCAATTTCGGCCATGGTTCCCTGATTGAGAAAAATGAGGGAGCCTCGCTTCTTCAGAACCTTTTGCCCGGTAAAGTGCTCCAGGTATGCATCCCATCTGGTGATCTGCGGGTTGGCTCTCTAGTCAAGATAGCAACGATGTAGCGATTGTCAGGGAAGCCGTCGGGCCTCTAGCTAGTGAATTCTTCCCAGGAACGAAAAAATCCAGGCCCCCATATGACACGGGAGCTTGGATTTTTGTGAAGAATGGATGCCTAAACTCAGACTACTTAATAGTAATCTGGGCTCCGACTTCTTCGAACTGGGCCTTGATCTTCTCGGCTTCGTCTTTAGACACGCCTTCCTTGACCATCGAAGGGGAACCTTCGACCAATTCCTTTGCTTCTTTGAGGCCCAGGTTGGTGACAGCCCGGACTACCTTGATGACCGGGATCTTGCTTCCACCCGGATTGGTGAGTTCTACGTCGAACTCAGTTTTCTCTTCTTCGACGGCAGCAGCACCTCCACCAACCATGCCGGGCATAGCAGCCATAGCCATGGGGGCGGCAGCGGAAACTCCAAGTTTCTCTTCGAGTTCTTTAACGATCTCCGCAGCCTCGAGCAGGGTCAGGTTGCAGATCGCATCGATAAGATCGGCTTTCTCAACTTTAGCCATGAGTCATTCCTCCTGTAGATTGCTTGGCGAAAAATCGCCTTACTGTTCTTCCTGTTTTTTGCGCCAAGCTTCGACGAGCTGAGCGAACTGTCTTCCGGGGGCATTGATGACTCCGAGCACGTTTCGGTGCGGAGCCAACATGAGTCCAAGAATCTGGGTCTGCAGTTGCGGTAGAGTTGGCAGGTCAGCCAAGGCTTGAACGTCAGCTTTGTCGAGAAGCTTGCCGTCCATGTATCCGGTCCGCAAGACCGGAACACCCTTCACTTTACTCTCTTTCGAGAAATCCAAGACCACTTTAGCCACTGCTGCCGGGTCATCGTAACCGAATGCGATGGCCGTCGGGCCGGTGAGATGCTCGTCGAGACCTTCGATCCCAAGTTCGGTGGCAGCCTTGCGAGCCAAGGTGTTCTTGACTACTCGGTACTCTCCACCGGTCTGGCCGAGCTTCGTTCGAAGCTCGGTGATCTCTTTGACGGTCATCCCCGATCCGTCGCCACGGTAATCGGTCAGAATCGCGATAGTGGAGCGTTGGAAAAGCTCTCGGAGTCGGTCCAAGGACTTTTCTTTCCGCGCCATCTTTACGGCGTGTGATTTCATCGCGTTCCTCCGTTCTAAACCTTCAGAACTTGCCTAGCAAACAAAAAAGACCCGTGCAACACAAGACAGGTCCAAAAACATCATCCTACAAGGGTTTTCCTCGTCGGGTCTTGCCTTGGCGGGACGTTTAAGGCCTGAGCTCCTGAGAGCTGGGGCCGCCCACTGTCTACGGCTCTTCGCTTATCTCATCCCCCTGGCTCGCCAGTCAAGGGAAAACAAACTTTCGAAACGGTACTCCTCGTCGTCTAAGCCCGTGGATTATAAGGCGCGAGGAAGAGGTTGTCAATTGATTTAGGGAGGTTTCTGCGCGAAGGGGTTCTGAGGCTAGAGGCTCGGTGGGCAGCCCAGGTCCTCCCGCCGAGCCCTCACTTCACCGCCGAAAGATAGGCCTGGCCGGTGGTGCCAGGACCGTGACTTCCGATATACACCGTGCCGTCGGCACCCACCGCCGGTGAGGAGATGACAACATTCCCTGGCAGGGCATCATCAACACTATTCGGAGTGCTCCATTTTCTGCTGCCACCTGGGTTCACCGCCGTCAAATAGGCTACACTTCCTCCGTGACCGCCGACATAAATCGTGCCCTCGGCAGCCACTGCAGGCGAGGACGAAACAGCGTTGCCCGGCAGGTCATCGATGCCCACATCTTCGGTGCTCCACTTCCTAGTCCCATCGGGGTTCACCGCCGTCAAATAGGCTGGATTAGTACCGGCTCCGGCATGGTAACTGCCGATGTAAACCGTGCCGTCGATAGCCACCGCCGGCGAGAAGTTGAGAAAATTTCCGGGTAGGGGATCTAGGTCATCGGTGCTCCACCTTTTGGTCCCATCGGCGTTCACCGCCGTCAAATAGACTGCGCCACCCCCGTAACTGCCGATATATACCGTGCCGTCGGCACCCACCGCCGGCGAGGAGTTGAGAAAATTCCCCGGCAGGTGCACGATGTCCCCCCCGTCTCCGGTGCTCCATTTTTTGCCCCCATTGGGGGACACTGCCGTGAGAAAAGCTTGGCCAGAGGAACCGGGTGTGCTACTGCCGATATAAATC
>JBJHCR010000551.1:0-2513 GCA_050486105.1 Vulcanimicrobiota bacterium
GTCTCGGGCACCTTCGGTGAACGCTTCGCTTGCGGTCCGCAAGCGAAGCGTTACGTCCCCGTTTAAATCAGCAGCCTCCTAGACTTCGGTCTCGGTAGACTGCTCTTCGGAAGAGGTCTCATCGGCAGCCTCTTCAGAGCTTGCCTCCTCCGACGAATCGAATTTCGGGTTGCCGTTGCTCGAGACTTCCTCGCCCTCAGCCTTGCTCTTTTTCTCTTCTTCGCTCGGCGGAGTAACGATGAAGGTCAGTTCGCCCTTCTCTTCATCGAGATCGACAGAGATGGTGGAACCCTCTTCAGGGGTGTTGCGGATGAACTCTTCAGCCAACGGGTCTTCGATCATTCGCTGTATGGCTCGTCGCAACGGGCGGGCTCCGTACTGGGGGTCGAAACCTTCGGTGGCGATCTTCTCTCTGGCCGCTTCACTCGTAACAAGCTTGTAGCCTTGAGTTTCCACCTCGCGCATGGTTCGCTTGATCATCAGACTCACGATCTGCTTCATTTCTTCCATTTCCAGGGTTTGGAAGACGATGGATTCGTCCAGACGGTTGATGAACTCGGGCTTGAAGATCTTCTTGACCTCTTCTAAGACCTTCTTCTTCATGCGCTCATAGCGGACATCTTTGGGGCCTTCATCTTTAGACTGGCGGAACCCGATGTCGCCGCCCACGGACAGCGCACTCAAACCGATATTAGAGGTCATGATGAGAACGCTGTTTTTGAAATCCACCCTCCGACCTTGGGAGTCGGTTAGGCGACCGTCTTCTAGCACTTGCAGCAGCATGTTGAAGACGTCCGGGTGAGCTTTCTCGATCTCATCCAAGAGAATGACGGAGTACGGTTTGCGTCGCACCGCTTCGGTCAACTGCCCACCCTCTTCGAAGCCCACATAGCCTGGAGGGGCACCAACCAATCTGGAGACCGCGAACTTTTCCATGTACTCCGACATGTCTATCCTGATCATGGACTCTTCTTCGTCGAACAAGAACTCAGCCAGGGCTCGAGCCAACTCCGTTTTCCCCACTCCGGTGGGACCCAAGAACAGGAAACTACCGATCGGACGATTCGGATCCTTGAGTCCGGCTCGGGCTCGGCGTATGGCCTTAGTCAAGACCTTTATGGGTTCTTCTTGACCCACAACCCGTTCGCGCATGGTGGCTTCCATGTTCAGCAATTTGGTGGTCTCGGCTGCGGCCAGCTTCGAGACGGGAATCTTGGTCCAGGTCGAAATGATATGAGCGATATCCTCTTCCGTGACCTTGTTCCCGTTATTGCGTAGGGAAGACTTCTTTTCGGTCCAGTCGCGCTCTAGGTCTTCGCGTTTCTTCCGAATCTCTTCTTCCCGTTCTCGGAGCTTAGCAGCCTTCTCGTACTCCTGAGCTTTGATGACCGCTTCTTTTTCTCCACGGATCTTGCGCAGCTCAGACTCCACATCTCGAAGCTCTGGGGGAGGCAGAGTGGCTTGCAGTCGCACTCGGCTGGCGGCCTCATCCATGACGTCGATAGCTTTGTCCGGAAGGAAGCGATCCGAGATGTAGCGGTCGGCCAGACGTACGGACGCGACCAGAGCATCATCGGTGATCTGAACCTTATGATGAGCTTCGTAGCGGTCTCGCAGGCCCTTTAGGATTTCGATGGCCTCCTCTACCGACGGCTCGCCAACCTGGATGGGTTGAAAGCGCCGCTCCAAGGCCGAGTCTTTCTCAATGTACTTGCGGTACTCGTCGAGAGTGGTGGCTCCGATGCACTGAAGTTCGCCTCTGGCCAAAGCAGGCTTGAGGATGTTCGAAGCATCGATGGCACCTTCGGCTGCCCCAGCGCCCACAATAGTGTGCAATTCGTCTACGAACAAGACGATCTCTCCAGAAGCGGACCGAATCTCTTCCATCACCCGTTTGAGGCGTTCCTCAAACTCACCGCGATACTTGGTTCCGGCCACTAGGCCTGCAAGGTCCAAGGCGATAACTCTCTTGTCTCTGAGGAGATCGGGCACTTCCCCTTTTAGGATCTGCTGAGCTAGGCCTTCTACGATAGCGGTTTTCCCAACCCCAGGCTCTCCGATGAGGGCAGGGTTGTTCTTGGTTCTCCGGGATAGGATCTGAATGACCCGCTCGATCTCGATGGCTCGGCCAATGACTGGGTCGAGCTTGTTCTCACGAGCTAATTCGGTGAGATCTCGGCCATAGGAATCGAGAGTTGGGGTCTTGGTTCGCTCTTTTTGAGGAGCCACGGAAGTCTCCACCCCAAGAAGCTTGGTGATCTCCGTCCGAATTTTGGAAGGATCGACTCCGAGATTGGAGAGCACGCGTGCAGCGACTCCTTCGCCTTCTCGGACTAGGCCGAGCAACAGATGTTCGGTCCCAATGTAGTTGTGGGCCAGAGCTCGGGCCTCTTCGAAGGCCAACTCGATGACTCTTTTGGCCCGAGGAGTAAAGACCATCTCCTGTTGAGTCGTTTGGCTTCCCTTGCCGACGATCGCTTCGACTTCTCCCCGAACTTTCTGCAGATTAACTC
>JBJHCR010000552.1:0-2509 GCA_050486105.1 Vulcanimicrobiota bacterium
CACCTAGAGTCTTGCCCGCTTCGATCTTGAGGTCCAATCCTCTCAAGATGTCTTGTTCGGATCTAGGATAGCGAAAGGAAACCCCACGGAACTCCACCTCTCCACGAATCGTTGCCGCAGTGAGATCCAAGGCCCCATCTTGCATGCGCTTTTCAGTGTCTAAGAGCTCCAATATGCGCTCGATGGAAGCCATGGAGCGCCGGTACAAATCTATGGTTGTTCCCAGACGGGTGAGAGGCCAAAGCAATCTTTGGGTCATAAAGACCAAGACGCTGTAGGTGCCAACTGCCAGGCGACCTTGGAGAGTCTGCATTCCCCCATAAACCATAATCAAGATGAAGCCCACCACAATGGCCATACGGATCAAGGGAACGAAGGCCGAAGACAGGCGGATAGCATGCTCGTTGAGTTCCTGATAGCGCATAGACTCCACCTTCAGTCGCTCTTCTTCATGAGCTTCGGTGACGTAGCTCTTTATCGTTGGCAGTCCACCTAGATTGTTGGCCAGCAACTCATTGACCCGACCCACCTGGTTACGAACCGCACGATAGCGAGGTCCCAAGGCTCCTTGTACCTTGATCGAAGCCAACAAGATCAAAGGTGCGGGAAGAAAAGCCATCCAGGCCAAAGTCGGGACTGCGGCCACGAAAAGGACGCCTACCACCACCACTGTGGTGATGAGTTGCAAAATAGTATTGGCTCCGTCGTCGAGGAATCTCTCCAGTTGGTTCACATCATCGTTGAGCACCGACATGAGACGTCCGGAAGTGAGCTCATCCAAGGCCGAAAGCTCCAGATCTTGAACGTGAGCGTAGGCCCGCACCCGGATATCGTGTTGCAACTCTTGGGCCAAGCCGCGCCAGGTCACCTGGTACAGATACTCAAACAGAGACTCGGCGCCCCATACTAGGGCGGTCAAGACCGCCAAGAGCCAGAGTTGGTGATGGGACTCCACCACTCCGAGTTCGGCCAAAAAAGAGTGTTGAGCACGCACCACGATGTCCACTGCCAGACCGATCAGAACCGGAGGTGCTAGGTCGAAGAGCTTGTTGAGAACCGAATATATCGAACCGAGTACAATCCGACGTCTAAAGGGTCCTACTTGACCCCAAAGTCGTCGAAGTTCAGAGAAGAGTGGGGGCGACGAGTTGCGCTGTTCCATAGGCGAGTTTGCGTCCTAGCCCTTGGGTATTCCTGGACCGGAATTGAGCGTTTTCCTTCGAGAGTCCCTCTAGGTCTGCCTTATGGCACAAAGATCTCAACTCTAGGGCTCGAGAAGGAACCACCTTTGCTAGCCTGAAAATGGCGGTCCGCTGAAAGCAAAGTTGTGAGCCATCATCGCAGAATAATACTTGTACTCTTATTGGGCTTCGTCATGCTCGGATCGGTCGGTGCCCTGGGCGAGTCTGAGCCCAGGGACCCCATGGAGACCGCGGTAAGTCCGTTCCTTGACGATGAATTCTGTGGGACCTCTGCTCCACCGGTCCTAAATTGCCCCAAGACTTTGGCCGCTCAATGCCTATGCTTCCTGAATCAAGACAATTCTAGCTTGATTTGGCACAGCGAAAGTTTCAACCTAGGCAAGAATCGCACCAAGGTGCGCAAGCCCAAGCTTCCTGTGCGACTGTTGCCCGACTTCGAGATCGCAGTTTTTCTTGCCGAATGGAACCCGCGTCCGAGCACACCTCCTCCGCGCTGCACCGAAGAGATCTGATCCGGAACGACTACTCGGTTTGGGCCGCCAATACATTGGGTGCCCTTGGACCTTGCGCCTCAACGACCGAAGTATGAAGGTCATTCCGGACCAATTTCGTGTTGCCGCCGTCGGTAGCCGCCCAGCGCCAATGCTCGAGTCGCCAAGTCGGCCGACAGAAAGCGCGAGGCCGAGCGCCTTCGGCAAGACCAACCTGTCGCCACCTTGGAGGTTTTGTGTTCTTTTTTCGCATTCTTATTGTTTTATTCGTCTCGTTTGTTTCTTGCCTTGCTCCCGTTTGGTCAGAGTCAGATCCTGAATGGAAAAATTGGGAAGTTTTAGACCAGCATGAGCATCCCGTACTGCTTGCTGCATGCGAGCTGTGCTTGCCGTCTCCAACTCAGGTAGGTCCGGTGGAAGCCCTGTTCGAGCCCGGTTTCCAATTGGGCTTCAGCCACCAAATGACCCGCTTCGGCGAGCTCACCCTGGACGGCAACCGCATCGACAACCCCGCAGGTGAACGCATCCAAAGCAACTCAATGCAGCTTCACTTGACCTACAATCTTGATCCCAAGCTCGGGGTATCCCTCACCGTTCCTTTCCATCATCGCAGCTTCTTGAGGCAGAATCAGGGGATCACCGAACGTGGTGAAGTCAGCGGCCTAGGCGATGTTGTCCTGAGGAGCCGCTACCTACCCATCAACCAGTTTGGCGAAGACCACGCCCTGATCTGGAGTGTCGAAGCCGGTCTCAAACTGCCCACTGGCAGCTCTTCCTTATTGCGTCCTCACAGCCATGCTCACGACGACCCTGCTC
>JBJHCR010000553.1:0-1522 GCA_050486105.1 Vulcanimicrobiota bacterium
GTATTTGTAGCCATCGAAGGGACTTAGGAATTCCCCTTGGCCCGAAGTCAGCTCGGAGGTCGGCGTAACTTGAAGCTGCTCCATTTTGGACTGACAGAGGAAGAGTGCAGTGGAATATTCTTGCCCTCTCCGGACGTAGTGATGGCTGGCCAGGAAGCTGGACAGAACGTACATCATGACCAAGAAGAGCAGTGAACAAGCCACCATGAGCTCAGCAATACTGAGCCCGGACTCACCTCTTTGGCGTACATTGAGTCTTCTATTCACAGCGATCTTACCCGAACCTGGCTTCCCAATACGGCTTTCCCTTCACCGGTTTTGGTGTGGATCTCGAAGGAAACCAGGTAGGCCCCATAGTTTGATTTTGGGTCCAAGCATTGAAAAACAAAAGAGGTTACCTCGGAGGCCAACTTTCGTGGCGGAGGATTGGGTAAAGGGAGTTGAGTCTCAGGTAGGTGAGGATGGTAAGCTTGCGAGTATTCCTCGCGAAGGAGTTGGCCGCTGTGAATCTCCAATCGATAACCGATCACGGCGTCTTGGGCTGAATTTGGTGAATAGCGCTTAAAGACTAGCGGAACGTCCTGTTGTCCCGGGTTCCAGGGCTCGAAGTGAACTTCGGACATCGAAAGCAAGCCGGAGCAGAGTCTAAGCTCGCGATTCATGAGATCGGCAGCCAAGGTTTGATCTCGGAAGGTTTGGGCGGAGGTTGAGGTTCGCAGGAAGGAACGATAGGCCATCTTGGTGAGTTCGCCACAGACGGTCAGGACCAACAGCAATAGTGAGCCGGCAATTAGGACTTCGGGGAGAGTCACACCCCTCATGGTGCGATTACATACGAGTGCTGTCATACATCTTCTCAAGAGAGCCCCCGGGCACCACAACGGTTCGCTCGATAACCTGGTCCGCTCGAAACCCTGACAGAGGAGAGCGAAGGAAACCTCGACTCACCAAGGTACCGTCATTCTCAAGGGTGACCTCAAAGAAACAGACTTCGCTGTCGAGAGGCAGAGGCCGGATGATGGTTTTGGAAATGGCGAATTCTTCAGGGCGGGAGCGGTAATATTCCAGACCTGCCAGAGCCAGGAAGTATGCTTGGTTCTGTCGTTCTTGCAAGCCGGCAAATCGATACTGTTGTTCCGAGAAGTAGAGAAACGTCAGGGTAAGCAGAAAAAGAACCAAACTTAGAAGCAAGGTGGTGACCAGAGCAGCTCCTCGCCTGCTCCGGTTTACGGCTCTGGGAGATTCTAGGCCCGGACTTTTCGGAAACCTAAGCGAGTTGCGTTGAATGCACTTTTTGACCATGCCCGCCCCGGAAATTCTGATTGAAAGATATTTCTGCGAGCCTTATCAGAGGACCTTTGTCTTGAATTCCTAAACTTCAACAGGAAATGCCATAATGAGCAAAAAGGCGATGAGGTCGCTCTGCGGCACATTGAGATTTCGGGCAGAAAGCGGCTGGGGGTCATATGGAAAGAGCTTCAGAGTTCAGAATTTTGGTCGTGGAAGATGACCAAAACATGCG
>JBJHCR010000553.1:1532-2501 GCA_050486105.1 Vulcanimicrobiota bacterium
ACTTTTGGTAGAGACTCTGGAAGACGAGGGCTATCTGGCTCGAGGCGCTAGCTCGGTGGCAGAGGCGCAAGTTGTTCTTGGACGGCATCACTTCGATTTGGTGGTTACCGATGTGAGGATGGCTGGCCTCGACGGAGTAGCAGGCCTAGCTCTCTTCAAGAAGGATCGGCCAGACCTTAAATGCGTCGTTATCACCGGTTACGCGGACCGTCAGGTACCCGCTCGGGCCATAGAGGTGAAGGTCGACGACTACCTCTATAAGCCATTTCGTTTGGATGAATTTCTTTCTGTGGTCTCCAGAGTTCTGACATCCAACTCTTTAGTAGCCCATTACCATAAGCTCCTTTCAGGCCTTTCTAGAGGTCCGCGAGAGTTTCTCAAATCCGCCATTGATGCAGTCAAGAAAGAGCAAGTGAAAGCGGTTCTCAGTGCTCGCTGGGAGGCATACAAGGGTCTTTACGTGGCGATTCGGTCCGATCTGATTTCTTGCCACACAGCCAACGGTATGTTCCTCAAATTGGCTCAGGTCGAGGATCAATACAAGCAATTCCTCGCTCAGCCAACTCGGGAGATCGGCAAGGTCTTGCTTTGTGTCTACGGAGAATTTTCCGAGCTCCTCACCACTCTAGACGAGAAGAAGGTCTTGATGATTGGGGACGAGCGACTACCAGGACAGGAATTCCGACGTTTTTTCAACGCTGTCCAGAGAGGTCAGATAAAGCCGGAACAACTCCAACTTGCATCGGCTCTCAGACTGGCACCCCCAGAGGAACTCAAGGCCACTCCGGAGTTGCTGGAATTGAGACAGGTGATGTGGGGGTGAGGAGAATGGTGACTTGCCTCCCACAGCCCAACTGCACTTGGACCGATAAACTGAGAAGACCCGCCCCCTAGCTGGACGGTGTTGTAATTTGCCATGGCTCCCGAACGGTGTTTAAGGTTTATCAGGCCAAATTGAGCCGAGGGTAG
>JBJHCR010000554.1:0-2473 GCA_050486105.1 Vulcanimicrobiota bacterium
CTGCAGCTGAAAGAGCTGGAGAATCAGGCTCAGGCCGAGCTCGATGCCCTGGGCAAGGATGAAATCACCGTTGAGCACCGCAAGAAACAGTCCGAGATCGATGAAATCAAGCGACTGATCTGGACCAACGGTGGTAAACTGAGGCTTTACTCCAACGCCGAAGATCGCATCGCTTCCATCGTTCGCATGAACAACAACTTCATGGAGCTTCTCACCAACTTGCACACCAACATGCAGTCCCTGTACGATGCTGGTCAGGAAGTCCTCGACGAGTTGCGCGGCAACCTGTCTGCCCTAAGCACTGCCACCGAAGCCAGCGATCTGACACTGCAAATGCAGAGTTCTATGGAATCTCTCAAAGTGAGCGTCAATAAGGTTGCTCGATTGGCCTCCGACACCTCGCTTTACTTGACTCAGAACGTCGACCGAATGACGTCTCAAATGCGCATCTACGACGAAGAAACTCAAGCCTTGGTGGAATCCAATCTCGAAGCCGAGCGGGAAATGAAGGAAGAGCGAATCGACGAAACGTTGAAGCTCGCCCAGAAGGAATTTGGTCTCCTTAAAGAGGCTCGCGAAGATAGCGACAAGTAGAAGGGCCCCAGGTGAGTTCCAACCTACCGGCTGGTCCAGACTACCAGAATCTCCAAGAAAACCGCCCTGCTCAACCCCAAGAGCAGGACGGTGCTTCTTTTCCCCAGCGAGATCCCATCAGAACTCTCCAGGGAGAGCAGGCCGAGACTTACTGCCGATTGGTGGAGGGCTTAATCAAGGGTGGACGCCCCAACAGTTACTTCCCTTCTGGGAGAGCTGTGGAAAATTTGGTCTACCTGTTGCGTCCTTCGACCAACCGAGGGCTCAGCGATAAGATTAGGGTAAATCTCAAGAATGGTTTGCCCGATGAACCCGATATTGGCCGGATTATCGCTGACAAAGATGTCTGCGATAAACTGCTGCGCGACCACGATTTGGACTCCGTACGTCTCCGCCAAGACGAGGCCAGCAAGCGGCTGATGAATCGCCTTGACTATTATCGAGAAGTCCAAAAGCGAGAGCTACCCGAGCGCTTCCGACTAGACCTCAAACTGAAGAGAATCGACGAAAAGGCCGAAACGGCGGACTTCATCGCCATCTTTGAGCGCTTCGATCCCGGTGAGGGAGTCTTCACCCGCTACACTATTCATCTTCGGCACACCAATGATCGCTGGTCTAAGCCCAAAGTGGAACTCCAGGGTGACGATCTCAGATACACTGAAGGATTCCGAAACGTGATCTCCAGATATTCCAGCCACGAGGCTGAATTTGCCTTTATCCTTCTTTCGGACGTTCCAGGGATCGAAGTCGAAGAAGTCTCTCGTGGTCGTATTGGTCCGCTCTGGATGAATGGCGTGCCCGCCCCCAGACCGATCCACAAGCTGCTGGAGAAGTATCCTGGAAACGCGATTCTGAACTTTCCCTTTGAACGAGTCTTTATTGCTGAAACGGAGACCTCGACCGACGGCAATCGTGACCCTTTCAGCGGACTCTATCGACAAAGTTTGCAGGGAGAAAGCCGGGAAATCGCAGACGCCCGGGCAGCAAAGCTCAAATACGTGGTGCACAAAGATCGAAAATTCGCTTGCACCAAACCTATTTTGGCTCCCCTTCGAGACGCTCTCAACGAGCTCGGACGCCCCTGCGTTGTCTATCCCGCCCGCTAAGGGCCTAGGAGGAATCATGAAAAAGCAACTAGTTGTCACGGAAGCCGATCTTCAACAGGAACTGCCACTGGTTCGAGCATTCATCAAGACTCAGGGGTTTCACACTTTTTTGATCTCGTGCTGTGGTGGTCCTTACGGTCCCACCCATCTCCATCTGTCTCTCCTGGACACCGTGGAGCACGCCTGCGCGCAGGTGATGGAGGTGAAGAACGCGCTACGAACCCAAATCCACACCGACCGTCAAGCTGTAGGATTCGCATTCACCTCGGCAACAGACCCTACCGATGACGCTTTCTGTCGCCTCTTTGCGGTCTTCGTCGCCGCGGAGGCCGCCGCGGCTCGCACTATGATCCTAGGTGAGGAGAATCCTGAGGTGAGAGGAGCTTTTCGGCAGCGCTGGGTTCAAGAGATCAAGACCTCTGACACTAAGAGCATCGTCAAAACGATCATCGGTGAACTCAGCAGTTTCGTCGACTATCACCAGTATCACCCCGAGAAAGAGAAGAGGATCAGCGAACCCACCGAGTTGGCTTCATGCATGACAGCCTTTTTCCAACTCTTGACCAACGGGGTGAAAGAGTTGGCCGACGATGCCGAATACGAACGTTACCGCCTGGCCCTCGAAGCCATCCATGTGGACATCTGTGGCAGGAGGTATTCTGGTTTCAACTTCTGTGATTCCACTGCCGAAAATGAAGAGCCAGGCGAACTGCTGCCCATCACCCCCGAAGACATCGTGGGCAACAAAGACTACATTGAAGCGGGGCTCCGGT
>JBJHCR010000555.1:0-2457 GCA_050486105.1 Vulcanimicrobiota bacterium
ATGGTATCTCTCTTTCTGTCATGGGCCGGACAGCTGTCCGGCCGCTCGTAGTTCTTTCTGTAGGTTCCCCTCCCGAGAAACACTCTTAAACCTTCAACACCCAAAGCAGGGATCTATGAATCCAAAGGTACCAAGGTACTATGCGTGCCAAGCTCGTCTAGGAGGATCCGCCATACTGCAGGCGAAGCCCGCGGCCCTATGGATCTCAAAACCAACACCGGGGGTGTTATGAAACAACGAATGAACTTCTTAATATTGCTCCTAGCCCTGTTCGGCTGGGCTTCGGTTTCCGCCGAAGAGACTGTGGTCAAGGTTGCCGGGGATCGGCAAGCGGTGATTCAATTCACCGACGGTTCCGCTGGTGACCCAGAACTTTCAGGCTCCGCCCAAGGAGCCAGCGACCTGAAGGCTGGAAAGGGCGGCTTTCGAGCCGACCTGACCCTGCACGAAAATTCCGAGTTTGTTGGGAGTCAGTTTGACTTCTACTCCAAGGTCACCGGGCAGACCATCGAGGCCATTGGGGCTCTCGATCTCGTTCTGCCCCATGATCCGGAAATGCCCAAGACTCTGAACCTGGACTTCGAGTCCAAGACCGAAGGTGACCAGTCTGCAGCCAATTTTTCTTTCGATATGACCGGAGTTAATAGTCCCGAGGCTGTGCCCAGCGGTAATGGAAAATTCAAGATGCAAGGGGACTTCAAGGCCTTCACCTCTACCGGAGAGTTCAGTCTTTCAGGAGAGGGAGTTCAGGTCGATGACTTGCCCTTCACGTCCTTTGAGTTGAGCGTCACGGAGGTTGAAGACAAAACCACCATCAAGCTCAAGGTCGTTGCTCCCAAGGACTCCGAAACCGCCCAGCAGATGGCCGCCCTTCCTATGATGGCTGCCATGCTTGAACAGCAATTGCAGAGTGGTGGAATCAAGTACGAAAACCTCAACTTCCCGGCCCCGACTGAAGAAGGTGAGGATTCGGTTTCTACAGCGGAATTGACCCTTATTGACTTGCGCGGAACCATCAGGCCGTTTCTAGGAATGGCGGCTATGCAGATGCGGAGTGAGTACTCCTCAGATGTAGATGCTGAGAAGGCTCTTGCAGATATGCTCGAAGCGCGTTTTGATGAATTCACCATTGGTCTGGCTCATGGAGAGACGTCCTTGAACGGAAATCTCGTCGTCAATATGTCGCAACTCAATCGATTCTACGACGGCTATCTGACGTTGCTGCCTGCGCTCAACGATTTGAGTAATCAGGACCTCATCTATCAAGCCGGTGAGTTTGGACCGCTGGTGGAAGCTTTCCTGGAACTCAACACTCAACAGAGCATCGAGACCATTAAGCTTCTGGTGAACAGCGAGCTGACTTTTCAAGGTGAAATGAGCGTTGACTTGATGCCCGCCGATAATCAGGAGTTCGGGGTAAAGTTAGCGGGGAATCTCCTGATGAATCGCTATGCGGACTTCGTCACTAAGGCAAGGGCTGCGGGTTTACCGGTGGCCGATAAAGCCGTAGGACTGGCGAAGCTCACTTTCAAGACCGGTGACGATCAGACTCACAACCTGGTCGGAGAATTGTACGCCTACACGGACGGAAACCTCGTGGATCACTATAAGACTATGCTCGCCGATGCTGCGGCGAAGGCCGACGCGCCGCCTGAAGTCAAAGAAGCCGTCTCGAGCCTCACTGTCGAGGATGTGTCGATGAAGGTGGGATTGCGCGACAATAAGGTGACCTTGGAAGGCCGAAGCGACACCTCTGATCTCAGCAAGATCGTTTCCTTGATCTTGGGCGGGGCTGCTCCTCAGTTTCAAGGCGAATTGACGGGAATGGCCTTTTCCATGGAAATGCCTGAGCCTGGACAGGGTACCATCGACATGAAGTTCCACTTCGCCGACTTCTTCCCCGGTCAGAATGAGGCTCAGATTCGTGAAGCTCTTGGACTTCCCGGAGCTACCCAGGTGATCGTGGACGCCCCGGCCGATGAAGTCAAGTTGGTTGCCGTTGTGCAGCCGGAGTTGACCATCGACGGCAAATTGGCTGAGGCCAAACGAGCTGGAGAAGCCCTATTGGCGGCTTCGCCCGGCGATGTGGCTTCAGGGACCGCCAGTTCCGGTGGCGGCATGAAGGGCCTGATTGGGGTTGGTTTGCTCCTCTTCTTGGGAGTCATCGGATTCGCCCTGTTCGGCCGCAAGTCCAGCTGAAACCATCGAAGTTACCTCTCCTAAAGAGGCCCCGGGTAAAGCAATCCCGGGGCCTCTTTGCATTAAGGACGGTGGTTAGTGATCGGCGTTAACCAAGAGGTTGAGGTCGCAGCGTTCGAAGGAAAAAGTCTCTCCTCCACCGGTGATGCTTAGGCGCAGAGGGCGATGGGGGACCATTAACCTCTTCAGGGGAGCGGTGATGTCGAGCACCCCTCTTCCCTCATTCAGGGTCATAGCTCCTAGGCAGCGGACGTCGGT
>JBJHCR010000556.1:0-2438 GCA_050486105.1 Vulcanimicrobiota bacterium
CAAGCGTTGCAACTCGGCCCTCATCTGTACCCTCAATTTGGCGTCCAAGTTGGAAAGAGGCTCATCCATGAGAAAAACTTGGGGTTGGCGAACAATGGCTCGACCCATGGCGACCCTCTGCCGCTGACCACCAGAGAGTTCCTTAGGGCGTCGCTCCAGGAGATGAGAAATGTCCAGGAGCTTGGCTGCTTCCTGCACTCGGCTATTGATCTCGTCGGCTGGAAACCGCCGAAGCTTCAAACCGAAGGCCATATTTTCAGCTACGGTCATATGGGGATACAGAGCATAACTCTGAAACACCATAGCGATATCGCGGTCCTTGGGAGAGACATCATTGACCACTCTGTCCCCAATTTGAATCTGCCCACCCGAGACTTCTTCCAGACCGGCCACCATCCGCAAAGTCGTCGATTTCCCGCAACCGGATGGCCCAACCAAAACCAAGAACTCTCCGTCTTGGATTTCCAGGCCTACGCCCTTAACAACGTGGACATCCTTGGCCTGTCGGCCAGGCTTCCAAAACTCCCACCATTTCCGGGGCAGAGGCTCGGAGCCCTTGTAGATCTTATGCACATCTCGCAACGTAACTCCAGCCATGCTCTGCACTCCCGAGACCTGTCATTAATCTTGGCTAGGGAGGGTTCCTGCTGAATGGTTAACCCACTTGATGCGCGCGAGTGGGGCATTCGTTCATTGCCCTAAAGGATAGTCGCCCCCGGCCAAGGAGCGGTGCATGACGGAAGCGTTCTGAAGCCTCAAGAGTCGTTGGTAGGCCTTCTCCCAGAGGACCTGCACCTGAGGGTGCTGCTGAGTAAATTCCAAGCCGGCTTTGTAGGCCTTTCGCTTGGCTTCCTCTGTGGCCGACCAGACCACTACTGCCTGGAGAGTCAGCTTGGGCAAGTCCGGCATTTCGAGTTCGAAGGTGAGATTCAGATAGGACCCCACTTCCAATAACCCTTCGCACTGCAATTGGACCCCGTGCATGGAAAGGTCAATGGTGACAGCGCGAAACCCGGGAAGTTCTTGAGACAAAACTCGAATTCCGATTGGGATCCGCTCACTTCGCCGGGCCAACCGGCCCAAATCAGGTCTGGGGACATCCTGCAAGAGAAGAGCGAGTTGCTGCAAGTTGCCTTGCTCGGCAAGAATGTGGCCTACCACCAAGAAGGTGTTGTCGGGCAGAGCGCGCGCAGAATCCACAATCACTTCAAGCTTGAGCGTTTGTGTCGTTCCGTCCACAGGAATAGGGATAGCCACCTTCTTGACAGCGCCAATCTTGTGCTTAGTCTTTCTTGACCTGAAGGTCAGAATTGACTCTCGAAGGTCAATGAACTCGACCTTCTCAGGTCCAAAAAGACCAAACATACCTATCTGTTATTCCCCAATTCCCGAGCTCTCGTCTACCAAGATCCTGTCACCATCTGAAGAATCTTTACTCATTAGGACAGCGCTTCCTGTTCTGCGCGACAAAGAGTCCAGCTCCGCCTAAGGATTTTGAGCCCACGGTCAAAACCCTCTAGGCACTCCGGTCGCGTGGACAGACTCCACAGAGACTGCTCAGGATAAAACCGCATCACGACCTCACGGTCGCCGTACATCAATTTTAGGCTCGAATGCCTGACCTCGACCCGGACGGCTTCAGCTCCCAACCAGTGCTTCAATCGCTCGGAGGCACAGCGGGCGAAAAACTGCATGAGCAGGGAAGGAGGATCCGAGAGTGGGGGGTTTTGGGTTTCAACATCAAGCATTTCAGGGAAAGTCATTGGGTCTCACTATAATATTTTCAGATAGAAAGGTCCACCAACCATGCCTACCGCTCTCGGAGAGAAAGTTAAAGATTTTACCCTCGTTGACCATAAGGGAGAAAAGGTCCAACTCAGCGAGGAGCTGAAGCACGGTCCTGTCGTTCTCGCCTTTTTTCCCATGGCCTTCACGGGAGTCTGCACTGCTGAAATGTGCGAATTTCGGGACAGCTTGAAAGATTTCGAGGCCCTCAATAGCAAGGTCTTTGGGATTTCTGTCAACAGCCGATTCACCCTGGCTGTGTTTGCCGAACAACAAAACCTGAATTTTTCCCTTCTTTCGGATTTTAACAAAGAAGTGGCTGGAAGCCTGGGAATTCTCTATGAAGATTTTCTCGGCATGCGTGGAGTGGCAAAACGCTCCGTCTTTGTCGTGAACCCCGACTTCACCGTTCGCTACCAATGGACCACGGACAATGCCGGCGAGAAGCCCGACATTGCAGAGGTGAAGGCTGCTCTGAAAGCCTAAACGGGAACTCTTCGCTCAGCAGTTCATCGAATCGAGTAAGGCAAGGGCCCAGCTTAAGCTGGGCCCTTCCCACTTGATGCGTAGGAGGGCCGAAGAATCGTGTTCTCAGGGGGTCCGAGTGCAAGGAGTGAGCGGCCTGAGGAGCGGATAATAGTTGGACCTATTTG
>JBJHCR010000557.1:0-2438 GCA_050486105.1 Vulcanimicrobiota bacterium
GATTGCTCGGGTCGATCACATCGGCTGCCACAGTGGTAGAGAAACCACCCAGCACCAAGCCGCTCGCTAGACAAACGCCCAGCATTCGGTTCAGATATTTCTTCATACTCAACCTCCTTTAGGTATACTTAGAGGGTCCAGTGTTCGGGTTAACCAAGGTTGACCCTGCACCGAATCCTGACAGGTCTGGTATCCGGGATTTCAGCTAGTGCGTTCGTCGGTTTTCGATTTCATCCCTCCAATATCGAGGTTGGGTGTTCCGCTTGAGATATCCCAGGAAGTGCGAGGAGAGAGGAGTTAGGATAGAGCGAAAGAACGGTTTTCCGTGAAAATTCTCAAGCGCAGTGAGCACCCCATCTCCAGGAGAGACATTGAATCTGGGGCTCTGAGAGTCTTGAACAGGCTCTATCGGGCTGGGCATACCGCCTACCTGGTTGGAGGGAGCGTACGGGACCTCTTTTTAGAACGACGTCCGAAAGATTTCGATGTCGTGACTTCCGCTCGTCCAACGCAGGTGCGCAAACTTTTTCGAAATTGCCGATTGATCGGCAGAAGGTTTCGTCTAGCCCACGTCCACTTTAGCGGCAGTGAAATCGTTGAGGTCGCGACCTTCAGGTGTCAACCGGAGGTCTCCGGCAGCGACGAGCTCCTGGTTCGTAGTGACAATCGGTTCGGGTCTCCTGGTGAGGACGCCTCGAGACGGGACTTTACCATAAACGGACTGTTCTACAATATCGCGGACTACAGCGTTATCGACTACGTCGGGGGCGTCAAGGATATCGAGCGCCGTATCGTTCGAACGATCAATGACCCCTGGATCCGATTCCAGGAAGACCCGGTTCGCATGATTCGGGCGATCAAGTTCGCCGGCAAGTTGAACTTCAAGATTGAGAAAAAAACTTGGGAGGCACTTCGTTCCCTCAAGGGAGAGATCCGCAAGAGTCCAGAGCCCAGAGTCCAGGAAGAGTTGGCTCGGCTCCTGGAAGAGGGGGCTGCTTGTCGCTCGATCTCCTTGCTTTGGGAAAGCGGGCTTTTGGAGGAGATTGAGCCCAATCTTCACTCCTATCTCCAGGATTCTGCCCAGCGGCCCAATTGGGACGCTTCCGGGGACTTTCTGTTCCAACTCTTGGATACTGCCGACAGTCTTGCCCAGGACGGACTAAGGCTTGGTCGTCCCGTGTTGTCTTGCTTATGGTTGTTGCCATTTCTGATGCGGCACGATTTCTTGAGCGCGACCTCTCCGGACCGTTTGGTGCGCAAGGAAGCCGAGAGAATACTTCCAGCGGTGGGTGTCTCCCGTCGCGATATGGAGAGAGTCGGACAACTCTTGCTGGCTCTGCGTCGGTTCGAGCAGGGTTCTCGACGATCCAAGAGGTCGGCTCCTAAAGCTCTCTTGGCGAAGTCTTACTTTGATGAATCTCTCCAACTCTATCGCGTCTATCTGTTGGCTCGAGGAGATGATCTCGAGCCTCACGATTGGTGGCACGATTGCTGGGTGGAGAATCAGAAGAAGGATCGGGAGGTTCGGTCTACAGAGAGCCAGGGTGAAGAAAGAGCAGCCAAGAGCAGCGACCGCTCAAAACGTTTTCGGAGAAGGAGGTCACCGTGACTCTCGAGCAATTTATTGAAGAACATCGCGCTGATTCTATGGGCCCAGAGGATCAGCTCAAGGCCAAGAGGGCGGCGGCGGCTTTCGCACTTGAGACCATCGAGGACGGGATGCGTCTGGGGCTCGGCACCGGGAGCACCGTGGAATGCCTTTTGCAGGGTCTCAGTGAACGCCTGAAAGCCAACAGTCTTTCCATCGTCGGCTTACCTACCTCTAAAGCTACCGAACAAATGGCCTGCGAACTAGGGATCCCTCTCGAATCCGGCTCCGATTTCCCAGAGTTGAGCAACGATTTGTGCCTAGATGGGGCCGACCGAGTCGATTCTCATGGAAACTTGATTAAAGGCGGTGGAGGGGCCCTCCTCCGCGAAAAGATGCTGGCTTACCACAGCCGACGCTCGGTCATTCTGGTCGACCCAACCAAGTTGCAGTCGGTGCTGACTTCCAGTTTTCCGGTTCCGGTTGAGGTGCTGGCCTTTGGAGTTCAGAGCACCATGAAAATCTTGGCTGAAGCCGCCCCTTGCGAAGGCTTGCCCACACTTCGTCGGGACCAGGATGGTCGAGTTGTCTTGACCGACAATGGCAACTGCATTGTGGATTGCCCCTATAGAGTGATACCGGACCCGGTGGCCTTAGAGTTGAGCCTAAAGAGTGTACCTGGAGTGATCGAGGTGGGTCTGTTCTGTGGGATCATGGACCAATTGGTGGTCGGTCATCCCAACGGAGAGGTTTCTATTTGGCAACTCTAGAGGCTGTGCGCCGGAGCAACACACATCGCCAAACTCGCCCATTTTACGCCAAGGGAACCCCAAAAATTTTGAAATAGGTC
>JBJHCR010000558.1:0-2409 GCA_050486105.1 Vulcanimicrobiota bacterium
GCTCAAGCGCGATGTGATGTGGATGCTTTGAGTTCAGCGCCCACTGTTCAAGTTCTGGGCCATGGTGCCGAGGGCGGAGGGTTTGATCACCGTGTCTTCATCGCGGATGATGGCTTGGGGAGGGAGCTGATCACTTTTGGTGGTCAGACCTTCCATCTTCTTGACCGCGGTGCCCACGGCCATGAATTCAATGATGTTGCTCCCCAGGTGAGAGATGAAGGTCTTGATCCCCACCACTTCGTCGGCGCCGCAGTCATCAGCCTCTTTGGCGATCTGCAGAATGGCGTTCTCTCGGGCGTCGTAGATCAGGGTGGTCAGCTCAGTGATCTCACCCTTCTGAAGGCCTCGAAAAGCGGCCACAACCCCACCGCTGAAGCCTACCGAGTAGACCGACACGCCCAGGACTAGGCGGATGGGCATGAGGCCCAAACGAATCAGGTTCCACATCTCAAGACAGGTGAGATGGCTCGTCATGGGTCGTTCGTCGAACTCAGGTCCAAGAGCGGGATGCCGAGAGGCGGTGCCGATCATCAGCATCTCGGTGGCGCCGAAAAGAGGCATAATGTTGGTGCGGATTCCGACCACCGCGTTGGCCCCGTAGCGCCGGGCCTCGGCCTCGATCCGCTCCAGGGCCAGGTGGCGGGTCTTGTTGAAGATCTCGGAGAACTGGGTCACTTCACCGCGCCTAAAAGACTGCAAAAACCCCCCGATGCCTCCACCCAAACCTATGGAATAGGCCACGTTCCCAAAGGCGAAATGCAGCGGTTGGAAACCAGCGTCCACCTGACAGAAGAGCTCCTGACCACCCGAAGAGGTAGAGAACTCCACACATTCGCCCTCCTTGGGAATGATCGAAGAACCCACCGAAAGGAACTCGATTCCACCTGCCTGCCAGAGCAGTTCGCTGGTCAATCCGGTGACCGCTCGACCTCCACGTTGTTCGGCTTCTTTGAGCAGACGCTCGATGGCCAACTGCCGACCGTCGTGGATGATCTCGGTGATCTGAGTGACTTCTCCCCCAACCAACTTTCGACCCGTGGAGGCCAGGGCCCCGATCACCCCCATGGAGTTCACGCTGTTGCCGATCACGAGATCTCCGGGTCGGTATCCCAGGCTATCTAAGCAGTAGATCTCGTTGCCTGATAGGCCGGTGACGATGGACATAGCTCTCTTCCGTTTCCCAGGGATTTTCCCAAACCACTCTCATTCTGGGGATGCCTTTGCGACCCTGCTTCACTCGGAGGAGCTTTCGAAAAGCCTCTCAACTTCTATGGGCATCGGCTCGACGGTCGGGGAGGACACCACCGTGACCTCTAGAGGCCCAAGGCAGATATCGCATTTTCTGAGCTGCGGTCTAAGGAGTTCCAGATGCTCGGAGACCACGGCCACCTTTGGCTCAACCAGCCATCGTTCGTAGGGATCCACCCGTCCACGAGGCAGCTCGAACTTCAATTGGAGCTGCCCAGACTTCCCTCGCTCCACCCTGGACAGGAAAGCTCGAATCCAAACCTCCCGGCGCTGTTCTGGGATTTGGCTGGGTTGACTATTGGGTTCCAAGACATGAGTTTTAATTGCTGATGGGGTCGCCTCCTCTACAGGGTGCCAGCTCTTTTGTTGACCTATGATCGCGCCAATTCTATAATGGTAGAATAGAAGGAAAGAATGGTAGATGTCTCTCAACATTAAGAACGCACGAGCCCATAAGCTAGCCAAAGAGCTAGCCATGTTGACCGGGGAGAGCATGACGGAGGCGGTGACCCTTGCTCTTGAGCAAAGGTTAGAGACCCTTAAACAAGGTGAGCCAGAGCAACTTGCGGCTAGGATCCTGGAATTGGGAGCCGACTGTGCAGACCGGTGGTTCGAGCCAGAACAATCCCGTTGAGACTTGAGACTGTTGATGCTAGACTTATCGTAGCAACTCAAAAGCTTGGCTGGGTTGCTGGCAGAGAGGTAAGTCGTGAGCAACTGGGAGCGATGTAGCGCCGTAGATAGAGAGCCTGACCGCGTTAGCGGGGTGTGGGTCTTTCGGGGAACGAGAGTCCCAATTTCGGCCCTTTTCGAGAATTTGCGAGACGGCGCCTCGATAGATGACTTTCTGAAATGGTTTCCGGGTGTCGATCGCTCTCAAGTAGAAGCAGTACTCGATGCTGAGGCTGTTCAAGCACGTTCTGCCTCTTGAAGATTTTGTTCGACCAAGGGACACCTGTTCCACTCCGCAATCATCTCAGCGGCCACGAGATTGATACGGCGTACGAGTTGGGCTGGTCAAACCTCAAGAATGGCGAGTTGCTCGATAGAGCCGAGGCGGAAAGTTACGATGTGATGATCACTACGGATCAGAATTTACGATACCAACAGCAATTGGGTGAGCGTTCCATCGCGATTATAGTCTTACTCTCGACCTCTTGG
>JBJHCR010000559.1:0-2408 GCA_050486105.1 Vulcanimicrobiota bacterium
ACTCAACACCGATCCTTACGCCCCTTACCTGGAGGCCCTGCAGATGGTGCGCTTAGCCCTGAAGGACCCGGAGGAAGTGGAGTACGCTCGAGACGACATCCCCGGCTTCGCCCAAATTTTTCCGCGATACCGCGCTCGCCTAGAGAGCGCGGGGCTGCTCGACTTCGACGAGCAGATCTATGGAGCCATTGAGCTCTTGCTGGGCCACCCGGAAATCCGACAGCATGCCCAACTGGCCTGCACCCACCTGCTGGTAGACGAGTTTCAGGATCTCACCCCGGCCTATCTTCTGATGATCCGCCTGCTGTGCGCACCGGCCGGGCAGCTCTTCGCAGTGGGCGACGACGACCAGGTGATATACGGTTACACAGGAGCCACTCCAGAGTACTTGGTTCGCTTCGAGACCTACTTTCCCGGGGCTGCAGGTTACCTGCTTCGAACCAACTATCGCTGCCCTCCGAGCCTGGTCGAAAGCACCAACAATCTCTTGGCCCGCAACAAGATTCGAGTCTCCAAAGACACCAGGGCAGCCGGAGCTGGAACTGGGATACCGGAGCTCTTGCTGTCGCCTCCGGAAGAGCAGACCGTGCGAGCTTTGCAGCAAATCGAAGACTGGTTGCAGGAGCATCCCCCAAAAGAGATCGCCGTCCTAGCTCGGGTCAACGCCGCCCTTATGCCCCTCCAGGTGGCCTTGCAGCGCGCCGGTCACCCTCACAGCCAGGTAGTGGACCAGAGCATACTGCAGAGAACGGGAATCCGTGCCGGGCTCGCCTATTGGCGACTCTGCACCGGAGGAGATGAGCCGTGGTCTACTCAGGACCTTGCGGATGCTCTGCGTCGACCCAACCGGATGCTGCGGCGAGAGGTGCTAGAAGGGGCAGCGCGTTGCCGCGACCCGGATCAGCTCTTACGCTACGCCCTGAAGATCGACCCCTGGCCGGCCTCGCAACTGGAGGAGTTTCTGCGAGACCTCCAACTCTTGAAGAAGCGCTCTCACAGCGGTCCAGCCGCTTTCTTTCGGTCCTTGAGAACCCAGACGGACTTCTCATCGGCCCTAGAGCAGTTGGATTCGGCAGGGCTGGGAAGCTCCGGCAGCAGTCATCAAGACGACCTGTTGGCCCTCGAGAAGGTGGCCGGTCTATGCCCCATTGACGATTTCGAGGATTGGCTCGTGGACAGCCTTTCGAACTCGCTCTTGCTCGACGACGAAAAAGGGATCCGCCTCTCTACGGTTCATCGAGTGAAAGGTCTCGAGTGGCCCTGCGTGCTGGTCTACGGGACCGATGAAGGCAGCTTCCCTCACCGTCTGAATCAAGATCCCGAAGAGGAGAGGCGCATTTTTCACGTCGCCATCACCCGAAGTAGGCGCCATTGCGCTTTGTTGGGCCACAGCAAGTCCCTTTCCCCATTTGTGCGCGAAATGCACTCCCCGCCACCGCAGCCACAACGCCCCCGGACCAAAAAGAAAAAGAAGAAAAAGAAAAAGAAGTAGATGACCAAAGATCTTTCTCGGTCCCTGAGCCGAACGTGGGAAATTAAGGGGGTCGTCAGACACCACCCGCTCAGAACCCACTGCTCATTTAGACCTCCGACGCAAGAGTAGACGCTACCTCAGGGGAGTTTCTAGCAATTAGAGGAATCTATCCTGGTGTCGACTCGAGTGCGATTGGTCCTGCTGATGCTTCTCATTCCGAGCATAGCTCAAGCTACGGTTGGGGATGCCTTGCTCGAAAGATCGTGTCCTGTATGCTCTAGCACGGTGCAATGGTACCGCAGCCAGACGTACCTCCCCTTTAGAGTCCTGGAACGTGACCTTCGCGGACACCAGTACTATGAAGCGTATTTCACCTGCGAATCTTGCCTATTCTCCGGCACTCCAGAGGACTTCCAGGACCAGCTAGACCCTCATACCATTTCCCGCATCAGGGAAGCAGATCTCAGGCTTCCGGCCGGAACATCTCGTCCGGTTCCGAAGCCTTGGAGGGCTCACTTGACGGCTGAGATTAGGAAAGTCCGCGGAGCTTCTCCTGAGAACCTTGCCTTCGTTTTCATGAACGGGGCTTGGGCTAACCGTTACGAGGATCTGGAGTTTACTAATAAGTTGTGGCCTGGTCACAATGCGAGTCGGACCTGGCTAGTGCAACGTCCGTGAAGTTCGTCCCTACCAATGGTGGTCAGGCGCCTCTGTCGCAAGGAGAAGCGAATGCTTAATACCAGGCGTATTTGAGTGAGCTTCGACGCCGCCAGAGAGGATGCATGGCCGCCAGGACTAGGGATGAATTTTGCGGACGTTGTACTGATATGGACGGACCCAGTCAACCCCCCGCAGTGGTTTTCTTTGTAAAGGACGCAACAACCGATAACTCGGGCTTCTTCGACGTCGAATCACTCTGATATTCGTGGATCAC
>JBJHCR010000560.1:0-2378 GCA_050486105.1 Vulcanimicrobiota bacterium
GAGATGGGCTCAGTGGGTTTGAGCTTGTTCTCAATACCGTATAGCCCTGAACCCAGGGCGGCCGCCAGAGCCAAGTAGGGGTTGGCGTCTGCTCCTGCGATGCGATATTCTAGGCGTTGAGACTTGGGTGAGCCGGGCACGACTCTGAGGGCGCAGGTGCGGTTCTCCGTTCCCCATGTCGGGTTGGTTGGAGCCCAGAATCCGGGAATCAAGCGAGTGAAAGAGTTGATCGTCGGGGCAACCAGAGCTAAAACCGAGGGCATCAATCTTTGGCATCCAGCGATAAAATAGCGCAGGGTTTGGCTAATATTCTTCAGGTTTTCAGGGTCGTAGAAGACGTTGTTTCCGGCTTTGTCCTTGAGGCTGATATGAATGTGACCGCTCTGGCCGGGATAGTCTGGAGACCATTTGGCCATAAAGGTGGCCATCATGTGGTGACGTTGGGCGGCAACCTTGGTGAAGGTCTTAAAGAGGGCGGCTTTGTCGGCTGAACTCAGACTCTCGTCCACCGCGATGGCTGCCTCGAGGACCCCAGGGCCCGTTTCGGTGTGCAAACCCTCTATCTCAAAGTTCATGGCGCGGCTGAGGTTCATGAGTTCCAGATAGAATTCGCTGTGCACTGAGTTCCGCAGGACCGAGTAGCCAAAGTTCCCAGGGGTGATCGGGCGCAGACCACGATAGCCTTTATCATTGGCTGAATGTGGGGTCTCCTCAAACATGAAGAACTCGTACTCCAGGGCCGAGAAGGGTGTGAGCCCCAGCTTTTCGGCTCGCTTGATCACTCTTCGCAGCACCCCTCTTGGGCAGATCTCTTCGGCCTTGTCGACGAATTCACAAAGGAAGAAGAGGCCATGGTCTTCATAGGGCAACCAGCGGCCGGATTCGGGAATGACTCTAAGTTGGGCGTCGGGGTAGCCAGTGTGCCATCCGGTGTAGCTGACGTTGTCGTAAAGCTGGTCGTTGCTGTCCCAACCTAAGACCACATCACAGAACCCTAAACCCGAATCCAAGGCGGAAAAGAACTTGTCCCGAGAGACATACTTTCCCCTCAGGACCCCATCGAGGTCGAACACGCCCAGCTTAACGAGCTTGAGGTTACGGTCCTTGATCAGGCTGATAGCATCTTCGCGGCAGGTTATGCGAGCGGGTTCCATAGGGGTCTCCTAAGGTTAAGTCTCTGCCCTGAGCCAAATTTCAGTCGGACCTTCAGGGGCGGTCAGATTTCTCGAACCTAGTGACGACACCTGCCCAATGTCGAGTGTCAAATCATGAGCTGCAAGACAGGGTAGAGCAACCTGGGCGTTCCCAGGCCCAATCGGGTCTCTTGGCTCCTTTGAGAGAAACTCCATCCTTACGAACACTGTTTGAGCTTCCAGCCTGAGTGCGCGCAGGAGGTCTCTCTATTTTATTGAATGAAATTCATTCTTCAGGGTATTGAGGGAACGAAAGGAAGCGAGCTGTTTTGAGTCTTTGGGAAGCGTTTATCCTGGGATTAGTCCAGGGGATTACCGAATTTTTACCGGTGAGTAGCTCCGGTCATCTGGTGTTGGTGCAACACTGGCTTGGACTCAAAGAGGATCTCTTCACTTTTGATGCGGTGATCCATGGCGGCAGTCTCCTGGCCGTCATGCTGGTTTTTCGTCAAGAACTCAGGCAGATGGCGGTGGCCTTTGGAGGTGGAACCGAAGAGGAAAAGCGTTTAGGGCGAAAGCTGTGGTTGCTGGTCGGAGTAGGCACCATCCCTTTGGTGCTGGTGGGCTTGACTATGCGTCACCTGGTCGAGCAAGCCTTCACCTCCGTGTACATCACGGCCTTTATGCTTTATGTTACGGGGGTACTTCTGCTAATTGCCGAGAAGTTGACCAGGGAAGTGGACGGAACTACCCCTGAAGTGGCCGAGAAGGTCTCTCTCGGCAAAGCCTTAGCAGTTGGTCTGTTCCAATGTTTGGCGGTCTTGCCGGGGCTATCGCGCTCTGGGACCACAATCGCCGCTGGGATGATGGCGGGTCTAGACCGACAGATGGCGACCAGATTCTCCTTCTTGCTGTCGGTGCCGGCTATCGCCGGAGCAACTCTATTGGAGCTGCGCAAGGTTTTCAAAGGAGGCCCCACCGAAGACGTCAGCGCCATGGCTTTGCTCGTGGGTACGGCCGCTGCCGCCGTGTCGAGTTACTATTCGATAATTTTGCTCTTGAAGTTCTTGCGCCATGGACGTTTTATGGGTTTTGTCTACTACTGCTGGTTTTTGGCTACCGTGGTTTTGATTTTTACCTACAAATCCGCGCTCTAGAGGTAAGGATCTGGTCCGGAATAACTTTCTATTTTCGGTTGTCGAGGCGCCGGGGCCACCCACGCAAACGCGGGGAAACCCCCCATGC
>JBJHCR010000561.1:0-2378 GCA_050486105.1 Vulcanimicrobiota bacterium
CAGCCACTCGGACGGCGATCCGCTCCAGCAGGTCCCAGTCTAAGGGAAAGACGTCGGCAGTCATGGCATCCACCGAGCGCACCGCCCGAACCACCACCGTTTCTCCGTAGGAGCGACTGTCGCCCATGACGCCCACCGAACGCACCGGAAGAAGGGCCGCATAGTACTGCCAGGGACGCTCATTGAGACCGTAGCGGGCGGCGATTTCCGAGGTGGCGATGTGGTCGGCCAGGCGGGCCATGTCCAGGCGCTTGCGGTCCACGGCTCCCAAGACCCGAACGGCCATCCCCGGTCCAGGGAATGGTTGCCTCCAGACCACCTCCGGCGGCAACCCGAGTTGTAAACCCACTTGCCGGACTTCATCCTTGAAGAGTTCCCGCAAGGGCTCGAGGATCTCCAAAGCCATGTTTTCCGGCAGGCCTCCCACGTTGTGATGGGTCTTTATGGTGGCGGCCTGGCCTCCGCCACTTTCCACTACGTCAGGATACAGGGTGCCTTGGACCAAGAGATCGACATCTTCGTCTCTGAGAGCTTCGTCGAAGACGTCGATGAAAGAGTGACCGATGATTTTTCGTTTTTGCTCTGGGTCGGTGACGCCCGCGAGTCGCTCGAGGAAGAGCTCTTGGGCCTCCAGGCGCCGCACTGGAATGCCGGCGATCTTCATCAACTCCAAGACGGTTTCCGACTCACCTTGCCTCAGCAATCCATGATCGACGAACAGACAGCTCAGCTGATCTCCAATGGCTCGGCCCACTAGGGCGGCAGCCACGGTGGAATCGACTCCACCACTGAGAGCGCAGGCGACCTTGCGAGTCCCGATTTGTGCTCGCAGCTCTTCAATGGAGTGCTCCACGAAGTTCTTTGGGGTCCAGTCGAAGCGGCACCCAGCCAGTTTTAGAAAGTTCCTCAGGAGCTGTTCTCCACATTCGGTGTGGCTCACTTCTGGATGGAATTGAAGTCCGAAGACCGGCCGAGAGCGGTGGGCCATGATAGCCAGAGCGTCCTCTGTGGAAGCCAGTTCTTGGCAATCAGGAGGGAGTTGCTCAACGGTGTCCCCGTGACTCATCCAACAGACTTGACCTGTACGGACCCCCTCGGTGAGCGAGTGAGCAGTCACCCGGGACAGTTTTGCCGGACCGTATTCTCGGCGCTCTGAGCCGCTGACCTTACCGCCAAGTTCTTGGCATAAGAGTTGCATGCCATAGCATATTCCGAGGAGCGGAATGTTGGAGTCCAAAAGCCCCCTCGGGAGTTTTGGGCTGCCGGCCTGGTAGACGCTTTGCGGTCCACCCGAGAGGATCACGGCTTCCAAATTGGGATAATGGCTCGGTTCCCAATGTTCCGGGGGGGGCAGGAGTTCGGAATGGACCTGGAGTTCTCGCAATCTTCGGGTGATGAGAAGATTGAACTGGGACCCATAATCCAAAACCAGAACTTGTGTGTTGCGTTGCATTTGGCTCGGCTTCGAAGAAGGTGAATCGCTTCCTACCTCGGATTTATGAACATAAGGGGGAAGTCCCGGAGTTCGACTTGGAGTCTCATTTCATTTCTACTCTGGAGTCCTGGAGATTCTAATAAAGTTTTGCTAGACTTAGACACAGGAAGCGGAGTCCAGCCGACGGTCAACCCCGGAACCCCAGCAAAAGACTCGGGTCCAGTGGCCGATTCGGCGCGGACGGAAGGACATGGAATGCCCGCGACCGCCGCTGTGCGGAAGGCGCCACCAGACCTGACGTTTTTGGTTTCAGCAAAACTGAGACCCGAGGCGGCCCTCCCCCCGGGAGGCAAAATGCCTTCGGCGAAAGACAAAGTTCTGTTCTTTCGCTCTTTGGCGACTCTCTTTCGAGCTGGTGTCCCTATCCATCGTGCGCTCGACATTCTCGGTGAGCAGATGAGCGATCCCTGGTTTCGGATCCTCATCCAGCGCATGACCGACGATGTCTTGCGGGGGCATTCCCTGACTGCCGTGTTCAATGCTGCCATACCGGTCTTCTCGCCCTATCATGTGCGCATGATTCGGGTCGGTGAAATGACCGGACGCATGGACGACGCCCTGGACCAGATGGCGTTGGCTGAGGAGAAGGGCCACAACCTCAGGCTTAAGCTCAGAGCAGCCTTGACCTATCCTTTGATGACCATGGCGATCGCTATAACCTTTCTGCTCTTCGTTCCTCCCTATCTTATGGACGGTCTTTTTGAGGCGGTGGCAACTACGGGAGGGGAACTCCCCCTTATCACGGTGGCGGTGCAAGCCTTCTTCTCGGTCGTTCGGGATCCCATCTTTCAGGTGTGCTTCACCCTCTTGGTCGGCACGCTGATCTACCTCTACCCTCGCTGGTCGCGCTCTGAGCGCCTCAAAACCTGGGTTATGGAGAAGG
>JBJHCR010000562.1:0-2343 GCA_050486105.1 Vulcanimicrobiota bacterium
CCTCACCTGCCAGCGTTGCGCCGTTCGGCCCGGCCGCGGCTACCCCCTAGCTCTGCCCGGCCGCCGAACCCACTCTCAAGCCGGAAGCGCCAAGATTCTTGACCTTGCAGAGCTTGCGCTTCTCGAGGCTACTTTTCAGGACTTCCTTAATGGCGCAGAACTGACAAATTGGAAGAAGGCCGTGGAGTCGTCGGCTCATCCTGCAGGAGCAATCGATCCTCACACTCCAGAGGCGATCAAGTCCTTTATGGAATATGCCGTGAAAACTCAAAAATTGATGCAAAGCGGACGATCCCTAGAAAGCCAGCTATACGCCTTCACGGCGGGCGGGATCAGGGGAGCCGAGGAGAAGGCCGGCATTGGCCCCAAAGCCACCGAGCTCCTTTGGAACTACAACCAAGCAGCATTACGCTGGACCAGATCCGTCCGAGACCTCCAATTCGAAATTCAGAGGCAGGGCTTCAGAAAACCAGACATACTGACGGAAGCTGGCAAAGCTCATCTGATCGACATCTCAGGATCCTTGCTAGATTACCCATCTGGCCACCGAACAACGTCCCACCCTAGCCACCGAACGCTCGTCGAAATCATAGAGTTGGTTCGCTCGAAGTCAGAACTCGGAGGCATTGATCTTGAGCACGCCCAAACGATGCTCAAGCTAGCCCTCCTCACCACGGTCGACGAAAGCCTACTTATTCCATACCTACGCGGCAGAGTCGAGGAGCAGTGGAGCCTTCTTTTTCAAAACCTCAACGAAGAATGGCGCACAGAGGCAGCAAAACTTCGCATGCTGAGGGAGCTTCGATGACTTTCTCCTGCTCTCGAGTGAGCTTATTTGTCGCCATAGTATGTGCATTCGTCGCCGCTGCCAGGCCTACGAGCGCTCAACACTTTGTCGCTCCACTGGTCGGGGAGTTAGTAGATCACCCGATCAACCTGCCTGGCGAACGGAGCCCATCGCTCTGGAACCGTAGCGCCGGAGCGTGGGGTGAGTCCTTTTCCGGAGAAACCTTGCGGCTCCGGGGCTTTCAAGAGATTCGCGAATTCAAAAACCCCAGCGGTAATGGCATTGACCGAGTAGCCATCAAGCGCGGCCCAAATGGACAAATCATGGACGTACGCCTAGTGGAGGTGAAAACCACTCGTGGGGAGGGGAAACCTCGGCTCGGAGAAACCCTTGATGGTCGGCAGATGTCCAGAAACTGGCTAGCCAAAAAACTGCGCGCAATGCGTGCGAGCCCTGACCCTGAAACACGGGCGCTTGGACGCGAGATTTCTCGATTTAGGAAACAAGCAAGAATTCCGATTGAAGCGTTGGGAGAGCTCCACGAAATCAACCCGCGAACAAGCAGGTATACTGTTCGAAATCCGATCACAGGGGCCGCTCTAAGCACTCAGTCAATCGATAGCTTGCTCCGCTCAATTGAGCGGCGGGGACCAAAGCACAAGCGAGCATGGTCTGCCAGGACACGCGAAGACCTACCCCGACTTCGTGGAATGAGCAGGGCCGATTGGCTCAGGACCGACCCGATGCAGCAAATGGCCAACGCGAAAGCGAGGGCAACGCACACACTACAGGGAGCCAACGCGGCCATCAGACGACGGCTTCTGCGCGCAGCAGGGCCGATCGGAGCGGGCTTTAGTCTCGTCCTTGATGCGCGCGAACTCCATTCACACCGTACGGCCTATTTGGAAGGCCGAATCTCGCATGAACAATATGCTCGGTTTGTGGCCCAATCAGGTGGTGGCATAGCAGGGGCTTGGGGAGGCGCTGCGGCGGGTGCCTGGATTGGCATAAAAATCGGCGCCTTTGGCGGGCCATTCGCGTGGCTCACTGTCCCCGCTGGAGGAATCCTCGGTGGAGTTATCGGAGGTGTGAGTGGATCCTTTTTAGGCAGTGCAGGTGGGTCTGCAGCCGCAGACCATTGGTACAAACGCCTAGATGCAAATGTGGGCAAAAATCTCGACCTTTGGATCCTGTCAACAAGCTTTGGCGGGAGATAACCCACACTAAAGGCGGCCTCGACCTTCGCCTTAGGCGAAAGGTGATGTACTGGCTCCTGGTTGGCGTTGTTGGTTCCGGAAACTCTGACGGTGGGCGTTCCGGAAACTTGACCTTCCCTGGGTTTTTCGGACACCCCAGATCGCGCGGGATGCGCGAGGATGTCCGACATGGCCAGAAGGAAAAGACGGAAGGTAAGCGTCCGGCGGTGATCTGAGCGCTCCCTTCCCCGGCTCCTGGCCCTGAGGTCAGCCTCGGGGCATGAAGAACTTTCGGCGCTTCCGGCTTGAGAGTGGGTTCGGCGGCCGGGCAGAGCTAGGGGGTAGCCGCGGCCGGGCCGA
>JBJHCR010000563.1:0-2312 GCA_050486105.1 Vulcanimicrobiota bacterium
GACTTCACGACTTGACGGGATCCCTCGCTTGGGAACAGCCTACCCGCGAGCCCCCTTCCAGCTCAAGGTTCCAATTTTGCACCCAGACCTCCCCAGGTATCTCGTTTCCATCCAACTCTGCCTCCCAACAGCGATGACGTTTCTTTAACGACCCGAGGTTACTCTGTGTTTAGTGAGATGAGTGTTCGCCCTGGTAAGCTTAACAGCCCCGGGGCTTTTTCTTTTTGAGCGACGCACTTCGAGCGGAGGGCACGATGTCGTCAATGATGGCCGGGGTGGTCTGGTCTTCATCCAGACGAGGGATTTGGCACTTTGAACCTTGCCCTTTTCGATGGCATACATTACCGTGTATGTATGAAGCCAATAACTATCAATGTGTCAGAGACGGTCTACCGGGATTATCAAGAGTATGCACGTTCTGTTGACCGTCCTACGGCTGAACTCATTCGCGAAGCCATGGAGGCTTACTGGAGAGAGCGAATAAAATCTCGTCCAAGTCTGGCTGAGCACTCTCCGGGGTCGGTGGGGAAAGTGAAGATCCCCTTCGTGGGCGAGGACGACCTCTTGGAGGAAATGCTCGATGGCTGACTCTAAGGGTCTGGACACCACTTTTCTGGTCTGTGTCGAGATCCGAGAACACCCTGGGCACCAGGAGGCAAAGGGTTTGCTGCACAGATTGCTCAAGGAGGGTTCACCGCTGGGACTGGCGCCGCAGGTTCTCTGCGAATTTGTTCACGTGGTTTCTGATCCCAGGCGATTCGAGAAGCCCATAGCCATAGAGGAAGCGCTTGGACGAGCCAATTGGTGGTGGCACGCCAGAGAGATTCGACGGGTCTACCCCACTGGAAAGAGCACAGAACAGTTTCTCCGCTGGATGGAGGAGCACCGCCTGGGGCGCAAACGCATCCTAGACACGCAATTGGCTGCGACCTACTCCTGTGCAGGATTCCGCACCATCGTCACCACCAACCCTAGAGACTTCCTAGTTTTTCCTGAGATCTCCGTGCTTGAGCCGGGAGGCTAAGGAAGGGCGAAAAAGGTGTTTCGAGTGTTCGCCCCTCGCCTCGACAGGTGCCACGGTCTCTTCCTGCAAACCCTCAAAGTATGAACGTTGGACTGATCGGCTTCGGCATGGTGGCCGAGCGTTTTCACGCACCCTTGATCACCGTGGAGCCTCGGCTACAGTTGACCCACGTGGTGGAGAGACATCGGGCCCGCTCCCAGGAACTCTATCCCCAGGTTCAGCTGCTTCGGAGCTCCGAGGACTTGCTGCAGACCGAGGTTGACGTGGTGGTCATCCTCACCCCCAACGCAAGTCACTTCCCCTTGGCCCGAAAAGCCCTGGAGGCCGGGAAGCACGTGGTCTTGGACAAACCCATGACCGTCACCTCAGAGCAAGCGGATCAGCTGATCCGACTGGCTCAAGAGCTTGGCCTGGTCTTGTCCGTCTTTCACAATCGGCGCTGGGACAGCGATTTTCTGACCTTGCAAAAACTCTTAAAGGACGGAACTTTGGGGGAGATCGTTTCGGTGGAGAGCCATTTCGATCGCCATCGCCCTTTTTTGAAGGGAGGTTGGCGAGAGGAAGACAGTCCTGGTTCGGGGGTGCTTCACGACCTGGGAAGTCATCTTTTGGACCAGAGCTTCCAGGCGTTCGGTCTGCCCAAGGCGGTTTTTGCCGACCTTCGCCAAGAGCGCGCCGCCTCTCGAGCCACCGACGGGTTTCTGGTCCTTCTCGAGTACCAGAACATAAGAGTGGAGTTGAAGGTCAGCTGTCTGGCCGCTGAGCCGCCCTTGCGCTTCAAGGTTCGTGGAACCCAAGGAACCTGGGTTCAGCACGGCTACGACCCCCAGGAAGAAGCTCTTCGATTGGGCGAGCGCCCCGGAGGTCCGGGATGGGGCGAAGTGGGCCACGAGCAATGGGGGCGTCTGTATCGGCATCAAGACGGAGGTGGCTCTCTTCCCATTACAGCGGACTCGTACCCTGAAGAGCCAGGAAACTATCTGATGTTCTACTCTCAACTGGCCAAAGCTCTAGCGACCGGCTGCGGCCCGCCGGTTTTGGCCATCGAGGCCCGGAACGTCATTCGAGCGATAGAACTTTGTTTAGAGAGCCACCAAAAACGGCGTTGGGTGGATTGGAGATGAGTTCGTTAGTTTCAAGCTTGCTTACCAGATGGTCGGCACAGACAGGCCGTGAAGTTTCTCGTCCTTGGTGACCAAGGCTTGGCCCAGGACCAAAGCGGTTGCCACAATGATGCGATCCGCCGGGTCGGGATGCATCTCGAGGTCTATCGAGCGCAGAGCGATGG
>JBJHCR010000564.1:0-2282 GCA_050486105.1 Vulcanimicrobiota bacterium
TTGAACGCCCTGCTGGGCCTGCGAGGCGACTTGAAGATCGTGGACCTTGAGCTGCTGTCCCCAGGGCACGAAAAGGAGTACCTACTAGAGAAGAACCCTATTCTGGATGTGAAGGCTCGAGATGGTAGGGGGCGACAATACAACATCGAGGTGCAATTGAGGGCCGGGATAGACGACTACATCAAACGTTCGGTGTATTACGTGACCCGGTTCTTTTGCGACCAGATCCAAGCTGGTCAGTCCTACGATCTGTTGGCCAAGACAGTGAGTATTTCGATCCTCGAGTTCAACCTTTTTCCAGAGCGGCAAGAACTCCACAGTCGCTTCTCGTTTTGGGAACAGCAACAGAAATTCGAACTCACCGACATCTTAGAGCTTCACTATATCGAATTGCGAAAGTTCAAGAAGGACCGCCCGAGCGAACTAAAGTCGCGATTCGAGAGATGGCTCTATATCTTGAAGTTTGCCGATCTCTACGATGACGCCAAAGACGAGTTGCCAGAAGAGTTGGCACAGGAAGAAGGGATATCCATGGCTCTTGACTCTATGCGCAAGGCTTACGCTAAAGACGAGATTCGCTATCTTATTGAAGCTCGAGAAAAAGCCGAGCGCGACGAACTCAGCAGGCTTGCCTATGCCGAGAAGAAAGGCCTAGAGCAAGGCTTGGAACAAGGCCTAGAGCAAGGCTTGGAACAAGGCCTGAAACAGGGCCTGAAACAGGGCCTGAAACAGGGCCGCCGAGAGCTTGTGCAACGCATGGTAGCCTCGGGCTTAAGTGCAGAGCAGGTGAGTGAGTTCACCGGTCTTGAGGTGGGTGAGGTGCGGAGGCTGGCAAGGGGTGAAGCTTAGGGGGAGCAACATCAAGCCTCCAAGATACGCACTCAACTCCGTCTCAATTGACAGAGCAATTAGAGGCCCCGCAGCCCTTGACTCAGGGCTGCTCTCGTTGCTATATTGCCCGAATACATCAAACTACGCAGCGCTTCGTTTGGCTCCTTGGGATCCAAGACTCCGGTGCCGAAGTGGTTCCAATCTCGGATGAGGTGGAAGCATCCCGGTTCCGATAATGGCGAAGCGCGAGGAAGAACCGGAGAAAACATGTCTATTATCAGTATGAAGCAACTCTTGGAGGCCGGAGTTCATTTCGGTCACCAGACCCGACGTTGGGACCCCCGAATGGCTCGCTACATCTTCACTGAGCGAAACGGGATCTATATTATTGACTTGCAAAAGACAGTCAATAAGCTCAAGGAAGCCTACCACTTCGTCAAAGCGGTGTCCAAGGGATGCGTGGATTACGAAACCTATGAGATAACCGATAAGCAGGTGACCCGTCCTCGTCCTGTCCTCTTTGTGGGGACTAAGAAGCAGGCTACCGAAACTGTCGAAGAAGAAGCCCTGCGCTGTGGTGAGTATTTTGTGACCACTCGCTGGTTGGGTGGGATGTTGACCAACTATAAGACCATTCAAAAGCGAGTCGAGCGTCTCAAGAATCTCGAGGAGATGAAGGAGACCGGAGTCTTTGATCGGCTTCCCAAGAAAGAAGTGATCCGTCTGGAAGACCAGCGCATTAAGTTGGAAAAATTCCTGGGTGGAATCAAGACCATGCCGGCCCTGCCTGGTGCGCTTTTCATCATCGATCCCAGAAAAGAGTACATCGCGGTCAAAGAAGCTCGGACCCTAGGGATCCCCGTGATCGCCATCGTGGACACCAACTGTGACCCCGATGTCATCGATTTTCCGATACCCGGCAATGATGATGCCATCCGAGCCGTCCGGTTGATTACAGGAAAGATTGCCGATGCGATCATAGAGGCCAAAGCTGAACTGGAGCAGGAACTGCCTGATGTAGAGGTTTCAGAGCGCGTCGAGAGAGATAGCGACGAGGCCGCTGGAGGCACGGTGGAAACCGAGACCGTGACCTACACTACCGAGGACGGTGAGACCGAGTCCGTGAGAGTAGGAGTCTGGCGCTCCGAGTGATCTCGGGGTAGTCCGACGCCAACGAGAAAATTGAGTCCGGTCATCTACTGGACCTTGAAACTATCCAAGATTGAAGAGGACGAGACATGGCTGAAATTAGTGCCACAATGGTAAAGGAACTCCGGGCCAAGACAGGCGCCGGCATCATGGACTGCCGAGAAGCTCTCCAGGCCAACGATGGAAATGTTGAAAATGCTGCCGGCTGGCTTCGCCAAAAAGGGATCAGCAAGGCGGACAAAAAGGCCAGCCGGGAGACCAACGAAGGCATGGTGGGAAGCTACATCCACCTAGGAGGTCGG
>JBJHCR010000565.1:0-2269 GCA_050486105.1 Vulcanimicrobiota bacterium
GCTTGATAGCCCGCATCCAAGAAGGAAGAGCGACGAGAGCATCCTGGCCCCCCAGGGATTGCGGGGAAGCGAAGCCGATTATGAACGCTACCTAGCCGGCATGGATCAATCTATGCAGCAAAAGGTGGCCCTGACTGCGGCTCACGTGCTGGGCCAAGGCAAGGTGGCCGACATGGGTATGGGCTCGGGCACCGGCAGCGAGGCTCTGGCCGCCTTGTATCCCAACATCTCGGTGGTGGGCGTGGACCTCAATCCCGAGATGGTGGAGCGGGCCCAAGCCCGATATCAAAGACCGAATCTCACTTTTTTGCAAGGGGACATTGGCCGGGTTTGCTTTGAGCCCGAGAGTCTGGACGCCATTTTCAATTCCTCGGTTCTTCATCACGTCACCAGCTTCCAAGGCTACCGGCATGAGGCTGCGGTTGAGGCCATCGAAAACCAGGTTCGCCAACTCAAGATGTTCGGGAGCCTCATCGTGCGAGACTTCGTCCGTCCCGAGTCGGATCTTGTCTGCCTCGATCTACCCTCCTCCACCGCCGAACTCTTGCTGAGGTTTTCCCGGGAGTTTCGCTTTCTCTTATCCGAGTCCGAGCGCGGCTTTGACCTCAGCGAGAAGCCCAGCCCCCGACCCGGGTGGCGCCGCTTTGAACTCGATCAGGTGCACGCGGTAGAGTTTGTATTGCGCAAGGATTACCAAGAGGATTGGTCCACCGAAATCCTGGAGGAGTACACTTACTTCACTCAAGCTGAGTTCGAAGAGCACTTTCAAAGATTGGGCTTGAGGTTGTTGGCCTCCACCCCAATTTGGAATCCCTGGATCGTGGATAACCGATTCCGAAACCACTTTGAACTGTTGCGCCCCGACGGAGAACCTCTGGAGTATCCTCCTACCAACTACCTCATCGTGGGAGAGCGGGTGAGTCCCGACGATGGGGTGAGGTTCAGAGCAGATATCGAACGTCCACCTCTGGGTTACTTGGAACTCACCCACTATCGACACCAATCCACCGGCGCTCTTCGAGATCTGGTGAGACGACCTCACCTCACGGTGGACGCCTTGCCTTATTTCGAGGTTGGCGGAGAACTCTACATCCTGGCCCGCAAGAGCTACCCTCGCCCCCTCCTGAGTCTTTGCCAGGAGCGCCTGGATCAAGCCCGGTCCCCGTGCTACGTTACCGAACCGATCACTGTGATTCAGGGAGACAAACCCCTGGCCCAGACGGTGGAAGAAGTCCTTGAGACTTGGGCGGGCCTCCACGCCGACCAACTCTTGGAGTTCACTCCCGGATCGCACACCTATCCCTCACCCGGGGGGGTGCAGGAAGAGTTGAGAAGTCTCTTCGTCAAGATCACACCCCTTATGGTCAGCCAAGCGCGAGATCGGGTGCGCGCCATCGAGGCTCAGCAGTTGCTGAGAGCCGCCCAGGTCGGAGGTCTACCCGACTCTCGATTGGAGGTCCACGTCTTTGAGCTCATGCAACGATTGGGCCGAGCCCCCGGTCCCTGGGTTGGGGGCTCTCTGGAGCTGACCGAGAATGCCGATGAACCCCGAGTCACAGCTTTGAGTGATTTGCTGAATGCAGAACCCCGTCGAGCCTTCCGTCGAAGCCAGCAAGGAGCCGATTTTTTGCACCTGGGGTGTCGAGGTTTCACCGAAGAAACGGCAACTCAACTGCCCCTCAGAGAAATCGATCTAGAATACGTCAAACCCAAAAACTTGAGTCTTCACACCGCCTCGGTGGCCCCTCTTTGGCACTACGCTGGTGGTCTCTATTTTGGTGTCGTCGACGACGACCTGCCGGCGGCTCAATGTTTTCGGGGGCACAGCAATCTGCTGGTGACCCCGGCCTGGCGCCTACCGCGTTCTGTTGGCACTCGAAGGTGTGCAGAAGCCTTTCTGCTGGAGCGCTTGCAGCAAGAGAATGGGCTTGAGGTGGCCTCACTTTTCGAGCTCGGAGGGGCCTATTTCCCCAGCCCAGGAGTGACCCCGGAGGTGGTGCAGCCCTATGCCTGCGAGGTCCAAAAGGTGGCGGCAACCGCCAACACGCCCTTGCACTGGATCGACCTGAAGGAGTTGGTCGAGAACTTCAAACTCTTGAGAGATGGACACCTGAAAACCTTGGTCTCGAGAGCAGCCCGAGCCTTCAAGGTCTGAGCTGGTCTCCTCTTGCCCCCCCTCTCTGAGCGTTCCTTAGGATCTGGTCCGGAATAACTTTCTATTTTCGGTTGTCGAGGCGCCGGGGCCACCCACGCAAGCGCCGGGAACCCG
>JBJHCR010000566.1:0-2220 GCA_050486105.1 Vulcanimicrobiota bacterium
CGTTTTCACCTTCTTCATAGAGTTCAGGCTCTCTGGTGTATCCGTGCTGTAGAAAGAGAACCAAGCACCGCCCCAAGCCATGGAACATTCACATCTATCCAAAACTGTCCGAGGCAACCACTCGGGGGACGAAAAACACACACACCCACATTGACAACCATGTTGTCAATATGACATGTTTATTGTCATGAAGGCCTCGGAAGAACTCTTGAACGAAGTCCGTTTGGTCTGGCACCTCATCCTGCAGGTCGGTGAGCGACTCCATGCTCAAGAGGACATCACGCTCGGAATGCGCGCTGTGCTAGAGCATCTACTTTGGGAGGGCCCGTCCACGGTGCCCGCCATAGCTCGCGCTCGTTATGTCACCCGCCAGCATATCCAGTCGCTGGTGAACGGACTCTTGAATCGCAACCTTGTGGTACTCCAAAGTAACCCAGCACACCGGCGCTCTCGGTTCGTTCGGCTCACCGCCGAAGGCGAACGCCTTATTAGGCGGATGAAGGCGAGGGAGGCTCCTATTTTCGCCGAGAATTTTGGAGTGGAGGAGCAGGGGCTTCGGAGGGCCGTCAAAGTGTTGAAGGCGGTGCGCCGAGAGCTGGAACAATGAGCCTGCGCGACGCCGTGGTCCGCCAGTTCGGTCGGCCCTCTGGGCTCATCGGACAGTTGGTGGGTTATGTGCTGGCCACGCGCCCGTCCAACCGTGAACGGAACCACCGGACCCTTGAGCTACTCGAAATAAAACCAGAGGATTGGGTCTTGGAAATCGGTTATGGTCCAGGCTTAGGCATTCAGTGGGCGGCCGAGCAGGCCTTCCGAGGCAAGGTCGTGGGCGTCGACCATTCGAAGGAAATGCACCGGCAGGCCGTTCGGCGCAACGCCCAGAGCATTGAGGAGGGCCGGGTCGAACTCCATCTGGCCTCGGTGAACGCACTGCCTCTCTTCGACCACCTTTTCGACAAGGTATTCGCCATCAACACTCACTTTTTCTGGCTCGACCCGGTGACCAGACTAGCAAACCTCGCTGCCGTGATGAAACCAGGAGCGAAAATCGCGCTCACGTTCCAGCCCCGGAATAAAGGAGCTTCCAGCCAAGACACTCGGAAGGCAGCTCGACAGATCTCCGATGATCTGACGGCTGCCGGATTCTCGGAGGTGCGCCTGGAATATCTCCCAATGAAGCCGGTCGAGGCGGTGTGTGTCCTAGGACGGCGTCCTCTGGAAGCGATGAGGACCCAAGGCACCCGTTGTTCGAAAAGCTCTGAGCCAGCCTAAGGCCACCGCGTGACTGGGTACTTCCACGACGGACCAAGGGATAATAGGGCCGTGTTCACCATCCTGGGATTAATCTCCAAGCCCAGAAGGGCTGCCGGAAGATCTCCGGAAATCCCCGGCCGGGAAACGAGATCACATTAGGGAGCCAACCCTCCCTGAGTTCGGAGAAAGCATGTCACCTGAAGAACAGTTGGAGCTCCTCAAAAGAGGGACCCAAGAGATCATCTCTGAAAGCGAATTGCTCGAACGCCTGAAAGAGGGCAAACCTATGCGGATTAAGCTGGGACTCGACCCCACCGCCCCTCATATCCATTTGGGTTTTGCCGTGGTTCTACGAAAGCTGAGGCAATTTCAAGATCTGGGGCATCAGGTGATTCTTTTGATCGGAGACTTCACCGCCCGAGTGGGTGACCCCACCGGTCGCAGTGAAACCCGAAAGGTTCTGACTCCCGAGCAGATCGCCGAGAACGCAGCAACCTACCGCGAACAGTTTTCCCTGATCTTGGACTCCGAAAAGACTGAAGTCCGATTCAACTCTGAGTGGTTGTTGGGGATGAATTTTGCCGATGTGATAGCCTTGGCCGCTCGCACCACCGTGGCCCGGACCATGGAGCGCGATGACTTCGAAAAGAGGTACCGGGAGGGCCTCCCCATCGGCTTGCACGAATTGCTCTATCCTCTGATGCAAGGCTACGACTCGGTAGCCCTAGAGTCCGACGTGGAAATGGGTGGCAGTGACCAAAAGTTCAACAACCTGGTAGGTCGGACTCTGCAGCGCGAATTCGGCCAGCGAAGCCAGATAGTTTTTCTCATGCCCATCCTGGAAGGCACCGACGGGCCGTACGTGGCGGTGAGCGATTGGATGCGGGCGACACCGTTCCAGATCGCCGACTGGGTGCCGGGGCCGTTCGCGGTGCTCGGCACCGACGGGTTCGGTCGGGCGGACAC
>JBJHCR010000567.1:0-2218 GCA_050486105.1 Vulcanimicrobiota bacterium
GGACAACCTGTATCGGTTGAAGAAGATTCCTAAGCGCAAACCCCTTTCCTTCATTTGCTCAGACCTCAGCATGGTGTCTCGATATGCTCGCTTATCGAACTCCGCTCACGGAATGATGCGCAAGCTCTTGCCGGGGCCTTTCACTTTCATCCTACAAGCATCCCGCGAAGTTCCAAAGTTGATGATCTCGAAGCAACGTACGGTGGGGATTCGTGTTCCCGATCAAGAGTTCTGCTTGGCGTTGGTAAAGCGTCTGGGGCGACCTTTGGTCAACACCTCCGCCAGCGATAGTCTCGATGAGGTCACCAGCGACCCCGAGCAAATTGAAGAGCGCTATCCCCGGGCAGACTTAATGATCAGTTTAGGGCAGCAACGTTCGGAAGCTTCAACGATTCTCGATTTCACCGGGGATAACCCGGTGGTAGTCAGACAGGGAGTGGGAGATCTGTCTGACTACCTGCAGTTATAGAAGCCCCATTTCTTGCTCGATCTCCAGAGTACTTGCTCTGAGACTCGAGCAAGGCCGCTAGGAATTGGCCGGTGTAGGATCGAGGTTCCTCGACGACCTTCTCGGGAGGGCCACAGCAAACCAGGTGTCCTCCCCTAGTCCCTCCTTCGGGTCCGAGGTCGATAAGCCAGTCGGCGCATTTGATCACATCCAAATTGTGTTCGATAGTGACAATGGTGTTGCCCGCGCGGGTCAAGCGTTCCAAAACTTCCAGCAATCTGGCGACATCGTGAAAATGGAGCCCGGTGGTTGGCTCGTCAAGAAGGTAGAGCGTGCGCCCGGTAGCGACCTTAGAGAGTTCTGTGGCCAATTTGACTCGCTGAGCTTCTCCTCCAGACAAGGTGGTGGCAGGTTGACCCAAGGATATGTAGCCCAAGCCGACATCGACGATGGTCTGAAGTCGGCGTTGGATTTTTGGAATGTTGGCGAAGAGCGCCAGGGCTTCTTCGATGGTCATGTCTAAGACTTCTGAGATGGTCTTGCCTTTATACCGAACCTCCAGGGTTTCTCTATTGTATCTGGTCCCTCGGCAAACCTCACAAGGGACATAGACGTCAGGAAGAAAGTGCATCTCGATTTTCAGGATTCCTTGTCCCTGACAGGCTTCACAGCGACCACCTCTGACATTGAAAGAAAATCTCCCGGGCTTATAGCCTCTCATTCGGGCCTCAGGGGTTTGGGCGAAGAGTTGCCTGATAGGGTCGAATAGCCCGGTGTAGGTTGCGGGATTGGAGCGAGGAGTGCGCCCGATCGGAGTTTGATCAATAACGATGATCTTATCGATGGCCTCGAGACCCGTCAGGGCTCGGTGGGCCCCAGGTCGCTCTCGGGAATCGTGCAAATGCTGGGCCAGGGCTCTTCGTAGCACGGAATCGACGAGGGTGGATTTCCCCGATCCGGAAACTCCCGTGACGCAGGTGAATAGTCCCACGGGAAACCGAACATCGATATCTTTGAGGTTGTTCTCAGTGGCTCCGGAAATGGTGATCCATTCAGAACCAGGCTCTCTCCTAGGATGCGGGACGGGAATAGTCTTCCGTCCGGAGAGGTAGTCTCCGGTTAGGGAGGTGCGACATTTCTCTATAGACTTAGGCGTACCTTGAGCGACGATCTCACCACCATGGATCCCGGCTCCAGGACCGATGTCTATCACGTGGTCCGCGGCTCGAATGGTGTCTTCATCGTGTTCGACTAGAATCACCGAATTGCCGAGGTCTCTTAGATGAATCAACGTCTTGAGGAGACGAGCGTTATCCTTTTGGTGGAGTCCAATACTAGGCTCGTCCAAAATATACATCACCCCCACCAGACCGGAACCTATCTGAGTGGCCAATCGGATTCGCTGGGCTTCACCTCCGGAAAGGGTCTTGGCGGTTCTGGATAGCGATAAGTAATCGAGCCCTACAGAATCCAGGAAGTGGAGACGAGCGCGAATCTCCTTGAGCACCTGTTCAGCGATGGTCGTCTCTCGAGGGGTCAATTGAAGGGAATCGAACCAAACCAGACTTTCCCCGATCGACATCATAGTGACCTCGGCGATCGACCGTCCGCGGATGGAGACTGCAAGGCTTTCGGGACGCAGTCGTGCCCCTTGGCAAGCGGTGCAAGGCCGCTCGCTCATGAAGAGCTCCAATTCAGACCGAAAATACTCGGACTCAGACTCACTATAGAGCTTCTTGAGGCTTGGCAGGGCACCAAGAAATCCTAGGC
>JBJHCR010000568.1:0-2203 GCA_050486105.1 Vulcanimicrobiota bacterium
CGCGCCCTCGAATTGATTTTCTCAGAATTGCGCCTCTCCACCCCAACCCGCAAACTTAAGCTTGACAGAGCACTAGCAAGACCGACTAAAGTCGTCACAAGTTCGACGCCAATCTCGAGAAGACCCAAGAATTTCCGAAGTCGAATTGGGGGGACCGAGGTCGGCTTGCCAACGAGCTGAAATCGCGGTCGTCGCACCCACTCAACTCAAATGGCACACGGGCTCTTTAATCCGAGTGGTCTGAATCATCCGCTGGAGCATAGCTCTTGACCTCGTCCAGTAAAGTCTGAAGATCTCCGCGATCTTGGCTGGGCCGAGTGTGGTCATAAACGAAGTGCTCAAGGAGATCCACCTCTTTTTGGAATTCAGGCCAGTGGTTGTTTTTATTGGCCAATCTCGCTCTGGCCACAAAGACTTTGCCGGCATTCCGCCGCTCGTTGGCGTTGCCTTCTACGGCCATGCGGGCCAGGGTTTCCGAAGGAATTGGCAGCTCCTTCGCCCAGGCGTCGGCCAGACCGTAGGCGTGTCCCCCGACCCAAGCACGGTCGAGCTTCCAGACGGGACCGGTGTACCACGCTTGCCCGTAGGTCCATAGGGCCGTGGCGACATACAGAGCCAGAAGAATCCTGCAGCCCAGGCGAACAGGCTCATCTTCAGACCGCGCTTGCGCAAGTAGTCGATAGAGAACGTAGGCCATGACTCCGGGGATCACTAAAGCCATGAGCATGATGGCTGCCAGGGCGAAAAGGACAAATCCACCTACAAAGGCATTCAAAAGGTCAATCAGGCTCAAACCCCTGCGACGTCTCCGGCACCAGGCTAGGAACAAAAACGTCGGGATCAGCAACATCAGCCAGAGGCGAAGAGGGGGAAATGCCGTGTCTAGGGCCCCGAACCCGCAGCTCCCGCAGGCCAGGGTTGGCTGCACCAGAGAAAACCCCCACAGGATGAGCAGCCAAAATCGAAGTCGAATCACTCGAATCTTACCTCCAGACATGATGGGTCGAGTGCAGCCTGTTGCCACTCAATTACCCTTATACCCAAATAGTTCAAGCTTGGGACTTTCCTCGATTCCGTTGCCATAGGAACCAGGACCATCGCCGGACATTGGTTGGCCAGAGCTTCTATACTTCCGTGCGTTGAGTGGGCAAGTAAATGGTCGTCGACTGGAGGGGATTTGGACTTCATCAAGTGCTGGTGTCGATAGTTTTGTACTCAGTGATATGGAAGATCCGATCACTGGGAGAAAAGCTGAATTCCACGGACTCTAAGCTTCGACCCTCCAGCTCACTTCTAACCCATGTCTCCTCCCGACTTCTTACCTTTCAGGGCTTTTCCCAGTCCGAAGGCTGCTCCCACGAACAGCAACACGAACCCGATCAACAGGAAGGGGTGGTGTTCCCAGAGGCCGTGTTTGAGGATGTTGACCAGGCCGGCGAACCCACCTACATAGAACACAAGAAGGGGCAGAGTTCCAAGAAAAGTGGCCACTAGGTAGGGGGTAAACGGAATGGAGGTCAGCCCAAAGGCGTAATTCCCAAGATTCTGAGGAAAAAACGGCATCAGACGGATGACGAAGACTCCTTTAGCCCCTTTCTGTTCCACCTGGGCCTTCAGCCAGACGATCCAACTTTGCTTCTCGATGAGAGCTTGCACTTTGTCGTGGGCGTATCGCCTGGCGATGATGAAGGCCAGGCCTTGGCCCAAGGTCTCGCCCACTGAAAGCGCTGCTACCGCCACCAGGGGCTGGCTGGCAAAAACCGTACTGGCTGCGGCTACCATCGGGACTCCAGGTAAACATAGCGTGGTACTCACGAAGTAGGCCAAAGCGAAAAAGATCGGACCCCACGGTCCCAGATGATTCACCTCGTATTCGATCCAGTGAAGAATATGAGCAGCCTCGTGCTCGAAGGTCAAGCCCAGCCCCACCAGGACCGAGACCGATAGGGCCAAAAGGACGGCGCGGATTTTTTCCGCCGGAATATTCATGGCCGGGGTTTTCGCGCTCTAGGCTTTGGGTTCCCCGGTGATCACCAGGCGATCGAAACGGAAGCCTTCTTTCTCCACGTCTCCGTCGGTGACCAAACGAAAGCGGAGTTGCACTTGCTCGGAACCAGCGAGCTCGCTGAGGTCAAATTTTCGAGTGTGCCAGCCTTCGAGCAGATTGAAGCTCTCCAGGGTCTTCCAGGGTGATTCTTGGTCT
>JBJHCR010000569.1:0-2170 GCA_050486105.1 Vulcanimicrobiota bacterium
AGATCCATCCCGTCTGGGGTTGTCGTGCCTCGCTTATGGATGTCGAATCCACCGCGCTCGGCCCTCCTACCCAGACGGGCGCCTCTGCACTCTTTGACATTCAGAACCATAAGGCGAGCACTTTAGACCGAACGTTTGATGTAGTCGTCAATTCCGGCCCGCAGTTGCACCTCGATGTTGTATTGTCTGCCTCTACCGTCTCGAGCTTTCACATCCAAAATCGGGTTCTTTTCCAACAGGTATTCTTTCTCGTGGCCAGGAGACAGCAGTTCAAGGTCCACGATCTTCAAGTCACCTCGCAGGCCCAGCAGGGCGTTCAACAGAGCACGCAGCACCGGAAGACCCTGCTCCGTACCGAACACAATCTTGAACATGATGTCGTTGAGCAAACCTGGATGCTTCATCTGTTGGTGATTATACCACCATTGCCTGTCCGCTGCTCTACCCAATAGGCCATCTGCAAGGTACTTGTGTGCGGGTGTTGCAGGCAGCACGCCTTGGGTCCGGTCTTGCCACACGGGAGGCTTTGCCCCCCGAGCGCTCGAGCGCTGCTGCAACGCTAGACTCGGTGTGCCGACGGCAGGTTAGCCCAGCTCCAGCCATCCTCGATAAGCCGTGGTGACTAGTCCTTGGGCGATGGGGTTCGGTCCGGCTATGGTACCGGCGAGCTGTTCTCCGGCAAAGGCCAAGGTGGGGTTTTGGCGCAGAGACCTGGCGAAAGCCCGGCCGGGCTTCGGGGGAGACCTCTAGAGGCTTGAGGGTGACCGTTGCGGTGATGGAAGAGACAGACAAGGGCACTCCGGCCAGGAGACGTGCTAAGCTTGATTGGCCTTCTGACCAAAGGGCTTGAGAGGTCGCGATGGGTTGAGTTCGCATCGACGCCAGCAAAGCCAAGGGGTTTGCCGGGTGGTGAGGCCCAGCGAGGGGGCCTCCGTATTCCAGCACCAAGCGAGGAGCAAGGGCGGCCCCAGCTTCTCGAGAGTGGAAGGCCACTTGGGAACCCACGTCCTGGTCCCGGGTGATGAGCCAGCCGTGGGGAGCGCCCAGCAGCAGGTCCTCGGTGACGTCAAAGGAGATCTCTCCGCTCTGGTGGTTCTTGATGGTCACCGCGGGAGCGGTCGACGGGGCGGTGAAGCTTGTGCCCCCGCTCCAGGTGACCGCCGAGTCGGCCTGATTGTTGGCGATATTGGCGTCCACCGGGCTAAACCAGGTGGCGCCCGAGCCTGAGCCGGTGGTGCTTTGGTTGTTCGGCAACTCCAAGCTCTTACCGTTGCCCTCCGCCCACTCCGTGAGCAATCTTCGGGCCCGAATTTGCCGCCCATTCCCCCAACCGGTGACGTTCTGGCTGGAGTCGATGGTCAGCACAAGAGTGGCCTTGGTCAGGCCGTTGGTGTTGAGGTTTGCGGTGTCAAAGCCCACCAAGAAGTGAGCGGGCTTTCCTTGGACTTTTTTCAGCAACAGCCGGGGGTTGGCCCCTTCGTTCTTATGCGGACCCCGGTCGTAGATGGTGGTGTCTTTGGTGGCCGGGAGGGTATCGCTGGTGGGGTCGTCGGGGGGATCTTGGGGGTCGGAAAGCGTGATCTCGAATCTTTGGTTCTTGACTCTAAAGAATTCGTCCTGAGCAAACACGTTCAGCGAGACAGGCCGATCCGCTAGACCAATGGTCACCTCGCGAGGAATTTCAAGAGTATGCGTGTGTTCTGATCGATAGTCTGTCTCGTCATGATAGACCTTTTGATAATGTCCCTTCTCGTCTCTGGTGGCAACCCGGATCCCGTAAGCGACCTTCGCTCCCGGCTCGGTTTGCACACTCATCTGGACTTGAACGGCCTCACTACTAGGCCAAACCGTTTCCGACACCGCTACCTGGAGCCCATAATCCGGCATGGTTTTGGTGGCACCGAGAGCATCCAACCTGGCGTTGAAATACGGGAGAAACGTAGCCTGCTCTTGCCACTTTGCCCAACTGTCGTGAGGTCGTTCCAGTGGACGAAAGGCAATCGCATAGCGACCCCGAAGAATAATATACTGAGCGCCGGCAAGTTCAGCAATAAGTGAGCTTTCGGCAAGCGTGCTTGGCTTAGTTGCGGTCGGCGGTGCATGATCGGCTTCTAGAACTATGATCGAGGAGGCCGGAATGTTTGAAGAGACTGAACGAAAACTCCAGGTG
>JBJHCR010000570.1:0-2166 GCA_050486105.1 Vulcanimicrobiota bacterium
GTGGAGCGGATCGCCGAAGCCACGGGACTGTCCCACGCTGAGATCGAGCAGCTGCCTCGGGAGTAGGGGCAAGGGGGGGAGGGGGACTAGGCCAGGGGCTCGAGTGGACCTGATGGAGGTCTCAACGGTTCACCCCCACGGGCGTGGTCTCTTCTGGTGACGCTCATGAGGATCTCCTTTTCTCAGTCTCGACCCAGTTATTGATGAGCTGCCCGAATCTGGCCACCTGAGCGATGTCCTTGTCGGCCAAGGCGTGCAGTTTCTCAAGGAGAGCTTCGGGGGTGGGAGTACCAATTCCCGAATCTTGAGGCAGTTTGATATCGGAGATGCCGATCACGGTGCGGCCTTCTGCTTTGACTTTCTCGCCGGCAAGCTTGGCCAGTTCGGCGAAGTAGTCGTAGCAGACTTGCTCTAAATGCTCCCAAAGATCGTTCTCGAAACGAGCAACTCTGGAGATGCTCTTAAAGGATTCCTCACCTCTGCTCTTGTTGATGATTCGGGACGGGGCTGATTTGGCAAAGGGAGATTTGGTCCTGTTGAAAGATGGGCTCGCTCTGAGCGTCTTTGGCCAGTTGGCCAAACTTGGAGGGACTGGCTGAGGATGAGGTGGTGGGGACTTTGGGGTGAGGGAGTCCAGATCTTGGCGGAGGCTGCTACAAGCGATTCGCAGGCTCATCTCTTCGGAAGACGTCCGAGAGCAGAGAACCAGTTTCTTCTAAAAGTTGCACCGAGTCCTACATTGTAGGATACTAATTCCATGAAAGCGGTCTTTGTCGAGACTCGTTCCTTCACAGAACTCATTAGGGAGTATTTTTCTGGTGACTCGGATTATCAGGAATTTCAAATGGCACTCCTGGAGCAACCTGACAAAGGCGATGTTATTCAGGGATGTGGTGGCCTGAGGAAGGTTCGCTGGAGAAATCTCAGGCGACGAAAAGGGACTCGGGGAGGGCTGCGGATCATCTACCTCCACATACCAGAGCTGTCACGGTTCTTACTGTTAGACATCTACAGTAAAGATGAAGCCGACGCTCTTTCCAAGGATGAGAGGGCGTTCTTGGCCGGACTTGCTGAAGAATATCGTGCAAGAGCACTTGCAGCTCACGCGAAACGAAAGAGAGGTCAACTATGAGAAAACCCATCTTTGAGCGACTCAAGGAAGGACTTCAAGAGGGGATTGCCCACGAGCAGGGAGCTTTGGAACTCAAATCCTCTGTTTTAGAGATTCCTTGCCCTCCTAGAGATTACGAACCTGAAGACATCAAGCAGATCCGAGACGGATTAAAGATGAGCCAAGCTCAATTCGCAAAGTTCCTTTTCGTCTCGACAAAGACTGTCCAAGGCTGGGAACAGGGACTCAGAAGGCCTACCAGCTCGGCGGCAAGACTGCTTCAATTCATAGAAGAGCCTGAGTTGTTCGAGCGCTCGGTGGGATGATGGTCTGTTCTTATCCGAAGCAAGTTCTTCGAATGAGGATTTTGGGGACCAGTGGCTTGGTCAGAGGATGCCCTTTCGACTTGCCGAAACGGAACGCCGTGAAGTCGCTCTCCTGGTTAATTAGTTTTCTTTTATTGTCCAGCCTGCTCGTTTTAGCAGCCGAAGAGCAAGTGCTCGAGAAATTTAGTCCCAGCGAATTCCAGGCCAAGGTAGCTGGAGCTACTGATAGCGGAAAGGCCGTTGAAATTGTGAGCATCGGTATAAATAAGCCTTTGATCACCAAACAATATTTCGGTTTTAAAGGTGTCGTTGACTACGACCAGGTCGAACTTGGCGGCCTGGAGATAAGGGCAACTTTCGAGGATGGAACCATGTTTGACACCATGACCCAAGCAAAGGGGTATAAATGGATCCGTGGCAGCGCCAAAGGACAAGCATTTTTAGTTCGTTTTGACTTCGCTGGTACCGGTGAGTCGCCTGACAAGCTCAAGAGCATCAAGCTACGAGCAAAGTTGCCTGAAGGTGGCAGTATAACAATCAAAAGCCTCGAACTCGTTCAATGGTGAGATCAATTTTTCGCTTGTCGCTTCGAACACTCGCTCTGTCCCACATTCCCTTCTCCTTGTTAGGTTAGCCTATAGCCTAACTGGACAGCCTGATCGCCGGCGGATTCCGCTAAGATAGGGTCCGCTAGGTATTTCCGACACACGATTCGGACAATCCTAGAGC
>JBJHCR010000571.1:0-594 GCA_050486105.1 Vulcanimicrobiota bacterium
GTCGTGAAGATGACCGCCAGCGCGATCTGCGCACCGAGGATCCCGGTCCAGACGCCGGTCAGCTCGAGCGTTATGAGTACCTCACGAAGTTGGAAGGTGCTTCCGAGCGGCTCGAGTTGGTGAGCGCCGACCTACTTCAACCTGAGACCTTTCAGTCAGCAGTGGACGGAGCCGAATACGTACTGCACACTGCCAGTCCCTATGCCCTAACAGTGAAAGACCCTCAGAAGGATCTGGTGGATCCAGCAGTCATCGGAACCACCGGGGTGCTGGAAGCCTGCCTCAAGGCCGGAACGGTCAAACGTGTCGTCCTGACCTCCTCAGTGGCTGCCATCACCGACGAACCGGACTCCAACCACACTCTAACCGAGGCCGATTGGAACGAGAAATCAACCCTTGTTCGAAATCCTTACTACTATTCAAAGACCTTAGCTGAACGCGCAGCCTGGGACTTCATGGAGACCGAGAAGCCCCGTTTTGATTTGGTGGTAATCAATCCGTTTTTGGTCTGCGGCCCGTCTTTAGCCCCAAGCCTCAACGTCTCCAACCGAGTCCTGGGCGATATCATAGCCGGCAAATATCCGGGAATCATCA
>JBJHCR010000571.1:604-2144 GCA_050486105.1 Vulcanimicrobiota bacterium
GCCTGGGGCTTTGTAGACGTGCGAGATGTTTCGGCGGCTCATATAGCTGCCATGGAAAAGCCGGATGCCGAAGGTCGCTACCTTTGCGCCCATGTCACACTCAGCATGCGAGAGTTGGTCGGGGTGCTCAAGACGCTCAAGGTTCCTCACCAAAAGCTCCCCAAAATCGGTCTCGACCACCCTCTGGGAGATCTCCTCGTTCGGCTCAGCTCCTACTTGCAGCCCAGCGGAACCCGCTCATTTTTGCAAACCCACCTGGGCCGAGTGCCGCGCTTTGACAACCAGAAAGTTCGCCAGGGCCTCGGTTTGGAGTTTCGGCCAATGGAAGAGACCTTGCAGGACACCATCGACGATCTCAAACGCTGGGGGCATCTGTGACTAGAGGCACCTTTTCCGAAAGCCTACTCGCCAGTATCGATTCCTTACCCGTGAATAGGGGACTATTTGAGAATGATATAGAGATCGACGGTTGAAGCCTCGGGTTGAACGCGGTCCAGGCTAAGAACCCGAAAAAGGGACTGACCGCCAACCTCGTCCACCACGCTCTTGGAGATGGTGTTAGGCAAAGACTCGGTGCAAGTCGCTTGGTCACCTTGGCCGCCATCGTGGTCAAAACTGCTCACAGCACTAATATAGATCCCGAAATCGGTCGTTCCTTTGTAGGTTGCGTTCACCTTGGTCGGAGGCAGGGAAGGATCTTTTCCGGCATCAATGGTGCCGCCGAGGCGGGCTATAATAGAGTTGTCACCGTTCACCCGCAGGGTGGTCCCAATTGTAAGTTCAAAGTTGTGAAGCTGTACTTCGTCATCTTCGGAGTTCTCACCATCGATCTCCGCTCCGTCGCCGACCGTCTCTGGTCGCTACCATCCGACCATCCGCCAAAGAATCATCGAGAGAGGACACTCTCCGAGTAGCGCCTTCGATGTCAGGGATGGTTTTAGAGGCTCTCTTCCCCCTCGAAGCTTTCCCATGCGGAGAATAAGCCTTATAATCTCCGCATACCATGCACAGAAAATACCTTTACGAGCTTTCAGACTGGCCTGGTTTTCGATGGGCAGAAGTGGATCTCTTGAAGCTCCTAGCTCATGTCCGCCACGAGCAAGGTCGCCTTATCGGACGAGTCGAAGGACTCGGATTTTCTTTGCGAGCGGAGGCGGAGTTCAAGACGCTGACATTAGATGTTCTCAAATCAAGTGAGATCGAGGGTGAAATTCTAGATGTCGGCCAGGTCCGTTCTTCGGTAGCCCGCCGGCTCGGTCTGGAATTCGGAGGATTGGAAACTGTTGATCGGAAGGTGGACGGGTTGGTGGAGATGATGCTGGACGCAACACGCCAGTATCGAGATCCCCTCACGAAGGGGAGACTTTTCGATTGGCACGCCGCCATGTTTCCCACAGGTCGAAGTGGCATGACGAACATCTCCGTTGGAAGTTGGCGGACGGACGCTCATGGGCCCATGCAGGTCATCTCTGGTCCCGTTGGTAAGGAAACCGTTCATTTCCAAGCGCCGTCGGCTGATCGCGTTGATGGAGAGATGAAT
>JBJHCR010000572.1:0-2128 GCA_050486105.1 Vulcanimicrobiota bacterium
ACACCATCACTTACTCGGCAATCTTCGTCTCTGCTGCTTCCGATATCGAGTTCAACGTTCCCCAAGAGGAGCTAAGTTTCGAACTTCTCGACGCCCCAGCTGGAGTAGCACTTTCCGCTGATGGGGCCATCAGAGTTCCGATTGATGCCTCGGGTACGGTGATCGTGCGAGTGGGCTGGGAGAACGAGGGTGACGTGTTCTTCGGCACCGTGTTCTTCATCATCAACGAACCTGGCGGCACCGACGGGTTTCAGCCTATCGAAGGTAACAACGGCACCGATGGCAAGAAAGGTAATGCCGGTAACGCCGGTAATGCTGGCAACGCTGGTAACGCCGGCAGCATCTAAGCCTTCCGCCGACGAAAAGAAAAAGTCGTTGCTTTCCGTCCGGGGAGCAACGGCTTTTGTTTTGCCCGATGAGTTGAGGTTACTCCACCGGTAGTCCGCTCGGGACCCTTTGAGGTATGTCGGCAGCTCGATCTCCCGCTTCTCGGTCCGTGAGGGCCGCAAGAAAAGCCAAGATCTCCTCGACCTCTTCGTCGGAAAGCGACAAGGGAGCACCGGCGACCGGCGAGAGGGTCTCTAGAGCTCCGGCCGCCAATTGCTCCCAAACCCGAACTTGCAACTGAATGTCCGAGCGGAGTTGGCTTGAGTCGTAGTCTCTCAAGGCTTGAGAAGGGTTTCGATAATGCTCCACCACCCCCCTTAAGGTGGTGTAGGCTCCGGCATGCGTCCAAGGACCAGTCAACTCTACATTTCTGAGACTTGGGGTGCGAAACAAAAAGCGATCCTTAGGATTGTCGGTGACCGATGCTCGACCGAGATCGAGCGGCTGATGAGGGGGAATTCCGGGTCCGAGCTGGGGAGCAGCCACATTGTGAAAACGCTGATCTGTAAGGTGGGGGCCTCGATGGCATCCTGAGCATCGAGCCCTTCCATAGAACAAGAGACCACCCCGCTTTTGCTGCTCGGTTAGAGCGCCGTCATCTCCAGCCACATAACGATCGAAAGGAGCGTTCAGAGAGCGGAACTCGGCCTCGATAAAAGCCGCAATAGCGTTGGCGGCGTGATGAAAGCCCAGCTTTTCGACCGGCAATTCGGGGTAGGCTTGGCGAAACAGAGCAGCGTACTCGGGCAAGGTCATCAATCGATCCATCAGCCCTTTCCATTGGGCTGTGAACTCTTCATCTGCTAGGACAGCCACTTCATTGAATTGTCCCTCTATGGTCGTGTCGCCGGTCAGACCTCTCATCTCCGTGCGTGACACAGCGGTCAGCATTATCTGAGCGGCCAGTGCTGAATCCAAGCCAGAAGGCAATTCTTCTCCCGCTGGAGTGAGGAAGATGTCGTCTTTCTTTTCTATCCGGCCGTCCCAGAACATCGAATGCCGTCCAGCAAGATTGTAGAGTGACGGAGCATTGCGGGGAGAGTAGGCTTGAGCCTCACCCAGAATCCTCTGCTCACCAAACCCAATTCCTCCGGTTCCGATAGACAACGATAGGTGGTCCGAGGTAGCTCTCTGGGGGTGGTGACAGGTTGCGCAAGAGAGGTCCTTATTGCCACTCAGCACCTTGTCAAAAAATAGCAGTCTTCCCAACTCCACCTTGGATGGATCCGGAGAACTCATCTCCACCGGGGTGAGTGCACCTGCCGTCGACATGGCCCGCAAAAGGTCGATGTCTTGGCGATTCTCTTCGGACGCAGCAACTAAGGGTACCTCCGCTTTACCAGAGCGCTCAGTATCCTTGGCGATCTCCCGCTGACAGCCCACCAACATCAAGAGACATGCGAGGATCAAAGCCGGACGCCTCAACGACTCTTGCATGGTCCTCGCTCATTCAAGTCGGTTTCTTTTGAGTCGAACCGATCCATAGCCTCAGCCACGAAGTGAAGGTCTCGAAAAACATTGAGGCATAAGCCAGGGGTCATCAAATCTCGCGCTCATCCCCAAGCCTTCGATCTCAAGGAGCAATTTCCGTGCTAAAAATGGAGTTCAGCCGACGCCACCTCCCTAGTACAATGTCCGCAAAATTCGTCCCTAGCCCTGGCGGCCATGCATCCTCTCTCGCAGCGTCGAAGCTCACTCAAATACGCCTGGTATTAAGCGTTCGCTTCTCCTTGCATCACCC
>JBJHCR010000573.1:0-2044 GCA_050486105.1 Vulcanimicrobiota bacterium
GCTTGCGTGGGTGTCGCAAGGAGAAGTGAACGCTTAATACCAGGCGTATTTGAGTGAGATTCGACGCCGCGAAAGAGGATGCATGGCCGCCAAGACTAGGGATGAACTTTGCGGACGTTGTACTAGTATCGATCTTGCTCAAGGCCAAGCCACCGAGGGTCAGGCGGCGAAGAAAGTCACTTCGGCTATACGCCGGGGGGGGCGGTTCGGCACGAGAGGACATGGGCCCTAGTCGGGCTGTTGGAATTCTCAGTCCGACAGGTTCCTAAACGGCAGGAGCCACTCGAACTGCACCAGACCTTACCTAATGAGAAAACCGTCGGTATTGACCTCAAAGGAAGGGTCGCGGTGGCCAAGCCGGGCTACGGTAATAACGGGGCTGTTGCCTTCTCGCCGGACGGAACCCTATTGGCCGTGGACAACGAAGGGTTGGTGAAGAAGTACTTCCACGCTCTAGCCGACGGAGGTACCGTTATCCAGCCTCTGAATCCCACGTTTTTCGCCTCCAGCTTCGGAATGGTGACCGACAAGTTCGGGGTCACCTGGATGGTCTTGGCCGCCGCCCCGGTCCCCGCCTGAAAGGTTTCTTTTTCCCAGAGTGGGCTCGGGGGGTCATCGCTTCACGCAAAGGTTTTCCACGGAATACGAAAATTGAGAAGGCTCAAATTCCGCACTCTCGAATTCTCAGTTCCACCATGAGAATGAGGCTCTTGTTATTTGCCATACTGATTTTCGCTTGCGCTGGGTGTGGACAGACGAAGATCGATGATACCTCCACCCAACCTCCTGGAGGGTCTTTGTTCGGGCCTGAGGTGCCTTTCGATGTGGCCGGTCAACTGTTGCAGCAAGACGAATGGGAGAGAGCCTTGGCGGCCAGTATCTTCTCTTGGAGAACCTTTGTTGCTCTGCAGTGGCCCGCCTCAACGGAGACTCGAGGCTTAGCGGACATTGAGGCCACTTTGCGCGATATCGGCGAGGCGGAAGTCCGAGTTTGGGAAACTTGGAAGGAGCCCTTCGAAGTCTACTTGCCAGGAGGCGAGAGACCCTCACCTTGGAACGACTACCCCGGACCTTCCACCAAAAGCCTCAGTATGTTGACGAAAGTATCCGATGTCCTCGACGAGGACATTCAAGCCACCCAGGCGGACGGGCGGATGCCGCCCATCCTGACGGATCAACGCGGAAACTTGGTGCGATATGAAATCCGAATGAATAAGGCCGTTTTCGATCATATCCTGGAGAACGAACTCTATAACGGCCTTCAGCAGACAATGGTGGAGCAGGTGTCCTACCCGGAGGGAGCTTGTCTGATCAAGGCTTCTTGGAAAGAAGTCCACCCCGAAGACAAAGATCGCTTCTTAACAGCTGAATGTTTGCTCGAAGAGGAAGGGCAGTCCCGTCGACAACTGATGGGTCTGGTAGGCTTCCACATCATGGTCAAAACCCCTAGTGCAACCCAGTGGATTTGGGCCACCTTCGAGCACGTCGACAACGTGGAAGGCTCACACCCTTCCTTCTTCAATCCGTCCAGGCCCGATCTTCCGGTGAATCAACAGACCCCAGCCGGTGAGCCCAACCAGGTGACTCGGGTGGTTCCCATACCGAGTTGGCTCAGCGACCTCAATGCCGACATGCAGACAGCCCTGGCTAGCGAAGGCTCCGTCCTCCGAAATTATCAGTTGGTCGAAACCCAACGTCCACTCAGAAACACTCAATATCAGGGCCCGCCCACCGTTTTCGAAGTGGAGCCCGAGTTTCTCTCCAACACCACTCAAGAAACGTTTGTCCAAAGCTCGTCCTGTATGGGCTGCCATGCTATGGCTTCGACCCTCAACAATAGGCAGTTCGTCTCGGGAGACTTCACCTTCACCCTGAACAACGCCGAGCCCAAGCCCCCAGTCGTGGGAGTGATACCCGCTCCCAAAGAGCCAAGGTCTGACTGGGAACGTGACAATTGGAGCTTGATCGAGCGGGGCCTGAACCTCTCCAACCATACCTACGAGTTGCTCCCCAATCAGGTAGGAAATCTCTTGCACTGTACCAG
>JBJHCR010000574.1:0-2036 GCA_050486105.1 Vulcanimicrobiota bacterium
CAGATTTTCTCTCTCCGGAAGTGTTTTTTTGAGCCTAGTACCCGTGAGTACTTAAGCAAAAAGGCGCTTTCGGAGAGGGGAAATAAGCGAGTGCAGCGCCGTGAAGGTTGAATGTCAACAGGCCCTAAGTTCCAAGCCAGAAACCACCGTCTATCAGGACGTCAAATATGTTCCAATCCGACCCGGTAACGCTTCTTCGTCTGCCAGGAAGCGCTTTACTCTAGGTAGCAGGTCGGGCTCTAGGGAAATGTGAGGTTCGGTGACCGTCGGCTTTAACCGTATGTAGCCGTCCTTGACCAGGAGGTCCAACATGGTCTTCAACTCTCCTTTTTTCGATGCTGGAAACCCGGTTAAAAAGTTGTGGATATCGGTGTGGGCGGCCCCCACCTTGTTCATTCTCAATAATCGCCGCAAGATTCGTTGAAGTATCTGCGTGCGAGTGAGGGGTAGGGCTGTCGGTGCTTCGACGACCTCGTGTTCGGTCTGCCCGGCCATGACCAGATCGGCCCCTCGGCCCAGAAGCGCAACTTCCGCAGCTTCAGAGGTAATCACCACCGGTCGCTCGGAATCCTCAATCTCGAAGAGCACGGTCTCGGCCAGTCCCGGAAGCTCATCGCCGGAAACGCCCTCAACTTCAAGGTGAAGGGCCATCAGCTGTCCCCAGGGAGCTTGCCTCAGGCGGGCACCCGGCGCGCCCAGCTCTGCTATGGTCCGGCGCAGGGCCCAGAGGAGACGTCCGACCAGGTCCGGAGTAGCGGGCACCAGGTCGGTCGCCAGCTCTCCGGGCCTTTCCGGTTGCTTCAATCCCCGAAACACCCAGAGCAGGCCGCCGCGATAGGGTGCCGCCGCCACCAGAGGAGCGGGCGGATCCGGCAAAGTCAAAAGACCCTCCAGAATGTCCGCGCCTTTCTGTTCCAAAGCTAAACGGTCGGTTTCGGGCAACCCGTCCGGATAGCGCACACGGGTGAGTTCCCGGTCCAGCTCATAGCTCTCCCACTGGCGATACTGCTTGTACGGAAGGGGCCTGCTGTCCAGCTCGGCCCAAACGCCCTTCATTTTGAGTTTGTGCTGATGGTTCTCTTGGAGTTGGGAGTGATAGGCGTCGAGTACCTCCATGGTGCAAACGAATTCGGGCAACCGGGGATGAAAGGGAGCCTCCGATAAACGCTCGCGCCCCTCCTCGAGATATGGCAGGGCCACGCCACAATCCCCTATCTCCAGGCCCCACTCCGCGATGGCGACGGCAGTCCACGCAGACCAGGGCTCGGCCCTCCAAATCTGAGGGAGAAGACGGCTGCAGAAATTCTCATCGATAGTGTCGATCAACCGTTCCCAGGCCAGGGCCTGCAGGCCGTTGTGAACCAGATTCTCGAGTTCATAGCAGCCCTTCCACCGATGACGTTCCGGGTCCAGAGCCAAGAGCGGTAAGGCTTTCACATCGGCCAAGTTGACTGTGGGGTGGGGCTCGGCCGCCAACAACAGTACCGCCGTCGTTTTTGCTTCGGCGTATCGCTCCAGCTCGATGAATCGATGAAGGATGGCCAGCAACAGATAAGCGTTATTCACGGATTCCACTCGGCGCTTCAGCTCCGAACCGCGAGCAGCCAGCAGTTCCAGGTGCTGCTCGACCAGTTCCCGAGGCAACTCCGCCAACTGACGGCTGGGCAACATGGCGTGCCCTCGAGAGTCGATCATCAGCTGTGGGAGCCTCCACAGAACCGGGTCGCCGCGGGCCTCATCTTCATCCTTGGAGAGACAACACTTCTTGTATTTCTTGCCACTTCCGCAGTGGCACGGCTCGTTGCGGCCCGGCTTTACAGCCTTTTCGGCTCCCGTTGCCGGAGCTATTCCTTTGAGATCTTCGAGGAACTCGAGCAGCCATTCAGGGCCGGTCCTTCCTTCCAGCTCAAGAGCCGTAAGCCGGTCCAACAACCGACGAAATCGAACTCGATGGGGAGGCATCAACTCGGTGGTGAAATCTGGATCCGGTATATCTTCAACCCCGTCCAAGCCGAGCAGAGCTCTCTTGACCGAAT
>JBJHCR010000575.1:0-1961 GCA_050486105.1 Vulcanimicrobiota bacterium
AACAGTGAACTCCAGGTTCCAGGTTCCTAAGTCGGCACCCAGCTTTTTGATAAAGAGTTGATGAGCCTTCTGCCCGTTGAATGCTACCCTCTGCAATTGAGGGTTCTCTTGAAAGAGGCCTTGGAAGTCATTGCAAACCACTTCCTGGAAGCCGCTGTCCAAGCTCCCAACCCTCCGAAAACTTCCCACCACGTCCCAAAGGGCAAGACCGGCTTCATTCAAGCGTTGGAGCCTGCACGAATAGGACAACTCTCGCGAAAACCCGAGCAACTCCCCCCAAACCCCCCAAAACCGATTGCGAGGGAAAGCGTAGTACTCTTGATGGTCCAATGAGGCTCGACTGGGCGCAGTCCCCAGAATCAAGCCCACCGGACGCTCTCCTAACACTGGCAAGAAACTGCTCTCTAAAGCCGGACTCACCATCCTCCATTTGAAAAACACGGCTTGCAGTCCTGGGGGTTCGATCTTACGATCCTCCCAGATACCAAGAAGCTCCCAGAATTTCTTCTCCAGAGTTGGGTTTGGCAGGCGTTGAGGGACTCGAAAGACCGGCCTCACCAAATTTGGCCGGTCGTTAACCGCGCAGCGGTTCACCCCCGACCCCCAAGCCCACTTGACGGGTAGAAAAACCTCGTCTCGCATCCTCATGCGGCCCGATTGCTGCGTCGTGCTCGCCCTTCCGGTGCTCAAATAGGTCCAACTATTATCCGCTCCTCAGGTCGCTCACTCCTTGCACTCGTACCACCTGAGAACACGATCCTTCGGCCTTTCTACCCGTCAAGTGGGCCAAAAATGGCGGGGGTTCGATCTTACGATCCTCCCAGATATCAAGAAGCTCCCAGAATTTCTTCTGAGAGCTTGGGTTTGGTGGGCGAAGAGGGACTCGAACCCCCGACCCCCTCGGTGTAAACGAGATGCTCTAGCCAACTGAGCTATTCGCCCCAATGGTGACCCGGACGAGATTTGAACTCGCGATCTTCGCCTTGAAAGGGCGACGTCCTAACCGCTAGACCACCGGGCCATTATGTATTCGATGTCTGGCCTGGTCCCAGGGAAAGCCTAATGGCTTTCCCTAGAGACAGACCTTACCTCGATGGTGACCCGGACGAGATTTGAACTCGCGATCTTCGCCTTGAAAGGGCGACGTCCTAACCGCTAGACCACCGGGCCATATGATATTGTGAGTGGTGGGCCCACCTGGATTCGAACCAGGGACCAACTGGTTATGAGCCAGCTGCTCTAACCGCTGAGCTATGGGCCCACGTCCGGCCATTATAGGGGCAAGATCTGTGCAGGTCAATATCTATTTTCTAAAGTTCTAAAGTACCGGCAACTCTCAAACTGTAGCCTTCTGGTGAGTGACTATTCTTTTCGCCAAATCCTTGACTGGAACCAGAATCAGGTCTCCCACCGGGATCGGCTCCAGAAAGGTGTCGCTCCATTCGATGTCCCTCTCGGTGACCAAGCTTTTCAGGTTTTCATAGCGTTGTCGGAGGTCTTGAAGTACTGCAACCTTGCGAGACAGACCGACCTCCTCCCGAAATTCCAGATGCAGCAGCACCAGCTTCTCAACTCGACCTCGAGGAACCAGGGGAACGATAGCAATAGCCCGCTTGTCTCGGCTGCCTCGCCCTAAATACAATGAGCAGTTTCGCACCGCCCATTCCTTGGTGCCGATAAGCTTAGTGGTGTGGTCAGCTCTCGAAGCCATAGACTTGGCGATGCCAACCTTTTGCAGAGTTCTCACTGTGGAGGCCTCTTGGGGCTCACCGAGTACGCCCAGATTCTCGACTTCATAGGCGGTCGCTCCTACGACTTTATGCACCACGGAAGTCAGAGCTCGCAGGATTACAGCGTCTCGGTACGGCACCGCCTCCGCCGAGAAACCGAGTTGTTGGAACGGCTCGAATAGGACACCTTCGAAGATCTCTTCGATGCGCGAAATTCCCACGGTGATAGTC
>JBJHCR010000576.1:0-1956 GCA_050486105.1 Vulcanimicrobiota bacterium
AAATAGGGATGTGAAGATTTCGACGACCACGTCTTCAAGGTTGCTTCGGTCAATCCGAGATCCCGTGGCTTCTTCCAGAGAGGTGACCTCAACCCCGGGGAGACCGCAGGGAACGATGAAGTTGAAGCCCTCCTGCTGGGCGGTGTGATTCAGGGCCAAGCCGTGGAAGGTGACCCAAGAGCAGGCCCGGACTCCTATGGCCATAATCTTTTTTCCTTGGACCCATACCCCGGTTTTTCCGGTACATCGCTCTGCCTGCACTGAAAACCTTCGGCAGACGGCTATGCCAACGTCCTCCAGGCGTCGCAGATAGTGGTGAAGGTCCCGCTCGTGTTCGCGCAGCTTGAGAATCGGATAGACCACCAGTTGCCCAGGTCCGTGGAAGGTGACCTCCCCCCCCCGACCGGCTTCCACCACGGAATACCCCAGTTCCGCCAGGACGTTCTCGTCGTATTTTAGGAACCGTCGACTCAGGCTTCGCCCCAAGGTGATGACATTCGGATGTGTGAGCAGCAGCAACTGGTCTTCTATGAGATCTTGCCTGCGTTGAGCCACCAATTGTTGCTGCAAGCGTCGGGCTTGTTCATAAGGCACCAGGCCCCGACGCTGCACGCGAAGTGGGAGCTGAGCGGGTGCTGACTTCGAAGCCAAGGGCTTGATCGTCGTGTCCATTACGGGTCGCTTCTGGTCTACAAGAGCTCCTCAGGGAAGTTCTCGAGTCCATCCTTGATGACTTTCATGAATCGGTCGCCGGTGGCCCCATCCACGATGCGGTGATCAAAAGACAGGGACATGTACATCATATGACGGATGGCGATGGCGTCGTCCTCGGTGACCATCGGTCTTTTGGTGATGGTCCCGACACAGAGGATGGCAACTTGCGGTTGGTTGATGATGGGTGTGCCAAAGAGGCTGCCAAACACCCCTGGGTTGGTGACGGTGAAGGTGCCACCCTTAAGGTCATCGGGGCCGAGCCTCCTTTGCCTGGCTCGCTCGGCGAGATCGTTGAGTTCTCGGCTCAGCCCGAGGACGGAGCGTTCGTCGGCGTTGCGGAGCACCGGGACCAAGAGGCCCCAGTCGACGGCCACCGCGACTCCGACGTTGATCTCCGGACGGTAGGCGATGGAGCGCTCGACCTCCGCACTATTGAGAACCGGATAAGCGTTGAGGGCATCCACCGTGCACTTCAAGATGAACGGCATGAAGGACAGTTTCACCCCTCTATCGGCGTAGGCGGGCTTGTGCTTTTCGCGTAGGCGGACTACCCGAGTCATGTCGATCTCGAAGACGGTGGTGACGTGCACGGAGGTGTCTCTGGAAACCACCATGTGATCCGCGATAGCAGCCCTGATGGGGGTGAAGGGCTCGACCCGATCGGAATCCTTAGGTTGATAGAGAAAGCGAGGATCGCCGGGTGCGGCTTTGCTGGTCGGTTGGTGAGGTAGAGAAACAGCGGTCGCCGGCCTGCTCCCTCGTTGCTCTAGAGCGGACAGGAAGTCTTTTTTGGTCACTCGTCCGGAGATTCCGGTGCCCTCAATGCCTGAGATGTCGAAGTTGTGCTCGGCCGCCATTTTTCGAACCAGGGGCGACGATTTTTGTCGCCTGAGAGTGTCCACGTCGGTTTCCGACGACACCTTTTTGACTGGGTCTTGGGACGGGGATGGAGTTGGAGATTCTGCGGCAGGTTTCGGCTCAGGACTTGAGGCGGGTGCCTGAGTTTGGACCTTTTCCGGACTGCTGCCGAGGATGGCCACCACGGTATCGATCTCCACCGTGGTTCCTTCTGGAAACTTCAGTTCCTGAACGAAACCCGAAGCCGGGCTCGGAACGTCGGCGTCCACCTTATCGGTGGAGATCAGCAGCAGGGCTTCATCCTTTTCGACAAATTCACCCACCTGCTTGAACCAGGTCGTGATGGTTCCTTCGGTAACGCTCTCGCCCATTTGGGGCATGATC
>JBJHCR010000577.1:0-1930 GCA_050486105.1 Vulcanimicrobiota bacterium
CCGGAGGCGAACTACGTGTTCGGCGGCGTAACCGAGCAGAGCATGATGCCACAGCTCACGCAGTTCGTGGCCTCCATCAACGTAAGCTTCTGAGGAGCGGCACCATGATCGATATCCAAACCCAGCAGCTCGAGGACCTAAAAGCCCTCATGCCGGAGGGGATGCAGGTTTTCGACCGGCTCAAGCTGCGGGTCTTGGCTGTGGATGGGGTGGCCATAGATCGCTCCGAGCGCAGAAACTACTGGAGTCGCGATGGGCGTAGGGAGATGGATGCCAGTCCGGCCACGGAACTCCCGAGCAACGACGAACTCCTGTCTGGCTCGTCCCTCTTCGTTGGAGAAGACTCGGCTCAAGTTTCCATTCGAGATTCAGTGGCGGAGGCACTCAAGGTCAAGGTGGGCCAAACAATCACCTTTTCTCTTCAAGGCGTACCTCTGGAAGCTCGTTTGGCGAGCATCCGCCACTCCCGCCGGGAAGGGTTCCAGCCCCGTACCGACCTGCTGTTTCCCCCGGAGCTTCTGGAGGGAGCTCCAAGAACCCATTTCGCCACCGTCCGAATCGCCGATGATCAGGTTGGAGCCCTTCAGGCAGAATTGGCCAGAGCGTTTCCCAGCATAGTCAGTATGGATTTGGGTTTGACCATCAAATTGGTTGGTGAACGTCTTCTGCAAATGGTGGATTTGGTGCGCTATTTTCTGGCCCTGGGTTTGCTGTGCGGTTTGGTGGTCTTGCTCAGCGCCACCTGGTCGTCTCGATGGGAGTACCGTAGGGAGGCCGCCTATTTGAAAGTCCTAGGGGCTGAGAAGGGCTTTGTTCTGCGCACGGTACTTTGGGAGAACGCCTTGGTCGGTTTGGTTGCCGGCTTGTCCTCCTGGCTCTTGGCTCGAGGCTTAACCTGGGGGTTGTCGGTTTGGGTATTTCAAATGCAGGTTCCTTCGCTCTCGTCAGCCGAGGGGCTCATGATCGGCCTTCCTGGTCTGCTCACTGCTTCCTTGGGGCTGGCTCTGGCTCGCCCCGTGGTTCAGGCCAAACCCTTGGAGCATTTAGTGGAGTCGAGCTAAGCTCAATCCTCTAACCAAACATTCAGATAATAGCCAAATAGATGAAGAATCAATGAAGGACAAGGGGTTAGAATCCTTGCCCTCAAACGGCACTCGCAAAGTCTCATAAGTCTGAAGAAAGAGAGGAAGCTACAGTGCCCGAAGCAAGCTATCGTCAACTCCTTGAAGGAAACAAATCGTTTGTCGAAACGACTCTAAAAAGAGATCCCGAATTTTTTCAACGCCTAGCTAAAGCTCAGACCCCGAAGGTGCTTTGGATCGGTTGCGCTGACAGTCGAGTTCCGGCCAACCAGATAACCAACACCCTGCCCGGTGAGATCTTTGTACATCGCAACATCGCAAACGTGGTGGTGCACACTGATTTGAACTGTTTGAGCGTTATGGAATACGCTGTCAATGTCTTGGAAGTTGAGCACGTGATCGTTTGCGGCCATTACAACTGTGGTGGGGTCAATGCCGCTATGAGTGCCAACCAACACGGCATGATTGACAATTGGCTTCGGCACATCAAGGACATCTACGAGATCCATCGTGAAGAGCTCGAGGCTATCGAAGACCCCGACCAGAGAGCCCGTAGGATGGTGGAATTCAACGTCCTCCACCAAGCCCTGAATGTTGGGCAAACGCCGAGGATAGGAGGGGCCGGGGGCACTCGTGGGGCTCCGCAGGTGGAGGGGTGGGTGGGCGGGAAAACTAATTTATACCTTGTCGCAAAGTGAGTGCTTGAGTTCGCTGGTCCACGTCTGCGACAAGTCCTTCATAAGTGGAGCCTCGACGAGTTATAACAGACACAGGCGAATTGATAAACGCCTCAGCCATCCTTCAATTCTTCCTTTCGTCCTTTGGGATGGCTGAACTCAACTCAGATT
>JBJHCR010000578.1:0-1915 GCA_050486105.1 Vulcanimicrobiota bacterium
CCGAAGGAGCTCTCCTAGTTCGTCGAAACTGGTCACAATTGGTCAATACGACATCGGCGCGAAAAATCATGCTAACGCTATCCATGTACGTTCTGAGGTTTTCTAGGGTGGCCTTATTGCTCGGAGCGAACTTGTCCCAGAGGGCCAGCAGTCGTGCCTGCATTTCGTTCACCGCGCTCTGCCCATCGGAGGTGGTAACCCGCTCAACCGACAGCAGTTCGCTTGCTCGACGAACCAATTCATCCGGATCCACGGGTTTCATGAGAACGATCTTGACCCCGAACTCTTCTATCAAGCTCTTCAGAAAGTTGCTGCTGTGATGCCCTTCTGAACAGTAGATGGTTGGGATCTCCAGGGACTTGATCCGCTGCAGAAAAAGTTCGCAGTCTGCGATCCCTTCCTCGATCACCAGTAGGTCGCAAGCGGTCTGTTCTAGGTGTTCGAGAGCCCCGGCTCCGTCTGCTACTGTCGTGAGGGTCACACCGCGCAGTCGACCTTGAAGTCTAGCTTTGTGGCGAATGTGGAGCCCAACGGATAGGCAGTTTTTCACCCTTGGGCACCAGAGGATTTGGGATTGAAGATCAGGATCTCCAGGATTTGTTCCCCTTGAAGCCTTGCCCCGATCCCCCAGCGGTCATAGAAGACCGAACTCTCTTGAACCCGATAGTCCCCTCCTAATTCTCGTTTCATGTCTGAGAAGGGGCGACCTATCTTCAGACCTGAGGGTGTCACCCAATCTCCGGAAGAGATGCCGATCAAGTGAAGGCGCTGATTCAGGAAGGCCAAGCGAATTCCAAGTTCCGGGTAGACCCAGATTTCGCTGTTTGCTCCTTGAGTTTGGGGAGGTCGACCTAAGAGGTTCACGATGTCCGTAGCGTTCGAGCCCAATCGGATCTCTCCAGCTCGATTTCCACCGATCAGCAGATGGTCGCCTCGGCCTTTCTCCACGGTGTCTTTCTTGACTACATAGATGGTATGAACCTTGCCGTTCTCGTGAGATATGGCGAGCCCGTGCTGAGGGTAGGCCAGCCCTTCAGCTCCTCTTTTCAAGCCTTTGCCGAAGGCTTCTTCAAAGGCCAGCACCGGTGCTCCAATTCCGAATCCTCGATCGGTTTTCCAGCCAGGTTGAGCTACGGTGACTCCAATGACGGTGTTTTCCGGTCCTACAAGAAAGGCCAACTTTTGAGGACGGTAGATCCTGGTGGAGGTGTTGGGATCCTCTGAACTCGGCACCACCGTAGTCGGTGGACCGAGCCGTTGCTCGACCTCGCTGAATTTCAATCCAAGACGGAAGGGGCCAGCCCTCTCTCCACCCACGATGACCGTATCGCTGGTCTGCGATGAGACGGCCTGGACGAGTAATAGCAGTAGGAGGCATACTGCGAAATTGGCAGTTCTCAAGTTCTTCATAAATCCTTTGAAAGGGCTTCGCTCGAAGAAGTCTCGGAGCCTTCCTTATTTCCCAGAGTGAAGGGGGGATCCCCGAACTCCTAGAGAAGATTTACAAGTAAACCAATCGTCCTGGCTGCAAAAGGCGACCATCCCCCCTCTCCGAAGTTTTCGAACTCCGAGAGGAAGGTGGTGCTGAGAGGGCCTCAAGGGTGAGAAAAGGGGAAAACTTGACACCAGAAACATTAGCTGAGCAGAAGAACGGCGGTGGATTCCTTCTTGGGGAATCCTCGTTCGAGGGCCTATTCACACCGGACAATCTGTCCGAGGAGCACCGCATGATTCGAGAAACCGTGCAGTCCTTTATGGAGGACAAGATCATGCCGAACCTCGAGCGTATCGAAGGTAAGGACTTGGAATTTATTAAGAGCACCCTTCATGATGCTGCGGAGTTGGGTTTGCTTGGGGCTGAGATTCCCGAGCAGTATGGCGGCAGCGGCCTCGATCTCCTCTCGCTCATGCTCAT
>JBJHCR010000579.1:0-1856 GCA_050486105.1 Vulcanimicrobiota bacterium
TGGAGACTCTTAGATACTCTGTGGTGGCTTCAGCCAACGCTGCTCCTTTTTTTGGGAGTCACCTTAGATACACCATCGCCTCAAGCGGCGACGTTCCCGGCAAACGATCCGAACTGAGGATCATCGATGCCCAGGTGCTCCCCCAACCGGCCTTCGAGGAGCCGGAAGACACGGTGACCCTCACCGCCCAAGCGGTGCTGATTGGCAGCCAGGCCAACCCCAATGACATCGAGTGGACAGTGGACCTGTTGGATGAGTATGGGGAAGTGGTAGTGGAGGACTTTGCTTCAGGTACCGGTCCTCACATCTCGGCCGAGTGGGATGGAACCGCTGCAGGCCAGACGGTGGAGCACCCGGCTTCTTACCAGTTCAAGATTCGGGCTGAGGTTTGCGATGCTCCAGACATCGAGATAGGCTTTCGAAGCACCCCCGACCAGATTCGGGCCCAGGACACCGGTGGGCAATGTTCGCCCGACGAAGTAGTGGTGGCGATGATACAGCCGCTCATCCCTGTTGCGAACCGAAGTGTCGCTCTTGCTCCCGCTGAAGACCTCAGGGTCTCGAGTTCCGAAGGTCCCTTTCGCTTGATGAATCTTTCCGCCAGTCTTCAGGACAGCCCTTTTGAGGGCTTGGTTCCTGGAGAGCTGAGTACGATTTACAGCCCGTCGCAAGCCGACCCGATAACAGGAAAGGAGGTTGGGGGAGCCCTGCCTGCAGTTTTCACCATGGGGAGTCAACTATACTTGGGAGGGGACTTCCAGTTCGGCACCCTTCCAGAAGATCTTGACGAAGTGGAATTCACCTGCCGAGTGAGACTCGCCGACCGAAGCGCAGAAGAGAACTCTGGAGCAGAAACCGTCATCGAGAGGAGCGGTACCCTCTCCCGGGACGACTTGGAAGCAGCGATAGGTTCTTTTCATAATGGCAAGCTTGTGGTTCCCGTAGAAGTGCCCAATGAAGTGGGTCGCTGGTCTCTCAAAGTTGATTGGAAATTTGAGGCCGAAGACCATGCCTTCCAAAGCGTGTCCACACCCGAATCCGAAGAGAGCCTCGGGCATATGGCCTACCGAGTCTTGGCCGCCCCTGCCTTGGTGAACGAAGGTGAACCGATCCCCTATAGCAAGGGGACTTTCGACAAGGTCTCCGGGCCGGGCTTGGAACTCTTCGCTACCAGTCACTTTCCGAGCGTTTTGGACCTGGCCACCGCTTGGGCCGCCGGTGCCACCGACGAGACCACGGCGATGCAGCACCTCGCCCAGAAGTTGCTGGAGGGTGGAGAAGATTTCCGAGTCCACACTTCATCGTTTATGAATGTGAAGGAAGAGCAGCTTTTTCAAGGCCGGGCCTATCGCCTCGGCAACGTGATGCTAAACGACGGTGGGGAGCTTGGAGAGATGAATGTCTACGCCTTCTTTCTGATTAAAGCCTTGGGAGTAGACGATCTGGAGTTGCAGCGCTTTCGAGAGAGAGCTTTCAGCAAGTATCAGTCTCCAGTGGGCCGAGTTGAGCAGGTGGATTACTATCTTCCGGCCGGGATTCCACTGGGTGGGGGTGAGTGTGACCCTGTTCGGCGGCGAACCGAGTCCGGGGAAGGGGGAGACCCCGACGCGCCTCCTCCTCCCCCTCCAGACAGTGAGGATCCGAGTTTTGGTCAATTCGAGGGAGTGAACCCCTTCGACAGCAGAGGTTTTCTCTACCGAGAGTCTCAGCCGCAGCTCGAACATTCGGTGATCCAATCGATTCTCTCCAACCATTACTTCTTAGTGCATCAGGGTGCGGTCTATGATGTCTCCCTTCGCTTGCTTTCCTCGGTGGAACAGAATCCTCATTTTGCTCTGAATCAACTCTCCCTGGGG
>JBJHCR010000580.1:0-1851 GCA_050486105.1 Vulcanimicrobiota bacterium
GGACTGGCCAGCGTCCCTTGAGGTTGTAGCACTGACTGGCGAGCCACAACATTCCGAGGCTCGCCGTGAGAGCCAGAGACTTCAAGAGTAACAAGACCAACCCAGACAAAGTGGTCTTGATTCCAAACAAGCTGAAGACAGCAGCGTAGATCAGCACCGGCACCGGGGGCATCCAGGCCGTGGGCCCACTGGGAATAGGAAACGGGTTGCTGTACCCATCCCCCTTCAAGAGACTTTCGGCGATGTTTCCGTATTCATAGCCGAAACGTCTCACCATGGGTGCCAATTCTTCCAGGCCGTTGTACCGAGCCATGGCTAACACGATGGCCAACCAGAGCGCCCCCAAAGCCAAGGCTTCGAGATCTCCAAGTCCAAAGTTCTGAGAAGGTTTCAACGACCCGGCCGTTCTGCTTTGGTGCTCGCTCACAAGTCTTTATCCCTCGCTCTCACTGGAGGTTCAATTCGTGTTGGCATTACGGTTTATCCTATCCCAAATTCAGTTTTCGTCAAGGGGCCTTTGTTCTGGTATAATCCTGGCATGCACTATGACAAATTTGGACAGATTCGCAACGCCACCTCGCGGGGTCTGTCCATGGCCGAGTTGATCGTGGTCTTGGGATTGGCCGGGATGATCATGTACAGCGTCAGCCTGCTGATCCGGTCTGGACTGGATTACTACTTCTACTCCACCGACACCTTGGAAGTGCAAAAGAGAGCCCTCTTCGCCGTCTCCCGGATCACCAACGAGCTCACCTACTCCAACATCGACGGGGTGGCCGTCTTCAATGTTCCTTCGGACATCGACGAAGATGACGAATTCAAGGGTACAGAAACGGTACCCGGGGTGGTCTTCGCCTCGGCCCGAAACGCCGCCGGGGACATGCAGCGGGATCTCGACGGCCGTCCCGAGTGGAGCCGCTTGATCTGCTACTACGTGGGGGAGGTGGACGACCTGCCTCTGTTGCTGCGCAGAGAGGAAGGCTTGGCAGCACCAACGACCCTGGTCCCAGACCCTGTCCTGGGTTTTGCTCCACCGAGGACAGCCGCCTACTTTGGGGGTAATGGTACCCTGACCACGCAACAGGTAGCCCGAGGAGTCAGTATGATGCGCAGTCGAGTTCTCACCGACGCCATCGAGATCCGCTTCCGTGCCGAAGTTAAGGGTGCAAGAAACCTGTTCGAGATGGACATCCATTCGAAAATCATCCCGAGAAATTAAGCCTTACACCAGATCGCCTCAGGAGACTCTCTGGTTCTATATTAGTCCCGAATGGGTTGCGGCAGGTGCTGGATGCGGACGATTTTCCAGTCGTCATCGAACTTTTGCCAGGAGTAGCGGAAGCGGTCGGTCTGCTCGGTGCTTTGCCCAAGGATGTCGGTGGTGCGCTGAAACCTCTCCACCGAGGTGTCTAGTCTCTTCCAGCCCACCCAACTGGCTCTAAGCACCTCGGAGCGGCGGTAGCGAACCAGATTGTTTTTTCGCATCTGGGCGAAGGTGCGGTTCCATTCCTGGGCGACCTCTTCGGGTGAAACTGGGATCACCTTTCCGCCTTGGGTGACTCGCTCATAACTCGGGGCGTAAAACCGAAGCAGGTTACGAGTGCTCATATCTGAGGCTGCGGCGTCCATGGCCTTGAGCATCAGCGGAACTTCTTTGGGAACCGGCCGGAGATAGAAGACCGCAAAGAAAACCAAGAGTACACCAAATAGGCTCCCAGCCCAAAGTAAAGATCTTCTGGTTTGATCCCTCGGGTCCCTTGGGTTTTGCAGTTCGTCAATATCAACGAGCATATAACTGAGTGAGCAAGAATGTTTCCAGTTATTCCATCATTTCAAATTCGCCGCCGTCAC
>JBJHCR010000581.1:0-1823 GCA_050486105.1 Vulcanimicrobiota bacterium
AGCCTACATCCCGAATCTGTGACAAGCCATCGTCTTTAGGGAGAAATTGAGTCAGGAATCCGTCGATCTCAGCAGTATGGGCGGCGGGCTCAGGAACAGCTGTCTCGAAAACCACTAGGGTCTCAGTGCTGCTCACGCCCCGATCAGGGCCTTGGCGTGGAGCCTTTTGAGCCTGTTCCAGGACTTGTTCAGGCGCCTCTACGTTAGCGTCTCCGGCCTCCATCTTCTCAGGAAGCGTGACGGAACTCCTGTCGCTCACAGCGATCTGGGGTGACACATCGGACTTAGAGGAAAGGTCCGGCTTCGAATCCAGCTTCAACTTAGTGGGAGTATTGAGGGTTTTAGGAAGCTTCTGGACGACTTTGCGATCTACACTATTGAGGTTCATTGGGGGAGGTTCGACAAGTATTCCAAAAAACCTTGCCAGTTCTTAGAAAGTCCCACATCCACGACCTTCTCCTTCTGCTTGAAACGATACCACTAACCCACTTGATGAGCGACACCGAGAGAGCACCCGCGAAGCGGGTCGTGAGAACACGAAAGCCACGGGCGTCCCCACTGGACAACTTCGCCCCCCTCGCATAAAGCGAGTTCAAGGCTTCGGAGGGGCGTTACCCTCGTCCTGGCTCTGGACCATGCGGTCGGTTTTCTTAAGGTGAGCGGCTAATCCGTGCAAGCCCGCGCCAGCCATTCCCAAACCCAGCCTAGTGACAGGACCCAACTTTTCTCCTCGCTTGTTTTGGCCTCCGACCACGGCCACGCCAAGCATGATCGTGCCCGTTAGGTTGAGAATTGCCCGCGGCGGAATCTTGGGTCGAGCGCCCTGAAGACTGTTGTCACCATTCACCAAGAAATCGATATCCCCCATAAGAGCGCAGGCGTAGCAATGGCCGGTTAGGCAGCTCAAAAATGCCTTGCCCATGCGTTCTCTGTCCGGCCGTTCGTTGAAAAAAAGCGCCCGATAGCTCTTTTCATGAGCTTGGTGACTCTCGATGAATTCCAACAGAAAACCGTCAGGGCGAGTGTAAAGCGCGTATTGGTCCCAAACGTGCGAATAGCATCGGAGCTTCACTTCATCAGGGACACGGCCCTGGTCCCAAAGATCCAGTATGTTCCCTTCATCGAGCAACTCCAATACGGTACCGTGCCTTGCACAGACTACTGGGGCTGGCTCTTTCCTAGGGGTCATAATGACAGTTTAACTTTGATAGGCGACGATTGCCAGGACCTATACTCCCGTGCGTTGAGTTGGCAAGTTATGCTGGGCGTGGAGGCGCCGGCCACCCACGCAAACGCGGGCTCCCGGCGTCCCCGTGGGTGTGGCAAGGAGTACCGAGCGCATAATATTGGACATATTTGAGTGAGGTACGACGTAGCCAACACCCAGAGGGTACCCGATGGATCCACGTCCAAAATACGGACGACTCAACGCACGGGAGTAAATGTCGGGTGCTCCAGGTACCTCCAGCTGAAGGCGACCACCATTCGCTACACTCCACTTCGTAGTTTTTCCCAGCTGTTCGCCTTGGGCAGATCGGCTCGGTTCATCTCGACAACGACATCCGAGGAGCGTTCTGCGGTCCTTGGCCAACAGTTTTCAGGCTGGAGACGGTGAATATTTGCTTTCTCACCTTTCCAATATACCATACGGTATGGTATGCTTTCTGCATGAGAAAGGTAAAGGATGCTTGGTTGGAGGTCGGCTTGGACCTCTTGGTAGAGCACGGACCGGAAGGCCTGACTATCGATCGGATGTGCCAACGCCTAAAGAGGACGAAGGGTTCGTTCTACCACCACTTCGACAATCGCTCTCAATTCGAGAC
>JBJHCR010000582.1:0-1809 GCA_050486105.1 Vulcanimicrobiota bacterium
GCCCTGCAACCAGACTGTTCACCCCCCTTTCGACCGGAAGGTCCCTGGGGCAGGTGGCGTCGCATCCCCCGCAGTGCCGACAGTTGGCCGCTTCCGGAAACGTCTGGAGCAGTTGCTGCAGGACGCTCCAAGATTCTTCGAAATCGGTCATTTGATATCGATGAGGACTGTACCAGTCCATGTCCTGAATGAAATGGACGTCGAGACCTTCTTCCACCAGGGTTTCGCAGGCCAGTTCCACCGAGACTTTGTCGTCTCGGTGGACGAATATCTGGCAGGAGCCGCATACCCCTTGGCCCAGACAACCCACATTGTGGATCAGGGTGTGACCGGCAGCCCAAATAGCCTGAAGGACAGTTTGTCCCGAAGAACAGGAGATCCGGTCTCCTTCGAAAGTGAAGTGAACCTCGTGCTGAGACACCTTTAAGGCCTCACCATTAGGTGGCAGCGGTCTTGGCTCGAGGGGCTTTGCTCAAGGCAACCTCCAGGAGGTCATCAACCCTTTTGGCTTCCCTCTCATCGATCTTTCGAGCTTCGGCCAAAGCCGTTTCTGCGGTTTCCGAGTCGCCGATTTCTCGGTGGGCTCGGGCGGCAAAGACGAAGAAGGGGACATGGGCAATGGCCGGAGCTTTGACGTCTTGAAGAATCTTGAACATCTCTTCGCTCAAACCTAGAGCCTCCTTATAGGCTTTAGTCCTGATCTGATGCACGATGAGGCGTTCGTTCAGGGAGAAGAAATACGGGTCCTGAAGCTTGAGCAGCATGCGCCCGGCGGCCAGATAAAACTTCTGGGCCTTGGAAGCTTCGTCCATATCGGCGTAAATGTCGGCTTGGAGTTCGAGAGCATTGGCGGCGAGCCGGTGCTCTCCCAAGTGCTCTTCGGCCAGATCCAAAAGCTCGTCTAGAGTCTCCAGGGCTTCCTCCGGCGGTTGGTCTAAGGAGCGGAGCAGCAATCCCTCAACGCGCATCACTTCTGGGAGGTCTGCACAGGCGAGGGCCTCGTCGATCAACTCGCTGTGTTGATGGTGGACTCCGCTCTTGCGGCGGGCTCGGGCCAAGCGCAGCTTTACTGCGGCAATGCGGGTTTCTTCACAGCAGGCCGGCAGGGCCTTTTCCAGGCAGCGCATGGCCATCTCGAAAAAGCCCACATGCTCGAACACCGAGGCTGCCAAGAGTTGCACTTCGAAGTCGTCTTGATGCTCGCCACGGATGGCCCCGTCCATCATCACCACGGCGTCAAACTCGTTGTGCTCTCGCAAAAGCACGGTGACCTTGTCCGGAAGCTCCTCGAAGGGTTCATCCACCACCGGATACTCGGGCCAAATGTAGGGGGGACTCGAATTGTCCGTGCTGCGGATTAGGCTCAAGAGGCGCCGCCCTTGATCCAGGCCCACTTTCATCATCAGCGCAGCCTCTTCATTTGGGGAGTCTTCTTTGGGAATGGTCTGCTCGACCATGAGGATCCCGGGCTCTTCGAAAACCTTAATATTCCACATTTCGCTCATACCTCGGGAGCCTCTTCTCAATTTTACTTCGGCCTCCTGGCCGAGAACCGTTAGACACCCTTAACCCAATTGGCAATATTCAAAACCGAAGAGTTTAGAGCATTGGCCGCTAAAGTGTCGTTCAAAATTAAAAGAGCCGGGCTTGTCCACCCGGCTCTCTCGAGATTCAGCGATTTTTCGCTTTAACCCAGATGATGCGCAGGAAGGCCGAAGGATCGTGCCTCTACAGGGATGGAGCGCAAGGAGGCTGCGCTTCGAGGAGCGGATAATAGTGGATCCTATTTGAGCACCGGAGAAGTGCAGC
>JBJHCR010000583.1:0-1803 GCA_050486105.1 Vulcanimicrobiota bacterium
TTAGTGTTTCCTACCCAGTTACTCTGCAGCATATCCTGGGCCCCGGCCGGCAGGACTAATAAATCAGCCGTGACAGCGGTTATGCCCGCCAAGAGAAGCTTTTTCACAACCAAGGACCTCCTTCAAATGCGCTGATGCTCTTATTATAAACGACCCCTCTGTCAAACTCTGTCATCTTTGGAACGTTTCTTTTGGGAATTTCCGAAAAACAAACCGGCAAGTGAACAACATTGAAACTTACGCAGTTCGGGCTTTAAGAAGCGGACTTAGGTCCAGTTAGGCCCCAGACTCAGCTTGCTCTTTTTTCTAGGGCCTCCAACCGAGCCTTTAGGTCGGCTAGCTCATTCCGCAGGTCCACGCTTCCGTCTCCTAGAGCGGAAAGGACGTCGAGAACTCTCTGCTGGTCGTCGGCCATGGTGTGGAAACCCGCCTGAACCTCCTGACCGAGTGCCGAGAGTTCCTCGGATACGTGTTCAACCTGTCTGGTCATGGACTCCATTTGCTGGATCAGCCTGGAGTTGGATTTGCTGACCCCGTCTATCCTCTGGTTGAGTCGGGTTCCGATATCCCGAGCGTGGAGACTCGACTGGACCAGTGGGGCCTACCGGGCCTCAAGGAGAAGCAGGACACTCGGGAATCAAAGTTGCGATGGGCGCCACAGGACGTCAAAGGCCCGCTGGAAGAGGTAGGTCCCACCGGGCCGAAGGGGCAGACCGGGTTAGACGGCCTCACCGGCCCAGCCGGCCCTGATGGTCCACCTGGTCCGACAGGTCCTCCCGGATCGTCTGGTATCTTCTAGAGAGCCAAGGTGAGACCCCGGTTTTTGCCCCACGCTCGGAAAATGCGACGTCCTCCTTGGGAGAAGGGGCTTGGTTGGTCTCTCATGAGCCTTGCTCTTGAGACTTCTGTGCGTTGAGTTCGAGGATCACAGTCCGCAAGCAAGAAGCTCCTTCTTAAGAGGTGGCTATGAAGAGACTGTTGGTTTGCTGGTTTATGTTGCTCTGCTCCTGGGCTGCCGCCCAAGAAGCTTCGCCCACTCCCGAGGCCGTCCCGTCCCCCATTGCTGGGGAAGCGGTTGCTGCTGAGGCCGAGGCGCCCGAGCACCCCGCCCACAACGAGCTTCGCAGGCTGCGGCAGCAGATGGAAGAGGCCATGAACGCGCTGGATATTGATTCGCTTTTGGATGGGGTGGCCTCCGAGGTGGTGTTTTCCACTATGAACGGAGATGTGGTCCGGGGCAAAGAGCAGATCAGGTCCTACTTCCACGAGATGATGACCGGCCCCGACGCGCGGGTGAAAGAGGTCAAGACCAAATTTGAAGTGGATGAGCTGACCATCCTCTACGGAGCCCATGGGGACGCCTCAGACCCGAGCTTTGGCATAGCCTATGGTCATTCCCAGGATGAGTACACACTCGCCGATGGAACCAGGTTTCAGGTCACCCCCAGGTGGTCGGCGGCCATGGTGAAAACCGAAGAGGGTTGGAAGATCGCCAACTTTCATTACTCGGTGAACATGTTCGACAACCCGGTGGTGGGAAAAATGAAAAGCACCTTGGGATGGGTGGGCGGGCTTGGTCTGCTGCTGGGCTTGCTGATCGGTTTTTTTATTGGACGCCGCAAGTAAACCCTCTCACCAGAACGCTGCTTTGCCTTGGCGTATCCCCAATAGTCTCGCTGCCTGGTACTTGGTGGCGGCGAGCTCCGAGCTTGCCGAAGGGGGAGTTCGCCAAGCTCAACTGGGTTCCCAAGAGATCGTTCTCTTCCGCAGCGAAGGACAGGTGCAGGCCTTAGACCCTTACTG
>JBJHCR010000584.1:0-1789 GCA_050486105.1 Vulcanimicrobiota bacterium
ATCATGGTCACCAACTATGGTCGTGAAGAAGTTCGGGCCCAAGCGGAGAGGGTTGGAGTCGACGGTTTCTTGATAAAGCCGGTGACCGCGTCCCTGCTGTTCGACGCTGTGATGAGGGTCTTGGATTCAGAGTCTGAGGGCAGTATGGTGTTCCGCGACCATAAGCAACCCACCTATAAGAGTTTTGAGTCGGGCAACATCTTGCTGGTTGAAGATAACGAGATCAATCAACAGGTGGCTCAAGAGATTCTCGAGGCCATGAATCTTAGAGTGACCATCGCTGGTGACGGCCAAACGGCCCTCGACTTGCTTGAGGAAAACCAGTCCTACGACGTGATCCTAATGGATATTCAGATGCCGGTACTCGACGGATACGAAGCCACCAAGCGGATTCGGGCACAAGACCGTTTTCGAGACCTTCCCATTGTCGCCATGACGGCCCACGCCATGGCCGGCGACCGCGAGCGTTGCTTGCAGGTGGGTATGAACGAACACGTCACCAAGCCTATCGATCCCGAGCACTTAGGCCGAGCCTTATCTGCCTGGTTGAGGCCTGTTGAAGGAACAGTGAGCGAAGTTGAAGTTGAAGTTCAGCTCCCTGAACTGCAGAGCTTCGACATGGTGACCGGTCTGTCTAGGCTGAACAACAATCGAAGACTTTATCGCAAGTTGCTCTTGCGCTTCCGTGACAACTATAGCAATTCCGGAGAGGAACTCGCTAACGCGGCGACCGAAAATTTCGACGAGGCCAAAAAGATCACCCACTCCATTAAGAGTGTGGCTGGGAATCTTGGAGCCCTTCGGCTTCAACAAGCTTGTGAAGCCTTCGATTGCTCAGGTGCAGATGGAGAAGTTATGCAAGCGGCTCTGGAGGAATTCACTGCGGCCTTGAAAGAAGCGGTTACCGAACTTGAAGGCCTGGAGTCCATCGCTCAAGAGAGCAAAGACGACTCTGCTTCGAACTCTGAAATTCGGGAGCGTCTCGAAGAGATTGCCCGGGCCTTGGATGAAGGCGACGCTCTGGTGGCAGAACGTCTGGAGCCGATCCTAGGAGCGCTGTCGGCCACCGTAGGATCGGCCCAACTGAGCCGTCTCAGGGAGGAGTTGGATAGCTTCGACCTGGATCAGGCTGCGGAAACTCTGCGAGATATCGTAAGACAGTTGAACTCCTGAGGATCAGGCAGGAGCCTTGGCGAAGACTTCCAAGGTCTGCTCGGCTAATACCGACAGACCTCGTTGGAGTTGGTCATCGGTGATAATCAACGGAGGCAGTAAGCGCACAATGCGTCCTTCGGCCCCCGCTCCGATGACCAGAACCCCTTGCTCGAGGCATTTTTGTAAAAGCTTGGTCACGGACTCTGACAACTCCAGGGCCATCATGGCGCCAAGGCCGCGGACATCGACGACTTGCGGACATTGATCTTTGAGAACCCCAAGCCGGTTCTCAATCTGGGCCCCAATTTGCTGGGCCCGGGCGTTGAGATTTTCGCTTTCCATGACCTTGATAGTGGCCAGCGCTGCGGCACACGAAATGGGGTTGCCCCCATAAGTTCCTCCGAGAGTGCCGGGGCGCGCTCCGTCCATAATCTCAGCCTTTCCAAGGACGGCCGAGATCGGGAATCCGCCCCCCATGGCTTTGGCCCAGGTTGATAGGTCCGGGGTTACTCCAGAGTGCTCATAGGCTGCCCATCGGCCGGTGCGACAAAACCCACTCTGCACCTCGTCGAAGATCAAAACAATCCCATGCTGGTCGCAAATTTCTCGAAGAGTCTTCAAGTACTCGAAAGGG
>JBJHCR010000585.1:0-1774 GCA_050486105.1 Vulcanimicrobiota bacterium
CCCTAAGGCTGTCTCAACCTTAGGCTGCTCGTTCGATTGGGAGGTTCGAACTTGAGGAGCGATTTGCTGGGAAGTCTGTATCTGCATGATTGGTCCTTCTGGAACGAAAGTGGAATTTTATGCTTTTCTCACTACAGTTTAGTTAACAGGACTGAAAATTTGCTGAATGATGGCCTTGCTAGAGGTCAACCAAGGATAAAGCTCCTCGTCGGAGAAGAGCCTAGAATGAAAATCTTGGTCCCTCTAGATGGCTCTAAGGATGCGGAGGATGCCTTGTCCGCCGCAGATCGTTTTCTCCGGTTTGAAGAAACGGGAACCCTCCTGTTGCAGAAGGTCTTGAACTCTCCCACTGGCAAGGTTCTCTCGTCAACAGAGATTCTCGACCTCCAAGCATCGGAAGCGAAAAAGGCTGAACTCTACCTCCAAGAAATCAAGGAGAGATTTAAAGATAAGGGCTATGAGGTCGAGACCCACATCAGTGCCGGTCCAGACCCAGCTCAGGCTATCGCTGACTGGGCAGAGACCCAGAAAGCGGATCTGATCATCATGCGCAGTCACGGAATCAGTGGGATTCGCCATTTCCTCCTAGGAAGTGTGGCCTATCGACTGGTTCGCTTGAGCGACATCTCGGTTCTGCTGGTAAAAGCCAAGAAGTCCGCTCCAGTCCAAGCCTGATTTCTAGGGTCCTTGGCACGCGAAATTCCTTCGGCTGCAGGCTCGTCGAAGCATTAGAACCCATGGCACCTCCCCAGACAACTACATCGGCCAATAGGTTTTATTGTCCAAAAGCAGGGAGATAGGTGGCAATTCGAAAGGCTTCCAACTATGACCAGTTGGAACACCAATACTTCTAGTATCGCAGCCGCTCTCGCCGCATCTTTGATCGCCTCCGACGGAGTCATCGACGAAGAAGAGATCGACCTAGCGGTGGAGGTCGGGCAAAGAATGATCCCGGGATTCTCTCGTGCCTCCTTCGACGCCATCCTTGCCAATATAGATGACCTTCCCTCTCCTTACGAGATAGCTCATCCGCTCAAGAAGAGGCTCGACGACGAAGCCAAAGACCAAATTCTGGACTACTTAGTAGCCATTGCCGGCGCTGACCTTGAGGTGGTTCAAGTCGAGGCTCAAGAAATTCATGCTGTCGCCCAGGCCCTCGGGGTTCCCGTTCCTCCCTTTGCGATCAGTAAGCCGTCAACCGAGTAAGTATGCTGAACTCCTCCACGGGAGAGTCCGATTGCCAGGCGGTCCTGAAGTCTTGAACGTTGGCCCAAATTGGAAACAAGGTTTTTCTTGCCCCCAAACCCGCTTGATCCTAGCCAAGTAGGGCAAAGCCTCTGAGGCATCGGTTTTCAAAGACTCCTGCGCCAACGACAGAGAAGTTTGTGGAACTCCATGGCCACAATAATGCTGCTGGCAACTAAGACAATATGGGGAACCGAAGATAACTGCAGAGCGTTCACCTGTAAGAGCGCCTGAGTTGGGGCGAACGTCGTTGCGCTCAAGTGGACCACCAAAGCCAGACCGGCAGCAATAAAGAGGAAAATGTTGGAAAAGGGGTTGACTGTAAAGGCCGATCTTCGCTCCGAACGTGCATTGCCTACGTGAAAAATCTGAAAAATCACCATGGTATGAAGCGCTAAGGTTTGGGCGGCCGTGAGATCCCCAGTGCTGGAGTAAGCTTCATAGAACACGTAGAGCGTCCCCAAAGCCATGACGGCTCCAGCAAGGATTGTCCTTTCCCAGAGGACCCTCGAGACGAGCCCTTCATCGA
>JBJHCR010000586.1:0-1715 GCA_050486105.1 Vulcanimicrobiota bacterium
TCGGCGGAGACCTTACTGGAAAGAAAGGGAATGCTCACGCCACCGTCTCCGTCACCAGAATCGGTTCTGGTCGTTCCTTCCGCGGTGGTGGCGTCAGCTGCTGGCTGACCACGCCTTTGTTGAGCTCGAGCTTGCCGCGCAAGCTGAGGATTGCGCTCCAATCGCTCTTGTTGCAAATCGGATTTTTCCGAGAGCATCTCAGAAAGGATGATCGCCATATCCTCGGCGTTCGCGTTCTGCAATTGGATGACGTAGAACCGGGGTTCTTGGACGTCCTCGGGGGCGGCCGAGGGCACATCGATCCGAATCAACATGGATTTGACTTTGGTGATCTTCTCGGGCAGTCCGTAGATAAGTACGGCATTAGATGGTTGAAAGGCTCGGACTGTGGTTCTCTGATCGGGCTGAATCCCTTGAGGGTTGATCAACTCTTCGAGTATGGGAGCGATCTCGACGGCTTCGGCATACTTTGGAAAGTTCACCGAGACCAGGCTGTCGGTATGGGATTGGTCTAGGTGTCTGGCGGTCGCCGCGATCCGCTCCACCATGGGACCTCGGTCTGAAACCACGATGGCTTTGCCCGGAACGTAGGCCTGGAGTTCCCCAATGTCGGAAAGCAAAGGTCGAAGGGCGTTCTGCATGAGGTTCACGTCGGCGTGCTGAAAAATTAAGACTCCAACGGACATTCCCGTTCGGATCGGGCCGGGATTCTTGAGCACCGGGGCATACTTGCGAATGTCTTTCAAGGGAAGGATTTGGCTCACCCCGTCGGATTCTACGATTCCATAGTTGTAGCGTTCCAAGGCGAGCCGAAAAATCTGCCAGGCCTCTTCAGAGCTCACCGGTCGAGAGGACGCTACGGTGATCCGACCCTGGACGTTCTGGTCAAATACGATGTTTCGCCCAGTCAGCTCTGCCATGAGGCGACCCAGGAGGCGGATGTCGAGATTCTCGTAGTTCAGAGTCACCTGACCAGAGCGTAAGGCCTCAGACACCTGTTGGTTGATCAGCCTTTCTTGAGGGGGGGGTGGCTGGGGGGGTTGGCCAAGCACGGCCACTGTCGAAAGCAGCAGCAAGGCGAGAATCCTTCCTGAACGTCCTATACTCGCGAAACCCATTGTCTCTAACCTTCCTCGACTCTCTTCCTTTAGAGGTCTATCCTTTAGCAGTCAAAATTTCTCTGGAACCTTTGAGGGTTCGAGCACCCTTTTCAGTTCTCTCCTATTAGTTGGGAATAATGCTGGTCACAGGTTTATCCCAAGTTCCACCCAAGCGGAGTGTACCCCGAACCGTAGGGGCTTCAAAGCGAAGATTCCCGTTGAGTTCAGGAGAATTCGGTGGGGGTTGCCCCTCAAGCGAAACTGTCCCATTGGCGGTGAATAGGTTGTCCCCGCTGAGCAGCTTGATCTCGGCGGAAACCCCGGTTCTGGGTTGATCGGGCTCACCTATGCTGCGAATCACAAAGCTGGAACCGATTTCGACCGAAGTTTCGGGAATTGGGAGGGCCAACCTCAACTCTGGAACCACCAATCGTAAAGCTCCTTCGCCCTCTCGACTGCTCGGAGAGTAAACCAGGTCACCCGTGACTCGAGCGGTCCCGACCACGTCGCTTCCCGTATCGACGCTCAGGTCCAAGAGGTTTAGGGTCAACTGACCGGGGGTGAGGCTGATCTTCATTTCGCTTTCGCCTTGATAGGCGGTGGCCCTCAAACCAT
>JBJHCR010000587.1:0-1715 GCA_050486105.1 Vulcanimicrobiota bacterium
CCGGATACGCTCCCTCAGGCCGGCGCACTCCTCCAGTGCTGAAGATGTTGCGGACTCCGCCTTGAATGTAAAAGTCATCACCAAAGAGATACTTGCCCAACAAATCCACCTGAGGGTCTCTGGTGTCGTAGACGTCCAAGTTCAACTCGAGCTTCTTATTGAACAGCCGGGCATCGGCCCCCAGACCCACTTGAGAGCGAACGATGCCGGCTCGCAAGCGGTAGTTTTCCCAATTGCGCATAGCTTGGACGTTGATCAGGTTCTCGTTTCCGATGGAATCCGCTCCGAGCTTGGCACCGTAGGGCCCATTCGGCATGAGATAAGCGTTGATGTTAGTGGAAGCCTGACCGTTTTTCAAATTCCACTGCTGCTCGGCCTCCAAGCCGAACAACTTGCCCGTTCCGGCACCCGAGGTGAAGCCTTCCACCTTGCCCATGACCCGGGAAGCTGAGGCTGAAGCTTCCTTGGCATTAACCACGGTCTCTCGCAAGTCCCCTTGGACTTCGGGATCGGCGGTGATACTGCGGATGTCGGCAGCGATTCCTTGAAGTTCCTCGGAAGTCCGTCGCAGATTCCGCACTGCCTGGATCACGTCTTCGTTGAGTTCTTCGTTCTCGGCCAAAGACTCCACCGCTCGCATGGCATTCTTCACCGAGATAGAGGTGTCACGGAGATTCATGACAATAGTGTCCACGTGTCCGCGGTTGGCTTCGAGCATAATGGTGGCTGTGCCTGAGAACTGACGAAGGTCGCTGCCTACAACTCGGGCATCATCCTGAAAGGCCAGCACGGTTTGGTCCACGTGAGCCACCACCGTCTCCAGGGAATCCGAAAGTCGGTTGACTCTATCGTTGAGTCCCGCCACCATCACTCGAGTGTCGGCGCTGACACCCCTGAGGTTGTCGGAGATCTCTTGGAAGTTGTTCACGGTAAGTTTGATATCGTCTTGGAATTTTTCGTCGGCCACCAGCGCATTCAAGGCTTCGACCGAACTTCGAAACTCCACCATGACCGCGCTACCTTCACGTGCCAGGTCGTCGAGATTTACGGGAGACACCCCCATGACGAGCGATCCCCGGGCCAAAGGTTCTTCATTGGGCAAAACGGGACCAGGCTTGATCTCAAGCCACTTGTCCCCCATGAGATTACCGGTGATGGTGTAGACATAATAGCTGTTTGGTGGGTCGATTTCCGGATCTCTTGCTCGATAGAGATTGACGTTGTCTCGGGTCATTTGAATTGTGACCTGAACTTTATTGTTCTCGGCCAGTTCCAAGCGCTTTACGAAACCTACCGGCACGCCGGCCAAATGCACCGGAGCTCGCTCCTGAAGCCCCCCGACGGCCTCGAAGAGAACGCGGTACTCCGGACCGTCCCCACGTCCAAAGCTTCCAATTTGGGACATGGAAAGGAGAAATAGCAAGACAGCGACGACTGTCACTACTCCGACTTTTGCTGCTGGATTGAGTTCCATGGGTGTTCCTCTTATCTCGCCTCAGTCCGGGGTTTAAACCCGGATAGGCCCTTCCATCTCTCCTTCGCGGAATTGAACCACGTAAGGATCGTCGGTAGTCTGAAACAGGTCTGGAGTTCCGTAAAAGACGGCCCGACCCTGGTGAATCATCAAGATCTTGTCAGCAATGAGATAAGCACCTTTGAGATCGTGGGTGATAACGATCGAAGTTGCGTTCAATCGTCGTTGGAGATCCAGGATC
>JBJHCR010000588.1:0-1575 GCA_050486105.1 Vulcanimicrobiota bacterium
GAAGTCAACCAAATCCCAACTCCTCGCCCCCTGACCTCCTGCTTCCTCCAGGAATCTTGAGCGACACCGAGGAGCCTGGAAGAAGCGACGGGCGGGCTCCGGCGCCGGCTCCCCCCTCTCGGGCGCCCCAGCCTGAGCCAACCCAAGTACCCGCTGCTCCCGTCATTCCCGAAGAGCTCACCAGCCCGAGTGCCCCGTGAGTGCGCGTCGTAAACATCAGCCGTACGCCGGGAAGGTGGTCCTCGTTTTCCTGGCCCTCCTCCTCCTCTACATCATCTACGGAGCTTTCTTTCACAATTTTTACTACACCCGTCGTGACGCCCGAGCGAAGCGGGCCGGCCTAAACCAACTTCAAGGTGCTCCGTTGGAAATCGGAGTTTTATGGGGGATGGCCGGCGACGACAGCTTCCTGACCGCAGCCGAACTCGCTGTCGATGAAATCAACTCGGCAGGTCTGGTCTCGGACGGCGGCCCGGTCCGGCAGCTTCGTCTCCATCCAAGGCAACTGTCCCCCGATCTCCGTGTCGGCTCCAGAAGGCAGGTTGGTGGTCTGGCCATGAATCGAGACCTGGTAGCGATCATCGGTTCGGGCAGTGAAAAAGAAATCAGCGAAGCGATGGTCATCTGTGAAGTCCAAGGGGTGGCCTTCATGGCTTCGGTCCACACCCCGTTAGAGAAATCCTTTCGCTCCCAGTATATACTGCAACTGAAGCCCAGCCTGATCCACTACGCTCGCAAAACGGCCCGGGATCTTCATAAGCTCAAGGCCGACCTCCCAGACAAACTGAAAGTTGGGATCTTTTTCGAGGGCACCTCTCCTGACGGCCAGCGACAGGCCAGCGTCCTATTCGAAGAAATGGAGCGTCAGAACGAGCTGATTCAGGCAGCCGGCCAGCTTCAGAGCGCCATAAACCAAGGCAACCTGAACCCTAACCTCAAACTGCAGCAGTTGCAGAGAAACCCCTACCTCCAGGCCGGAGTAACCCGTGACCCCGCCGCCATCGCCGACTTTATCCAAGATTGCTTCCTTCAAGGAAGAGTTGCCGATGATCTCACCATTTCCCAAGCCCTCGAAGGTGCTGAGTTGCCTCCTCTTGAGATCGAAACTCTGTTCATCCAAGCTTTCCTGCCTTCGGCGGAAAGGTCCACCGATTATCGACCGATGATCGCAAATTCAGGTGCCATGGATGTCGATGTGATCATCTTGATGTCCGAACTGCCGGGTACCGTTCCCCTAATTCAGAATCTTCGACAGATGAGGGTCTCCGCCGAACTCCTTTCGGTGGATGTCGCCGACTCAACCTGGCTGCGTCAGAACCTAGGAGATGATGCCGAGGAGTTGGCCATGCTTTCGGTGCAGGACCTACGGTCCACCGATCCGGACTATCTGCAGTTCTTGGAGCGCTTTCGCGAGAGCGCTATCCGTAAGAATAGAATCGTGCAAGAGGCAGGAGAGATGGCCCTTCTGGGTTATCGCTCCATCGAACTCTTGGCCGCAGCCTACCGCCGTGAAAACAGCAGCAACGCCTTAGACTTGGTCAACATTTTGAAACACTCGCTTGAGCCTTACGAGGT
>JBJHCR010000589.1:0-1572 GCA_050486105.1 Vulcanimicrobiota bacterium
CAGCAAGACCAAGCCCTATCGCCTCACCACTCTGATTCTGGGGTCCGTTTGGGCTTTGCAAACCGTGGCCTTGGTGTTTTATCCGGAGGCTCTGCCGGACTGGTGGTTGGCGAGTTCTCTCTTCTACCCAATCTACTACTTCAGCCTGTCCCTTTATCTCCACCGAGAGGCAGAAAAGCGCGCCCCCTAAAGGGAACGCTTTAAGGACTCATAGAGGCTGCCGATGAAATAAACGTAGTTGATGGTCTGCTCGTAAGAAGGCACCCGTTGGATTCGGGAGACCAGATTGGGACCGGCATTATAACTGGCAAGGGCCAAGGCTTTCCCGTCCGGACGGTGCTCGTAGCGCTGAAGAAGACCGCCTATCATACGGGCACTTCCTCTGAGATTGTCCTCGATATCGTGAGGATTGACGCCTAGTTCCGCAGCGGTGAACGGCATCAGCTGTCCCAGACCCAAGGCTCCACTCACCGAGACAGCTTCAGGGTCGAAGCCCGACTCGATCTGCACCAAAGCTGTGAGAAATAAGGGATCCACTCCGGCCTCAGAAGCGGCTCGTTTCAACGACCTGACGACCTTTGCGCGAGTCTCATTCGAGAGTTCTGGTCGGCTAAAATCCACCCATTGCTCCACCAGGCATTGACCATGGGCAAATCCGCCAGCCGGTCGCCAAGGAACGACAGAACGCCCTTCGAGATAAATCGTTCCAGCTGGAGTGCGCCGAAGATGACCTTTGACGGCCACCGTCGCTCCTTCCCGATCTCCTTGAAGATTCTTGACTTCTCGAGTGAACTGAACCTCCAGTTTTCCTGCGGAAGTTTCCAACTGCAGCCTCTGGGGCGGGGTGGGCCGAACAGCCTGGGCTCGACCCTGCCAGAACACCAACTGTCCGTCGAATCGGTCGGTCCAATCTCCCTGGAGAGCCCGGCCTGGAGTTAAATAAGGATTGACGAAAGCTTTGGCCAACTCTCCGGGATAGTACCAGACCTTTTGCGCTTGAACCGGCATCGCGAGTAACACAAGCCCCAGAATCACCAGCCTCACGATGAAGTCTCTTCTTCCGAATCGGGCTCAGCATGCAGCCCCGAAAGGGCTTCCTCGACCGCTCCGTTTGGGCTCTCGGAGCCGTCCTCGATGTCAACCCCCGTCTTGACCTTCTTTGGAATGAGGACGGATGCAAGCATAGAGCCCCCCAAGAGCACTGCGATCACCCCGAGGTCCACAATGACCGGAAAATCAATGATCTTCTCGGCCAGCATTTTGGCCCCGATGAAGATCAGGATCGCAGGCTCGAAGGGAGCCAAGATTCGAAGCATTGCCGCAGCCGTGTCAAAATGTTACTGATAGCTTAACGTCATGGAGTGGGCTTTGTGTAGGCATTTTGCGGTGTGGTGGCGCGAAGTCACTTTGGCGGGAGCGCGCAGATGGCGGTTTGATCATGCGCCATTTCGGATGCCGTGATCGCGCAGCATGCAGTTAAGCATGCAATGCGCCCTCGCCATGAGTGCTGCAAATGTATGAATTAAAGGCATGTTATGCCTTTCCATGAAGGGTGCGTAGATGTAATAACAC
>JBJHCR010000590.1:0-1505 GCA_050486105.1 Vulcanimicrobiota bacterium
GGATCACCGGCAGCGAGCCTTGACTGTTTCCGATCACCACGACCTTGGAATTTGGGGACTTGGCTAGGGTGGTAGTGGCTTCGATTCCACGCCACTGGAGAAGATTCTGGGAAAGGGAGCGGCCCACTACGGTGTTGAAGTTGCTCCAACCGAAGGCCTCGATCTCCTTGCGCGCCGCTTCTTGTTGCTCGAGTCGGATGATGTATTGATAGGCTTCTAGAAGTTCGCGCTGTTGTTCCTTGTATTCGATGGACTGCCTGATGTACGGGGGAAGAGTGATGGTCTCGATCACCACACTGTCGAGACCTACGAAATAGCTGCCCAGGTCCGCCCCCACCGTTCGGTTGACTTCGCGCTCTACCGGCTTGGTTGAGGCGTAGAGTTCATCAGCACGGTACTTCCCCACCACACTTCGGACCGCAGCGGTCACCAAAGGGTAGACCACCTTCTCTTCGTAGTCCGGCCCGAGCCGCTGATGGAGGGTGGGGAGGGTATCATAATTCGGGTGATAACGGACCGAGACGTTGAGATGCACCGAGAGTCCATTTTCGGTCAACACGTCAAAGCTGATAGGATGCTCCCGGATCCTGACGTTATAGACGGTCATGCTGTCCCAAGGGAAGATCAGGTGGATGCCTTCGCCATATACCCTAGTGAGCACCACACCACCCAAGAAACGGCGAAACTTGACTCCCGCTTCTCCGGCTTCCACCAGAATGATGATCCGAGGGGCAAAAAAGACCACAACGGTGCAAAGGATCAGGAGAACCGTGATCACCACGGGCCGATTTCGCTGCCAGAATGCTCGCTGAGGTTTTGCCATGACTAGAGTCTAAGGCGGTTTTCCGTGCTGTGTAAAAGTCCTTGGCAAAGCGAGTCCATCGCCTTGATTGTCAGAGAACAAGCTTCGAGACTTGAGAGCCCAGGCCATCGTCGTTGCAGTCTCCTAAGGCAGGAAGGACCTTACAGCTGGAGCCGTGGTCCTTCCTGGTGTTCGCTCTGATCTGTGGGAGGAGCGAAGCGTTACCTATTCACTTGTTTCACCTGAGTCCAGAAACGTTTGTGGTCTGGCCTCATGAATTCGATTTACCTAGGCCCGGAGTTTCAAGTTGAACTCCCTGGCGCCTCTGAACACATTATGCCTCAAAGGGCATTCGGATGCTATTCCTCGGAAGTAGATGCTGGGGCTATCCTTAAGTATATATTTCCAAGTCTCGCACTTCAGGGCCCTCTCATTTGGCTAGGGCCTGTTGACATTCAACCTTTCACCCGTCACCCGCAGGCGGGTCCCCGGGTCCCCGGCTGCACTCGCTTATTTCCCCTCTCCGAAAGCGCCTTTTTGCTTAAGTACTCACGGGTACTAGGCTCAAAAAGACACTTCCGGAGAGAGAAAATCTGCTTCGCGCAGCTTGAAACGCTGAATGTCAACAGAGATGCGCCGGGATAAACCGGCAGGAGGTTGGGGATGAAAGAGCCCTACAATGAAGGTATAGCAAACCACGTTG